>CAZQII010000007.1:0-40531 GCA_964593825.1 uncultured Ruminococcus sp.
CGCTTTTTCCTTATTCGGTTTCCTGTGGGCGTTTGTTCACATTGAAAATATTATTTTTGCACCTCTAGCTCAGTTGGTAGAGCAACTGACTCTTAATCAGTGGGTCCAGGGTTCGAATCCCTGGAGGTGCACCAGAGTTTGCGCTTAAAATAGATTTGATCTGTTTTAAGCGCATTTTTTTAATGATTTAACCGAAAAAACAGTAGATGCACCTTATATTCGAATATATTTGTCAACAGGTTTGCCTTGCATGTATTGAAAGGTCCTAAAATGTTCAAATCACGAGATGTTGCCCATAAAAGCTTCCATCGAGTATTTGCTTATGAGACATAGCTGAAAGGCACTTAAAGCCTGACTTGATTCATTAGTGATAATGAAGGAGTCGGGCTTTTTTGCTTTCAACCGATAATGCCGTTTTGACGCTGAGGGGAGCGGAGATTTAAGCTCGAATGCGCGCGGGCGGAGCTTCTCTCAAAATAACTTTCCGTAAAGCTGTTTGTGCCGCATATTTTGTGCGGCGCATTTCTTTTTATTCTCCGGGCCTTCGATGCTTGCTTTGACTCCGAACCGTATAGCTTAAAAAATGAAAACCGCCGCTCGTTTTAAAATTCACAAATTTGTAACAATTTACCTTTCGGAATTTATTGCTTTTGCTTGCAGAATATGGTATAATAGCATTGCGACACATTTGAATAATCCTAATGTTAAGGGTATACTATCGGCAAAAATGTATGCTCTCTCCTTAATATTAGGAAATGTGTCGCAACATTGAGAGGTGCGTTTTTCGGCGTGTTTCTCAATGAGACACGCTTTTTTATTTTTGAGGAGGAGATTTTATGCTGTACGAAAAGAAAAAACTGCTTATTTACAGGCTGGTATTTGGGGTTTTGTTTGTGATCTCGTTGTTCATAGGTGGCGGAATTGTTGGCTTAGCGTTTTTTATTGCTTCGCTTTTACTGTCATGCAGGGAGTACTACTATAACGGTAATGACATAGTTGTTTATGCGGGGTGGTTTCATCATTACATAAAGGTCAACGGAATAAAATATGACGAGCATAATACGTTAGTAAGTTATGTTGCCATACCGCTGTCCTGCACATTGGATGACGGTACGGATGTTAAGGTTTGTATAACACTGACCTACAGAATATCGCTGAAGATTAACAATAGACTTTATACGAAAACGAAAAA
Organism: uncultured Ruminococcus sp.; assembly: GCA_964593825.1. Taxonomy (GTDB): domain Bacteria; phylum Bacillota; class Clostridia; order Oscillospirales; family CAG-272; genus UBA1740. The sequence goes on from CAZQII010000007.1 coordinate 1,193, forward strand.
AGATGATTTTAATCTACCGAATACGGAAGCTAAACCGAAAGAATTAAACGAACCGGAAAAGAATTTGCAAGAAAATTTTTTTGATTAACGAAGCTTCGGATTTTTGGAGGCCTTTATGCTGTACGAAAAGAAAAAAATGCTTATCTATAGGATAATATGCTTCGCATTGCTTGTGTGTGCCATCATATTATATGTAAGTATATTAAACATACCGGAAGAAAAATACGAGATGACTGATTCTGCCTGCTATATAATTGAATATTATGAGTATAGCGACAGAACACAGTGTGAAATAGTGACCGCATTCGACCGTAAATGTAACGGCAGTATTTGTGTCGAGTTTTATGACAAAAGCGACAAATTGCTATCAAGTGAAAGCAGCTGGTTTTTTTGCGATGACGATAATATTGCCACAACAACTTTCTTTATTGACGGAAATGTTGACAGCTACTATATAGTAAGCTATGATGTTAATACATTTGATTATGAGCCGTTGGAGGGCGTGATGCTCTTTGTCGCCATTATCGCACTCGTGTTTTTTATTGCCTCGCTTTTGCTGTCATGCAGGGAGTACTACTATAACGGTAATGACATAGTTGTTTATGCGGGATGGTTTCATCATTACATAAAGGTCAACGGGATAAAATATGACGAGCATAATACGATAGTAAGTCATGTTGCCATACCGCTGTCTTGCACACTGGATGACGGCACAGATATTGAGGTTGTCATAACGCTGACTAACAGAATATCGATGAAAATAAGCGATCGGCTTTACAATGGGTCGAGGGAGGGTGCTTAAAGATCGATTCGTATAAAAGTTCAAGAGATAGAAATGTTTCTTGAACTTTTTTGTTTGACGGACGTAAAAAAAGGGGGAGCGAGATTTTTGTTAGTGCGTATGACGAACGTACCGAAGAGGGAACGAGATCCCGGCAAGGCGCGAGGGCGCCTGCCGCCCTCCGGGTTCGGCTACAGGCTTCGCCTTTCGCTCAGGATGACAGGGTCTTTTGGGCTCGGCGCTTGGTGCGTATGACCGACATACCGAAAGGGGAACGAGATCCCGATGCGGACATTCGCTCCGCATCGCCCCTATGGGGTTCGGTGCGAGGCTTTCGCCTCTTGCTCAGGATGACAGAGTCTTTTGTGCCGAGTGGCCCCGCCGTGTCATTCTGAGCGAGCGCGTGTAACGGCCGCGCGGAGCCGAACTGCGTCAGCAGCGCCGAGCGACAGCGAAGGCGGAATCTCGGCGGAGAAGGGAGTAAAGAATTAGGGTGTAATGAGCATAACAAAAGGGGAACGAGATCCCGATGCGGACATTCGCTCCGCATCGCCCCTGCGGGGTTCGGCGCGAGACTTCGTCTCTTGCTCAGGATGACACAGTCTTTGACGCGACGGTGTGTGTGACCGACGTACCGAAGAGGGAACGAGATCCCGATGCGGACATCCGCTCCGCATCGCCCCATGCGGGGTTCGGCGCGAGACTCCGTCTCTTGCTCAGGATGACCGCTCTTTAATGCATTGCCCTGCGGGTTCGGTTCTCCAATCGGCGCGTGCGCCGATTTTCACTCAGGATGACACTCTTTGGGGTGCGGCGGGGTACGGAGCGGTTAAATTAGACTTGCGTCATGCATGGATTAAAAAGCGCACAAAGTTAGCGCAGGCTAACCAAAAGAAACATGCAAAATAAACAAAGTTTTAAAAAATATGAATTTTTTTGAAAAAAGGTATTGACATTTTCGTCGAAATTTTGTATTATATTATCAGGTTAGCAACGGCTAACCTCGAAAACGGTCTGAAATTAAGATAAAAGCGGTTGATAACGGACGAAGATCCTGCCAAGGAAAAGCAAAAGGCAATCGGCGGATTTATAATTTTGCAGAGGATCGCGAAAAGCAAATTGCGACGGATAAGCGTCGGAGCCGAGAGAAGCGAATAATTATTCGATCAAAGAAAGCAATCGGAGTTCGATAAGTATTTGAGTTAACAGAGACGAAAGCAACCGACGGTTGCCGGAATCCGACCGAGCAAATGCTCGCGGACAAATGTCGGGCAAAAAACGGCGAGAGAATGATCGGAGCGCGGGAAACGGACTCCGGTTAAGTAAACGAAGCTTAAACGATTTACGGAAAAGGCCGACAGCGACCGACGGGGAAGCCGAAAGCGAAAAAGAGAAACAAAAACGGGGGAAAGCAAAATGATGCCTCTCACACTTGCCGACATCGGAGAAGAAAACATAATATTGCGCGTCGGCGGCTCACCTGCCGTGAAGAAGCATCTCGAGGATCTCGGATTTGCCCCGGGAGCCTCCGTTAAGATCATTTCGGCGATCGCGGGCAACGTGATAGTCAATGTCAAGGAAACGCGCATTGCGATCAGTCGCGAGATGGCACAAAAGATAATGGTTTAATTTTAAAAATATAATTTTCGGAAAGGAGTATTTTGATGCGAACCTTGAAGGAAGTCAAGATCGGCGACACCGCAAAGGTGGCAAGGCTCCACGGTGAGGGAGCGGTAAAACGCCGCATCATGGATATGGGTATAACCAAAGGTGTCGAGGTCAAGGTGCGAAAGGTTGCGCCGCTCGGTGATCCCATCGAGCTCACGGTCAGAGGCTACGAGCTTTCTATAAGAAAGGCCGACGCCGAGATGATCGAGGTAGAGGAATAAAGTCCGTTCGGATCAGGCGGACTTTAATTTAAGAGTACGAGTTAGCGCACGCTAACCGAAAATATTGAAGAAAGGCAAAAAGGCAATAGCATGGGAATTAAAATAGCCCTGGCGGGCAACCCCAACTGCGGTAAAACGACGCTGTTTAACGCGCTTACCGGATCGAATCAGTTCGTAGGAAACTGGCCCGGAGTTACCGTGGAGAAAAAGGAAGGTAAGCTCAAGCGTCACGACGACGTTATCATAATGGACTTACCCGGTATTTATTCTTTATCACCGTACACGCTTGAGGAGGTCGTCTCGAGAAATTATCTGGTTGGAGAGCGTCCGGACGCCATACTTAACATAATCGACGGAACGAACCTCGAGAGAAACCTTTATCTTACGACGCAATTGACGGAGCTCGGCATCCCGGTCGTTGTGGCGGTCAACATGATGGACGTGGTCAGAAAGAACGGCGACAAGATAGACATCAAGGGTCTGTCGGAGGCGCTCGGCTGCCCCGTCATCGAGATCTCTGCCCTTAAGGGAACGGGCATCACCGAGGCTGCAGAGGCGGCGATCGTTGCCGCGGGCGGAGCGAAAACGGTGCCCTCGCACTCGTTCTCCGGCACGGTAGAGCACGCGCTGGCACACATAGAGGAGGCATGCCTGCACAATCTCCCCTCCGAGCAGCAGAGATGGTACGCGATAAAGATATTCGAGCGCGACGACAAGGTGCTCGAGCAGCTCGGCATTTCGAAGGAGATTCTCGCGCACATAGAGGAGGACATTCAGGCGGCGGAGACCGAGCTCGACGACGATGCGGAGAGCATCATCACCAACGAGCGCTACGTTTACATAGCCAATATTCTCAAGGGCATATACAAGAAGAAGCAGGCCGGAAAGCTCACGGTCTCGGACAAAATCGATAAGGTGGTCACCAACCGCTTTGCCGCGCTGCCCATATTTGCGGCGATAATGTTTATAGTTTATTTCATCTCCGTGACGACGGTCGGCACGTGGGTCACCGACTTTACGAACGACGGACTCTTCGGTGACGGATGGTATTTCCTCGGCATAGGCAGAGGAAAGTACGAGGAAGCCGTTGACGCATACGTCGAAGCGAACGACATCATGACCCGTGTTGAGTTTTACGTCGATGCGGCTGAGAAGTCCGGCGCGGACATCAAGGGCATGAACGAGATAAAGGATGCTCTTGAGGACGGCGATTTCGGCGCTCTTGAGGAGGCGATAGGCTCCTACGGCGCACAGATAATTACGGACGAGATCGATGACGGCGGAGAGCCCGTATACCTTGACGCATGGCTCGAGGGTGCAATGGAGGGCGCACCGGAGAATTCGGAATTCGGTGCATGGATCCCCGGCATCGGCGTTGCCGTGGCATCGGGACTTGAGGCGCTCAACTGCTGGGATTGGCTTGAGGGACTCATTGTCGACGGTATAATCGGAGGCGTCGGAGCTGTCATAGGCTTCGTTCCCCAGATACTCGTGCTGTTCATATTGCTCGCATTCCTTGAGTCGTGCGGATACATGTCGCGTATAGCGTTCGTAATGGACAGGATATTCAGAAAGTTCGGTCTGTCGGGTAAGTCGTTCATCCCCATGCTCATCGGCACGGGCTGCGGCGTTCCCGGAATCATGGCATCGCGCACGATAGAGAACGAGCGTGACCGCCGCATGACGGTAATGACCACGACGTTCATCCCTTGCGGAGCAAAGGTGCCGATCATAGCACTGATCGCCGGCGCACTCTTCAACGACGCGTGGTGGGTCGCCCCCTCGGCATATTTTATAGGCATGGCGGCGATCATAGTCTCCGGTATCATTCTTAAAAAGACAAAGATGTTTGCAGGTGAGCCCGCTCCGTTTGTAATGGAGCTCCCGGCATATCACATGCCCACGGTCGGAAACGTGCTCCGCTCGATGTGGGAGCGCGGCTGGTCCTTCATAAAGAAGGCTGGAACGATCATTCTCCTTTCGACCATACTCATCTGGCTCGGCTCTTGCGTCGGATTTGTGGACGGCAAGTACGTCTTCGACGCCGAAATGGAGCTCGCGGACAGTATACTCGGCGGTCTCGGTGCCGCTATAGGCTGGATCTTCATTCCTCTCGGCTTCGAGGGACTTGAGACGGCTGTGGCAACAGTCATGGGACTTGTTGCGAAGGAAGAGGTCGTTGCGGTGCTCGGCGTTCTCGACTTCATCGACATGACGAAGCTCGCTGCATTCTCCTTCCTTGTGTTCAACCTGCTTTGCGCGCCCTGCTTTGCGGCAATCGGCGCCATAAAGCGCGAGATGAACAGCACGAAGTGGACATTCTTTGCGATAGGCTATCAGTGCACGCTCGCATATGCGGTTTCGTTCTGTATTTATCAGATCGGCAGCTTCTGCGTCGGCGTTGCGAACAGCACGCTCACTGCGGGACCGGTCATCGGTCTTATAATCTCCGCGGCGATCATCGCGTTTGTTGCCTACATGCTGTTCAAGCCCTATAAGGAAGCGACAAAGCTCAATTCCAAGGTGCTGACAAAATAAATCACAGATTATACTTTAAACTGCGAAGAGGAGGGTCTTCATAATGGATTGGATCGCACGTAATTTGCCGTCTGTATGTATTCTCGCGGCGGTCGTGGCGTTTGTGGCATTGCTTGTGTACTCGCTTGTAAAGTCGAGACGGAAGGGAGGATCCTCCTGCTCCGGGTGCTCCGGGTGCTCCGGCTGTGCAATGGCGGGCAAATGCCACGGTAATTGCGGCGCACAGGCGGATGCGCAAAATAAATAAGCGCTCCTAACGATTTCATAAAAGTGTTTCCGGGAAATATCCGTTTCCTCGCGTGTCGGCGGGGGCGGATATTTTTCTTTTTATGCGCGGGCTGATTTATTAAATATAAATTATAAGTGAATTTATCGCAAGAGTCATTGACAAGAAATATAAAGGTGTGGTATAATTACAAATAAAGTAAAAAGAGTACACGCACGAAAAGCGGTGCGCGTCCTCTTTACATTCGGAAGGTAAATATGGCAAAGAAAACATCGAAGGAGCGCCGCGCCGCGGCGGCGCGCGCATCTCAAATAGAACGCAGCAAGGGCACGTCTAAGAAGGACCTGCATTCGCAGGGGAAGGACAAGGCGGCCGGCAGAAAGAGCGGAAATAAGAAAAAGGCCGTCATCATCTGTGCGATAGCCGTGCTGGCCGTGGCGGCGATAGCTTTCTCTCTTTGGTTCTTCGTCTTCAGGGACAAGGAAGACGTTCCGGAGGGTATCACCTACGTATACAATGCCGAGCTCGGCGGATATGAGATAAAGATGACGGACAAGGCTGTCACGACGGTGACGATACCGGATGAAATAGACGGCATTCCTGTCGTTGCGATAGCCAAGGGCGGATTCGCAGGCTGCGCGAAGCTTACGTCGATCTCAATCCCGGACACGGTCGAGTACATCGGTGCGGGAGCCTTCTCCGGCTGTGAGAGCCTCGGATTCACCGAGTACAACAACGGAAAATATCTCGGAAACTCGGGCAACCCGTATCTCGTGCTCGTCACGGTGAGAAACGATGAGCAGCTCACCGCATATCAGACCGAGGCGAGTACAAAGATAATTTACGATTATGCATTCGGTGAGCTCGAGTATATGAATTACGTCATAATTACCGACAATGTAAAGCAGATCGGCGTCGGCGCCTTTGCAATGTGCAAGGAGCTGGCACAGATCACGATCCTGCCCGGCACGGAGTATATCGGTGACTATGCGTTCTATTCCTGCGAAAAGCTTACAACCGTGGCATTCAGCGGTGCGGATCCGAGCATCGGAGCTTATGCCTTCGCGAGCTGTAAGTCGCTGCTCAACGTGACCTTGCCCTACGCGATGACGGAGGTCAGCGACGGAATGTTTAAGGACACGGGTATAATAGCGCTCAACATTCCAGACACCGTCACGAGAATAGGCAAGTATGCCTTCTCCGGCTGCACATCGCTCAATATGCCGACATTCCCGTCGAAGCTCGAGTCGATAGATTCTTATGCATTTCAGTCCTGCTTTGCGTCGAGCAAGGCGGAGATCGAGCTCTCGCTTGCGGACAGCAATATAAAGCACATCGGCGCGTACGCCTTCAAGGAGTGCACGGGTCTCGGAATGGTCAATCTCCCCAAGACGCTGTGCGATCTCGGCAACGGTGCGTTCTCCGGATGCGGCGGCATGACGGTCTTCAGCATAGACGCGGAGGCTCCGATAACATATCTGCCGACCGCGGTGCTCGAGAATTGCACGAAGCTCGTCGTCGTCAGCCTTTCAAATGCGATAAGCTCGTACGGTGATTATTCCTTCTATGGCTGCACGGCGCTTCAGACGATCCCCGTGACGGACACGCTCAAGAGCATCGGAGCAGGTGCGTTCGGTATGTGCACGGCACTGACGGCGGCGGTCATCCCCAACAGCGTTACGGCGCTCGGAGAGAGCGTGTTCCGCGGCTCGTCCCTCGTGTCTGTGACGCTCCCCGAAAATCTTACGGGCATACCGAGCTACGCATTCAGCGCATGCAAGAAGCTTAAAAACATCTATATCAACAACGGCGGAAGCAATAACGAAAACATTATTCCCGCGACCGTAAAGAGTATAGGAACCGATGCGTTTTATAACTGCGAGGCGCTTGAATCGCTCACGCTTCCGAGCGGACTTGCAAGCATTGCGGACGGCGCGTTCGACGGATGCACGAGGCTGACCCTCGCGGAGCTGCCGGAGACGCTCACGGATCTCGGATATATAAGCGAGGAGACGCTGTTCTCGGGCTATGATACCTTGGACAGCTTTCATAAGGCACTCGGCTCGTCCTTCACATACACGGAATACGAGGGCGGCCTTTATGCGGGAACGGCGGAGAATCCGTACATGATCTTCGTCGGCCTTAAGGATACCTCCGCGACGGAGATAACGCTCCATGCGGATACAAGGGTAATTGCCTCGGGTGCGTTTTATTACGCCTCGACGCTCAAAGCGGCGGCACTTCCGAGCGGACTTAAGGTCATCGGCAGCTACGCCTTCGGCAAGTGCACGGCACTTGCATCGATCGAGATACCGAGCACGGTGAGCGTGATGATGAACGGTGCGTTTTACGGATGCAAGGCGCTCACCTCGGTAAATATTCCGAGCGTGCTTACGGCATTGCCCGATTATGCGTTCTACGACTGCGAGAAGCTCAAAAGCATCGTGCTCCCCGACGGACTCGAGACGGTCGGACTTTCGGCATTTTACAATTGCGCGGCGCTTACGAAGGCGGAGTTCGGCGGAGAGCCCGACGGCCTTGCCAATGCGTTCTACGGCTGCGACGATTATGAATACACGACGGACGGCGGCGTTCTTTACCTCGGAAACGCGGAGAACCCCTATCTCGTCCTTGTAGAGGCGGCGGACAAGACGATTACGTCCTACACGGTCAAGGACGGAACGAAATACATCCACGCAAGCGCGTTTTACGGTTGCAGGTCTCTGACAGCGGTGAGCATCCCGCAAACGGTCATACAGATCGGCTCGGGTGCCTTCGTCGGCTGTACGGCGCTCACGTCCGTGTCATTGCCCTCCGGGGTAACGAGGATCGCGATGGGAACATTTGCGGAGTGCACGGCGCTGACCTCCGTTTCCGCGCCCGGCGTTACGGTCATCGATGACGGAAACAGCTATTATGCGACATCCGGCGCGTTTGCCGGCTGTACGGCCTTGACCTCCCTTGTCACCGGAGGACTCGAGAGCATAGGAGTATATGCCTTCTACGGCTGTACCTCGCTTGTATCGCTTGAGCTCACCGATATGCTGACAAGCATCGGCAGCTATGCCTTCTGCGGCTGCACGTCACTTGAACGGATGCGCATTCCGAGCAGCGTGACCAAGGTCGGATACAATGTATTTGACGGCTGCACGGCGCTCGGTACGGTGGAGATAGGTGCGGCTTACGAGCACGCGGGCTTTGACCCTGCATGGCTCGATCAGTCAAGCGTTGACATGACCAACTACATCCACGTAAAAAGAGGCGCGTAAGAGCAAATAATTATCGGGGTGTCCGCGGGAAAGAACGGAGCGCCCCGATAAAATTTCATTTCAATTCAAGTTAATTCAAGAACATAAAACGGAGAAAAATAATATGAACAGAAAAACGGACACGGCGGTAGCCGAGCTTGTGGAATACGGAATAGAGTCTACTCTTATCAAGGAGGAGGACAGGGCATATGCGACGGGTCGTATAATGGAGATAATGGGAATGTCCGACATCGAGTGCACGGAGCTTCCGAGTGAGAAAAGACCGCTCAACGAGATACTCGGCGATCTGCTCGACGCGGCGTTCGAGAAGGGGCTGTTCGAGTCGAACACGGTGGTTTACCGCGATCTTTTCGACACGAAGCTCATGGGTGCGCTGACGGCGAGGCCGTCGGAGGTGATCTCCGAGTTCTACAACCTCTATGAGACCTCTCCCGAGGCGGCGACGGACTATTTTTACAAGCTGTGCTGTGATTCGAATTATATAAGGCGCGACAGGATCGCGAAGGATCTGAAATGGAGAGTTTCCTCCGAGTACGGAGAGATCGATATAACGGTCAACCTCTCAAAGCCGGAGAAGGATCCGAAGGCGATCGCCGCCGCAAAGCTCATGCCGCAGTCGGGATATCCGAAGTGCCTGCTCTGCCACGAGAACGAGGGCTATGCGGGAACGCTGTCGAAGCCGGCGAGACAGAATCTGCGCCAGATCCCGTTCGACATGGCGGGCGTGCCGTGGTTCCTTCAGTATTCTCCGTACGTTTATTACAACGAGCACTGCATCGCGCTTTCCTCCGAGCATACGCCGATGAAGATAGACCGCACGAGCTTTGAAAAGCTCCTGTGCTTCGTTTCTCACTTCCCGCACTATTTCATAGGCTCGAATGCGGATCTGCCCATTGTCGGCGGCTCCATCCTGTCCCACGACCATATGCAGGGCGGGCGCTACACATTTGCGATGGAGAGCGCGGGAATCGACACTCCGATAGTATTCTCGGGCTTCGAGGACGTGAAGGCGGGAATAGTAAAGTGGCCGATGTCGGTCATCAGGCTCAGCTGTGCCGATGCGGATCGGCTCGTGGAGCTGGCGGACAGGATACTTACGAGCTGGCGCGCATACACGGACGAGGCGGCCTTTGTTTATGCTGAGACGGACGGAACGCCGCACAACACGATAACGCCCATAGCACGCAAGAGGGGCGCGGACTTCGAGCTCGATCTCGTCCTGCGCAACAACATCACGACCGAGGAGCATCCGCTCGGCCTCTATCATCCGCATGCGGAGCACCATAATATAAAGAAGGAAAACATCGGCCTCATCGAGGTCATGGGTCTCGCCGTTCTTCCCGCCAGACTCAAGGGCGAGATAGACGACATGAAGCGCGCCATAGCGGAGGGAAAGGATTTTGCCGAGGTCGAATCCATAGCGAAGCACAAGGCGTGGTTCGAGGCCTTCAAGGACAATTATTCGCTGACGCCGGAGAATGCGGACGGCATCATAAAGACCGAGATCGGAAAGACCTTCGTGCGCGTCTTAAAGGATGCGGGCGTTTATAAGGACACCGAGGAGGGCAGGGCGGCATTCCTCCGCTTCATAGATGCCGTAAACAAGGCTCGGTAAAAATAAAAAGAGAGAACAAAGAGCAAATGCATAAGGTCGGTTAGAAACAGACCTTATGCACAGCGCCGCGTTCTCTCTTTTTTTATCTTTTTGTTATTATGTGTGAACGGAGCTCGAGATTGATCTTTTGCATTTCCTTGCAATAAATGTCGACCGACGGCATATAAAGCATCACGACAGACAAAATAAACTGTGCCGCCATTACCGCCGCACAGACCGTGACGAAGACAATGGCTCCGCGAATTTCTCCGATCGACGGATATACCGACGCGAAAAGGTAGATCAGGCGTGCGACGGCGCTCACGGCGGGGATGCCTATGAGTGGCTTGTTTCCGTCATGCGCCATGAGGAGCAGGACGATCAGGGGCAGGAGTAGAATGCACGAGATGATATTTATCTTCTCTCCGATCGCGGAGTAGTATGCGATCTCGTATATCAGCAGTGCGACACGCATGATCATGATCGCCGCGACGGTGCGACCCGCCGCGCGCATGCCTCGCGCACATGCCGTGTCGGAATGTATCCTCTCGCGGATCAGCTGCTTTTTCTTTTCCCTGAGCGTAAGGGGCGGCGCGCTCCTTGCCAGGCGGGTGCTCTGCGGAGCGTGGGAGTGCTTTTTCTTCTTGCTTTTTGACATTTTGTGCCTCGCGGAATAAATCGTTTTAATTATATTGTACAACTTTTTTATGAACAAATCAAGCAGACACAGTTTTAGCACTCCTGGCATCAGACTGCTAATGTTTACACAAAATACATATTTTGCACTTTGTCAGTTCACAAATTGCGAGTAAACTATAAGCAGAAACGAAAGCCAAGTGCAAGATATTCATAAGTGAAAGGAGAGTTGAATTATGAATGCCGAAAGATTTACGAAAAATGCGGCCGCTGCTTTAAACAGGGCGGCGGAGCTTGCGAGGGAGTATTCGTCCGCGTCGGTCGAGCCGGTGCACATCCTTCTGGCTCTTACCGAGGATGCCGACGGCTTTGTCGGGGAGATATTAAGCACGCTCGGCAAAAGCCGTGAGGAGCTTGCCGCGGGTGCGAAGCGCATAATAGAGGCATTGCCGCATGTCGGCGGCGATGCGAGCGTTTACCTCTCCGCAGAGGCGAACAGGGTGCTGGAGCAGGCGGACGCGGAGCGCGGGAAAATGTCGGACGACTATCTGTCCGTGGAGCATCTGATGCTCGGAATAATAAATAAGTGCACGGGAAAGCTCAAGGAGCTCCTTGACGGCATGGGCATCGGTGCAAAGAAATTCTCCGAGGCCTGCGCTAAGGTGCGCGGCAGCTCGCATGCAAGCAGCGAGAACCCCGAGGAGACTTACAATGTCCTGAAGAAATACGGCTCGGATCTTGTCGAGCTTGCAAGAGCGCATAAGCTCGACCCCGTCATCGGGCGCGATGAGGAGATAAGGAACGTGATACGTATCCTCTCGCGCAAAACGAAGAACAATCCCTGCCTGATAGGTGAGCCGGGCGTCGGAAAGACCGCCATCGCCGAGGGCCTCGCCGCAAGGATAGTGAAGGGAGACATTCCTGACAATTTAAAGGACAGAAGCGTGTTTTCTCTCGACATGGGTGCCCTCGTCGCGGGTGCGAAGTACAGGGGCGAGGTCGAGGAGCGACTCAAGGCCGTGCTCTCCGAGATAAAGGCGAGCGACGGGCGGATCATACTCTTTATAGATGAGCTGCACACCATAGTCGGCGCGGGAAAGACGGACGGTGCCATGGATGCGGGCAATTTGCTGAAGCCCATGCTGGCGCGGGGCGAGCTGCACTGCATCGGAGCAACGACGCTGAACGAGTATCGCATGTATATCGAGAAGGATGCGGCCCTGGAGCGCAGATTCCAGCCGGTGAAGGTGCCCGAGCCCTCGGTGGAGGACACGGTGGCGATCCTGCGCGGACTCAAGGACAGGTACGAGGTCTATCACGGCGTGAAGATCCACGATGCCGCACTTATAAGCGCGGCGACGCTCTCCGCACGGTATATTTCGGACAGATTTCTGCCGGACAAGGCCATAGACCTCGTGGACGAGGCCTGTGCGCTTATAAAAACGGAGATGAACTCCATGCCGACGGAAATGGACGACATATCGCGCCATATAATGCAGCTGGAGATAGAGGAGGCGGCGCTCTCCAAGGAAACGGATAAGCTCTCCGAGGAAAGAAAGGAAAAGATAAAGGGCGAGCTTGCCGAGGAGAGGGAGAAATTCGCCCACATGAAGGCAAAGCTCGACAACGACAGGGAAGCGATAAACAAAACGCGGCGCCTGCGCGAGGAGATAGAATCCGTGAGCGCGAAGATAGAGGAGGCGGAGAACGCGTACGACCTTAATCTTGCGGCGGAGCTCAAGTACGGCAAGCTCCCGAGCTTAAGACGCGAGCTCGAGGAGGCGGAAAAGGAGAGCTCGGCGCTCAAGCGCGACAGCCTGCTGCGCTCCTCGGTCGGCGAGGAGGAGATCGCAAAGACCGTCTCGAGGTGGACGGGCATACCTATTGCAAAGCTGCTCGAGGGCGAGCGCGAAAAGCTCCTCGGGATGAGCGGGATCCTGCACAAGAGGGTCATAGGTCAAAACGAGGCGGTCGACAAGGTCGCGGATGCAATCATCCGCTCGCGCGCGGGTATAAGAGATCCGCGCCGTCCGATAGGCTCGTTCATGTTCCTGGGTCCCACCGGTGTCGGAAAGACCGAGCTGGCAAAGGCACTCGCAGAGGCGCTGTTCGACGATGAAAAATCGATGATCAGGATAGATATGTCCGAATATATGGAGAAGCATTCCACCGCGCGCCTCATCGGTGCCCCTCCCGGCTATGTGGGCTACGACGAGGGCGGTCAGCTCTCCGAGGCGGTAAGGAGACGGCCGTACAGCATAGTGCTGTTCGATGAGATAGAGAAGGCGCACCCGGATGTCTTTAATATACTGCTCCAGGTTCTCGATGACGGAAGGATCACGGACAGCCACGGCAGAACGGTGGATTTCAAGAACACGGTAATAATCATGACGAGCAATATAGGCTCGGAGCTGATACTTGACGGAATCGAGAACGGAGAGATCAAAGATTCGACACGGGGTGGTGTTTCGACCCTGCTGAAGCAGCATTTCCGTCCCGAATTTCTGAACCGTCTCGACGATATAATATTCTTCAAGCCTCTGACAGAGGAGAATGTGCGCTCGATCGTCGATCTTGCCGCCGCCTCGCTCGAGGATCGCCTCGCGGATATGAGGATCAGGATAAAGCTGACGGAGCGCACGAAGGACTATGTCGCCCGCTCGGCATACGATCCGCTCTACGGTGCGCGTCCGCTGAAGCGCTTTATGTCCTCGAATATCGAAACGCTCGTTGCGCGCAAGATCATCGCGGACGATGTGGCGCCTGACACCACCCTCACCGTGGATTACGGCGACGGGGGACTTTATGTCACATCCGACAACCAAGGTTGACATTTTTACAAAAGAAACGGCTTGACGGCCCGCATGGCGGGCCGTTCGGTCGCGGCGCGGATCCGATTTTTTACGGCTCCGCGCTTTTATTTATAATAAAATAATTAAAAGCTATTGAAAAATTCAGCAAAAAATGTTAGAATAATAAAAGCAATGTGCAAATTGCTTTCGAATCATTAAACTGAAAGGGCTTTTGAAATGAAGATTTTGGTCATCAATGCGGGTAGCTCGTCGCTCAAATTCCAGCTTATAGATATGGAGAACGAGCAGGTGCTCGCAAAGGGAATATGCGAGGAGATAGGCGGAAAATCAAGATTTAAATATAAGGTACCGGGCAGGGAGGATCTCGTATGCGAGCCGTCGATGCCGACGCACGCGGAGGCATTTCAGCTCGTGCTTGACACTCTTGTCGACAGGGAGCGCGGAGTCATCTCCGATGTTGCGGAGATCGGTGCGGTAGGACACAGGGTCGTGCACGGCGGAGATAAATTCTCGAAGGCCGTTATAGTCACGGAGGATGTGAAAAAGGGGATCGCGGAGTGCGCGGATCTTGCACCGCTGCACAACCCGGCGCATCTTAAGGGCATAATCGAGTGTGAGAAGATCATGAAGGTGCCGCAGGTCGTCGTTTTTGACACGGGCTTCCACCAGACGATGCCGGACTACGCGTATATGTACGCTCTGCCCTATGAATATTACGAGAAGTACGGAGTCCGCCGCTACGGCTTCCACGGCACGTCGCACAGATTTGTCAGCGCCAGGGCCGCGGCAATGCTCGGCAAGAGGCCGCAGGATGTCAACGTCGTCACCTGCCATCTCGGCAACGGTGCGTCGCTTGCCGCGGTCAAGGGAGGAAAATGCTTCGACACGTCTATGGGCGTCACACCTCTGGAGGGAATAATGATGGGCACGCGCTCGGGAAATATAGACCCCGCGATAATCCCGTTCCTCATGCGCAAGGGCGAGCTCAAGACGGCTGACGATATAGATAAAATGCTCAACAAGAGCTCGGGCATGCTCGGCGTTTCCGGTGTTTCGAGCGACAACCAAGAGGTCTTACGGCTGAAGGATGAAAACGAGCGCTGCATGCTCGTGAAGAACATGTATGTCCATCAGCTCACGAAGATCATCGGCGGATACATTGCGGTGATGGGCGGTACTGACGCGATAGTCTTCACCGGCGGAATAGGAGAGAACACTGCGCTCTACAGAACAGAGGTCTGCGAGAGGCTCAAATTCCTCGGCGTGGAGATAGACGAGGCAAAGAACGCCGTGCGCGGCGAGGAGATCGATATATCGACGCCCGACTCGAAAATCAGGGTGCTCGTGATCCCGACAAACGAGGAGCTGGCAATAGCGCGCGACACGCTCGCCCTTGTGACGGCGGAAAAATAATTAAAATGACGGGCGCGCCCCGTCATTTTTATCGGCGGGATAAAATGTCGGCCGCCCTCACATGCGGCGCGACAGCAAATTCGAATAAAAGAGAGAAGCAAGCGGCGGTATCGGGGCGATATTTTTGACACGCCCTCCGCCCTTTTTGAGGAAAATGATATGTACGATGAGCTTACGGCGGTCGATATAAAGAAGATAGAGGAGGAGATAAATTATCGCAAGGTGACTCTCGCGCCGAAGCTCGGCGAGGAGCTCAAGCGCACGAGGGAGTACGGCGACCTCTCCGAGAATGCGGAATACAAGGAGGCCAAGCGGGCGAAGCGGAAGAACGAGAGCAGAATAAGATATCTCGAGAGCATGATAAGAACGGCGAAGGTGATCGATATAGACAAGGAGGACGGTGCGATCGGTCTGTTCGACAATGTCGTGATATATAACGAGAAGCTCGGAGCGGAAAAGAAGATCCAGCTCGTGACGACTCTGAGGCAGAATGCGCTCCTCGGCTTTGTGAGCAAGGAGTCGCCCCTCGGTCAGGCGATAATGGGCAGGCACGTCGGCGACCGCGTGCTCGTCAGGGTCAATGAGACTGTGAGCTATTATGTCGTTATAAGGTCGATCGAGCGCGGCACGGACAATGAGGATCTGCCTATCAGCGGATTTTGAGCGGCGGCGCGCTTATTGACAAATTTAAGGGTTTATGTTAAAATTAATAAATAATAACAGGTAAAAAAGGATTTTCAACGTGACTGATTTAAAAACGGAAATAGCAAGACGGCGCACATTTGCCATTATCTCGCACCCCGATGCGGGAAAAACGACACTGACGGAGAAATTTCTGCTTTACGGCGGGGCTATACAGTCCGCCGGCTCCGTAAAGGGAAAGCAGAACGACAAGCACGCGGTGTCGGACTGGATGGAGCTTGAAAAGCAGAGAGGTATTTCGATAACGTCCTCTGTTCTTCAGTTCGAATACGAGGGATACTGCATAAATATTCTCGATACCCCGGGACACCAGGACTTCTCCGAGGATACGTACAGGACGCTCATGGCGGCGGACTCCGCGGTGATGGTCATTGATGCCGCAAAGGGTATAGAGCCGCAGACAAGAAAGCTGTTTAAGGTCTGTGCGATGCGCGACATTCCTATTTTTACGTTTATAAACAAGATGGACAGAGAGGCGCGTGATCCCTTTGATCTGCTCGACGAGCTTGAGCACGAGTTCGGGATCGCGACCTATCCCATGAACTGGCCGATAGGATGCGGACAGAAGTTCAAGGGCGTTTACGACAGGGACAAGCATGCGATACTCTCCTTCGGCGATTCGCACCGAGGGCGCGACAGGATCCACGGCGAGGACTGCGACATAAGCGACACGGCGAGGCTTGATGAGCTCATAGGCGAGAAAATGCGCGAGGAGCTTTGCGAGCAGGTGGAGCTGCTTGAGGGGGCGGGCGTCGATTTTGACATCGATGCGGTGAGGCACGGAAGGCTCTCGCCCGTGTTCTTCGGCTCGGCACTCAACAATTTCGGCATCGAGCCGTTTCTCGAGCACTTCTTAAAGATGACGACATCTCCGCTCCCGCGGTCGACGAAGGACGGAACGGTCGACCCGTATGACAGCGGCTTCAGCGCGTTTGTATTCAAGATCCAGGCAAATATGAATAAGGCGCACCGCGACAGAATAGCCTTCATGCGCATATGCTCGGGTAGGTTTGAGCGCGGGCGAGAGTACTATCACGTTCAGGGCGAAAAGTCGTTCAGGCTCTCCCAGCCGCAGCAGATGATGGCGTCGGAGAGGGAGGTCGTCGACGAGGCTTACGCGGGGGATATCATAGGCGTGTTCGACCCCGGCATCTTCGCGATAGGCGACACGGTGTGCGAGCGCGGAAGCAAGGTGAGATTCGAGGGGATACCCACATTTGCGCCGGAGCATTTCGCAATGGTCGAGCAGGTCGACTCGATGAAGAGAAAGCAGTTCGCCAAGGGAATGAACCAGATCGCCCAAGAGGGTGCGATACAGATATTCTTCGAGCCGAACTCCGGTCTTGAGCGCGTGATCGTCGGCGTTGTCGGCGTTTTGCAGTTCGAGGTGCTCGAATACAGGCTGAAGAATGAGTACGGCTGTGACCTGAGGCGCAGTGCGCTTCCTTATCAGCAGATAAGATGGATAGAAAACGAGGGGCTTGACCCCAAGACGCTGCGCCTGTCGCACGACACGAAATGGGTGCAGGACTTCAAGGGCAGAAATCTGCTCATCTTTACGAGTGAATGGGCGATACGCTGGGTGCTCGAGGACAACCCCGATTTGCGCCTTGCGGAATTCAGCAGAAACGAGAACGAATAATATGAGAATGAGAAAAAAGAAGAATTCCGATGTGCGCCTCGGCGCGGTCGCGGAGTTTATATATAAGCATGAGGGCGAGCCGATGGAGGAGCCGTCGGATGCCGTTTTTCACAACACGGGTGCTCCCGTCATGCTTGAAATAGGCGCGGGTAAGGGTGCCTTCGCCTGCGAGACGGCAATAAGAAATCCCGACGCATCGTACTTTGCCATGGAGCGCGTGACCGACTGTGTCCTGCTCGCCGCGGAGAGGGCGCAGGCATATGTCGAGGGCGGCGTTCGGAATTTGAAGTTCATCACGGAGAGCGCGGACCGACTGACGGATATATTTGCGCCGTGCACGGCGGACGCGATCTTCTTAAACTTTTCGGATCCGTGGTCGAAGAAGGGCTATGCCAAGAGGCGCCTCACGCACAGGAGGTATCTCGCGGTATATTTCAACCTTCTTAAGGATGGCGGGACGTTAACATTCAAGACGGATAATGTGGGTCTTTTTGATTTTTCTCTCGACGAAATAGCAGCTATCGGTCTTGAGCCGGAGGTCGTAACGCGCGATCTCCACGCATCGGAATGGAATGACGGAAATGTCATGACGGAATACGAAACTAATTTTTCCGCGCAGGGGATGAGGATCAATATGCTCAGGGTAAAAAAGCCGAGCGGCTTTATGCCCGAGATCTCACCCGAGCTTCGCCGCGGAGGAGCAAGGCTTGTCAGACCCGAAAAATAATATCTCCGCGTTCGAGTCGGATCCCGGCATTCACGACGGACACCGTGAAAGAATGAGAGAAAAATTCAAGACGTACGGCGAAAGAGTCTTTGCGACATACGAGCTGATAGAGATGATCCTGTACTACGTGATACCGTACAAGGACACCAATCCTGTCTCACGCAGGCTCATGAAGAGATTTCAGACGCCGGACGGTATCGCAAGGGCGGGGCGCGCTGAGCTGCTCGAGGTTGAGGGCATAGGCGAGCGGACCGCTGACTTCATTGTAGGCATCTTCGATATATACAAGCGCATAAACGACAGCAACATGCTCTTCTCCGGGGAGAGGAAGATAACCGAGACCGGGGCGGGCGACTTCTTTGTCAATTACTTTGCGTCCCTTCCGTCCGACGGCGGTGCGGCGGGACAAAGGACGGTTGCCGTCATGCTCGATTCGGACATGCGCATGCTCGCGCTCACCGAGCCCTACAGTCTCGATTTCGGCTCCGGCGCGGTTCAAAGTCGCCCGTTCATAGATGCGGCGATGGCGACGCATGCTACGAATGTCATTATCGCGCACAATCATCCGTACGGACCCCTCTTTCCGACTCAGGCGGACAGGGTGAGCAACGCACTGATCGACGCGGAGCTCGCCGCCGCGGGAATATCCCTGCTCGAGCATTACATCGTGTGCGGGGGCGAGTACATAAGCATTATGAACACGGACGGACGCCTGCGGCTGAATCAGGGGGACAAGCAAAAGCGGCATGAGCGGAACGTCTTCTATTATCTTGAGGACGGATCGGGCACCGAGGAGGATAAGCTGTCCCTGATCGCGGACATATTCTCCCTTATCGTGAAGCGCGAGCGAGCGGAGCGCCTGGCGTCCGAGCTCACCTGCAGATTCATGCGCATATGCGACATCTTTTATGCGGATTCCTATGTTTTAAAGGAAATAATCGAATCCGAGGCTGAGGTGCATTTTCTGAAGCTGTTCTTTGCGCTTTTCATAAGGCAGCGCGTCAGCCGCTTTACCTTCGGGGCGGTGCACTCGGAGAGGGAGATCGCCGAGTATTTCACGGATCTTATAGGCTACGAGCCGTTTGAAAAGGTCTATATAATGCTGTTCGATTCGCGCGGACGGGCAAGGTCGTGCGAGTTCGTCTCCGAGGGTACGGTCGACACGTCAAATCTTCCTCCGCGGCGCATATTGGAGATCGCAAAGCGCCATGAGGCATCCGCTGTCGCACTCGTGCACAACCATCCGAGCAGCGGTGTCACGCCCTCGCGCGACGATATCGCGGCAACGGTCTCCGTAAAGCACCTGTTTGATTCGGTGGGGATCGAATTTCTGTCGCATTACATAGTTTCGTGCGACGATTTTTGCATTATCGACAACGGTTCTATTAAGTATAAAAAGGACTTTGAAAATTAACACGGGTGCCGCCGTTCGGCGTTTTTCCGTGATTTTAAGGCAAATGAAGCGGGGTGCGCCCCCGCTTCGACAAAGAGACCTTGCCTCGGCTGTCTTTACCGCAGCCGAGGCAAGGTCTTGCTTTTTTTGCTTTTCTTTTTAATTCCGTCAGCCGCCGTACATATTGTTGGCGGACATGTAGGAGTAGAGGATCTCGCCGTGATTCTGCTCCTCCTTTTGAATGTGGGCGAGGGTGTCCCTGAGGGTCGGCGAGGAAAACTCGAATATGCTTACGTTATAGAGGGATGAAACATGCTTTTCCGTTGCGAGTGCGTCGCGGCAGAGGTATGCATCGTGCTTTTTACCGCTCTCGGGGCAGGAGGAGGCGGGGCACTGCGCCCGCTTTGCGGCGGGGGATTCGTCGGGCATCTTGACCTCCTCGCCGTTCAGGATGCGGTTCACGGTCGAGAGGTGCGACATCTCCGTCGCCTTGATGGATGAGAAGATGCCCTTGAGGTTCATGTCGCACGCCTCGGATTCGTAGTAGGTGTATTTGTCGATGCAGAGCTGCTCCTGAGATTTTAAGTCGTTCAAAAGAGAAGTTTCTTTTTGTGTAAGCGTCATTTTGTATCCTCCTTTTCGCTTTTACGAATATATTATTTTCCGAGGGTCAGAATATTATTCCGCTTGTTCCGAATTTTGCGAAAAAGGAGGAGAAGGGTGCTTAAAGGCGGACGGAAATTATATCGCAGTCGCCGAAAATCTCGACACGCCCCGCATCCGCGGGGATGAAAAAGCTGTCGCCGCGGGAGAAGGGCTCGCCGTCGGCGGTGCCGCTGCCGGACACGCAGGTGAAGGATATAAAGGAGCCGTTCGGCACAAGAGCGAGCGACTCGGAGCGCAGGCGGTGCAGTCTTGCCGTAAAGTAGGAGCAGCTGCCTATGACGGTCGGGTCGTCGGAGGGGGCGGGCTCGCCGATATATTTCCCGAGGCTTGCGACCCTCATGGCCTTTTCGGTATGCAATTCACGCAGGTTGCCGTTTTTGTCGCGGCGCATGTAATCGTACAGTCTGTATGTGAGGGTGCTGTTTTGCTGTATCTCGAAGAGCAGGACGCCCTTTCCTATCGCGTGGACCGTGCCGGAGGGGATGAAGAACACGTCGGACGGCTTCACTTTTTTAAATTCAAGAAGCTCCTCCACCGTGCCGTCCTCCACCGCGCGGGTGAAGCGCTCTGCCGTGCAGCTCTCCTTGAGCCCCATGTATATCCCCGCGCCCTCCTCGGCCTCGACGATATACCACATCTCCGTTTTGCCGTATTGACCCTCGTGCTCCAGCGCGTATTCGTCGGACGGGTGGACCTGAACGGACAGCTTGTCGTTTGCGTCTATGAATTTCGTAAGAACGGGGAAGCTTTCGAAGCTTTTGCATTTTTCACCCCAGGCGGAGCGGCCGAACCTTTCGCCCACCGCGACGCCGTCGACGAGCGACTGCGAGTCGGGAACGAACGAGAGCTCCCACGATTCGCCGAGATTTGCGGACTCGGTCACCTTTCCGTATGAGGTGAGGCGTGTTCCGCCCCAGATGCAGTCATGGAGCGCGGGGGTGAGCCTGTATGCGTTTTTCATTGTCTTTCCTTTCGGCATCGGCTGTGTGCTCGGCGCCTTGCGGCTTTGAGCGAGGCCGTGCTTTTTCGTTTTGTGCTTTTATAATAAGATTTTATCACAGACGGCGGGAAAAATCAAGTGCGGGAGAGTGAGCGGCGAAAATTTCCGAAAGGAGGTGCCGATTTTTTCACGGAAGCGGATCTGCAAATAAGAATAAATTGTGAACTTTGCAAAAAAATGTTTATTTTTGCGCGCGAGTATGTTATAATTATATAATCCATAGCTATAAAAATATGTAAAAGCAGTGCAAAGGAATTAAAATATGAAAAGCAAAAACGGAGAAAAGGATATATCGCGCCTCGGCCGCGTCGGAGGACAGGCGGTGATCGAGGGCGTTATGATGAAGGCGGGCGACCGCGCGGTGACGACCTGCAGGAAGGAGAACGGCGAGATCGTTGTGACGGACGGCAGCTTCAGATCTGTAAGGAAGAAGAACCGCGTGCTCAACATTCCGATTCTCAGAGGAATTATAAATTTTGTTGAAATGATGATCCTTTCCGTAAAGACGCTCGAGATCTCCGCGGATGCGCTCGACCTCGACACGGACAAGGACGGAAAGAAAAACGGATCCTCCGCCCTCGTTACGGCGATAATGGTGATCGCGACGGTGCTGGGAGTTGCGCTTGCGGTCGGGCTGTTTATGTTTCTGCCGAATTTCTTGGTGAGCCTCATTGGCAAATATGTTATAGATTTCGGGGCGTGGGAGGCGGTTGCCGAGGGGGCGCTGAAGATAATCATTTTCATCGCGTATCTGCTCCTCGTCTCGCTGATGAAGGACATCAAGCGCACGTTTATGTACCACGGCGCGGAGCACAAGTCGGTCGCATGCTTTGAGGCGGGGGCGGAGCTGACGCCCGAGAGCGCGAGAAATTATTCGAGATTTCATCCGAGATGCGGCACGAGCTTTATGTTCTTCATGATACTTCTCGGTGTTATTGCGGGTCTCTTCGTCAAGATGCTGATCCCCGGGCTCTCGGCTTTTGCCTACACGGGTATAAGGCTCGCGATACTGCCCCTGATCGTCGGCTTCGGGTATGAAATAATCATGCTCGCGGGGAAGCACGACAATGTATTCACACGCATTCTTTCAACTCCGGGACTTTGGGTCCAGAGGATAACGACCAAGGAGCCGACGGACGATATGCTCGAGGTTGCGATAATATCGCTCAAGTGCGCTCTGCGCGACGACTTCCCCGAGTTCGAGGAGTTTTACAAAAACAGAGAATGGGAGCCTAAGCGCGAGGACGGTGCCGAGCTCGAAGCTGCCGACGGTGACGGAGAGACTGCCTTAACGGACGCCGAGGCGAATGCCGACGGAGCGGCTGTAGCAGCTGTCGGCGAGAGCGGCGCGGATGACGGATGCCGAGTCTGCGAGGACGAGGGGACATGCACGGAGGCGGAAACCGACGGGGAGGACGCTTTGGCGCAATGACTCTTTCGGAAGCGACGGAAATTCTCCGCGGCGCGGGGATAGAGGATGCGGCGCTCGACGCGCGGCTGATATTCGCACATTTTACGGGCATGGCACCGTCACGGCTCATCTTCGAGGATCCGACGGCAAACGGAGAGACGGAGCGCGCCGTAATGAGGCGAGCGGATCGCGAGCCCCTGGCATACATTCTCGGACAGGCGGATTTTTACAGAGAGCGGTATAAGGTGAGCGAGGCTTGCCTCGTTCCGCGGCAGGAAACGGAGCTGCTCGTCGATTACGCGGTGAAGAGCATTCCGCGCGGCGAGAGATTCGCCGATCTTTGCACCGGCTCGGGCTGTATAGCGGTGTCGGTTCTGAAGAACACCGAGGGCACGAGTGCTGTCGCCGCGGACATATCCGAGGCCGCCTTAGATCTTGCGCGCGAGAATGCCGCGATGAACGGTGTGGGCGACAGGGTGGATTTCGTTTTGGCGGACGTGCGCGAGCGCGCCGTGGCCGACGGGGTATTCGCCGTGCTTTCAAATCCGCCGTACGTCAGGGATTCCGTATACGCAACGCTCCCGCCGGAGATCATGCACGAGCCGCGCATCGCCTTTCTCGGCGGGGAGGACGGAGCCGATTTTTACAGGCGCACGGTCGAGCTCTATCGGGATAAGATAAAGCCGAACGGATTTATCCTCTTCGAGATAGGATACGATCAGGGGGAGATCTTGCGTCGGATAGCGGAGGAGAGAGGACTCTCTTGCGAGATAATGAAGGACTATTCGGGGCTTGACCGAATGGCGCTTATGAGGAAGAATTAAAAAACCGATTTTTCCCTCGGCGCATATACTGCGCTTGAGGTGATCTTAATTGAAAAAGCGAAAATGCTTTAAAGAAGACAAGAAAAAAGTCGCCGTCATATTCGGCGGTGCGGGGGCGGAGCATGACATCTCGCTGCGCGGGGGCGAATTCGTTTTGAGACTGCTCGACCGCGAGAGATTCGACGTGCTTCCGATCCTTATCGACCGCTCGGGCGATTGGTACTTAAAGGGGGACGGACGCACCGTTCCGGTTTCACCGACAAGGAGGGACGGCAGGGGCGGCATTTTAAAGGGACGCCGCTTTATAAGAGCTGACGCGGCTTTTCCGATCCTGCACGGGGATTACGGCGAGGACGGGCGCATTCAGGGGCTTTTCGACATGCTCGGGATCCCGTATGTCGGCTGCGGAGCCTCTGCGGGGGCGCTGTGCGCCGACAAGAGCTTTGCAAAATCCGTTGCCGCCGCACTCGGGATACCGACGCTGCCGTGGCTCGCGCGCTCTGTCGGGGATGTCGGGCGCTTCTGCGATGAGTGCCGCGGGCGGCTCGGGCTTCCGATATTTGTAAAGCCCGTCGGGCTCGGAAGCTCGATCGGTGCAGGTCCCGCGTTAAGCGAGTCCGAGCTTGAGGATCGGGTGAGGGTCGCCGCGGAGCTCGGCGGCGGCAGGGTGATCGCGGAGAGGCTGCTCGAGCGACCGCGGGAGCTCGAATGCGCGGTGCTCGCGCTTGGTGAGGAGCTTTATATCGGAGCGCCGGGCGAGGTGATGCCCGCAGGCGGATTTTACAGCTTTGAGGAAAAGTACTCGCCGTCGTCGGGCGCGCGGGTAGCGGTGCATGCCGAGATCCTGCCGCATATATCCGAGAAAATCAGGGAGTACACGGAGCGGCTTGTGCATGCGATAGGCATTGTCGGACCGGCGCGCGCGGATTATTTTCTGGACGGCGACAATGTATATTTCAACGAAATAAATACAATGCCCGGGATGACGGAGACGAGCCTTTATCCGAAAATGACAGAGGAGCTCGGAATTCCCGCATATGACATGATAAACGGACTTGTCGCGGCGGCGCTCGGAGGCGAGAGTTGACGGGCATATTCGATTCGGGCGCGGGCGGGCTCGCCGCGCTGACGGAGCTTCGGCGCATCTGCCCGACGGAGGATATACTCTTCCTCGCGGACAGGAAAAACGCGCCCTACGGAACGAAAACGGAGGAGGAGATCCTCCGTCTGACAAAACGAAACATATACAGACTGCGCCTCGCGGGGGCGGAGCGCGTGCTCATCGCCTGCTGTACGGCGAGCACGGTATACGGCCTGCTGACACCGGAGGAGCGGAGCATCTCCGTTCCGATAATAGAACCGACCGCCGTCCGTGCGGCGCGGGCAACGGAGAACGGCACTGTCGCCGTGATAGCCACGGAGCACACCGCAAGGAGCGGGGCGTTCGGCAGAGCGGTGCGGCGGGAGGATCGCGGGATCCGAGTTTTCGAGCATGCGGCGCAGGAGCTCGTCGGAATAGCGGAGCGGGCGGCGCACGGATATGAAATGAGCGGCGGGGAGAGGGAGACGGTCGCCTCGGCGGTCCGCACGGCGCTCGGCTGCGGGGCGGACACCCTGGTGCTCGGATGTACGCATTTCTCCCACCTGACGGATGAGATATGCCGCACATGCAAGGGTCGCGGCGTGAGGCTGATCGACGCGGCGAGGATAGGCGCCGAGGTAATAGCGGACAGGGCGCGGCGCGGCGGCGGAGCAACGGTATTTCTTTAATACAACAAAAAATAAAAGAGCGAAAAAACGGATCGTCGGTGCCGATGCTCGGCACGAGATCCTTTAAGATAAACGTGAAAGAGAAAGGAAAAGTAAAGATGTCAAAATACAGACGCGGAAGGATAAACGATGCGGTAAAGGAGGAGCTTGCGATCGCGCTCGGCGATGTGCGCGAGCCGAAGGTGGTCGATAACTTCGTTAGCATAACCCGTGCGGAGGTTGCGCCCGATCTTAAATATGCGGCGGTGTATTTCTCCTGCATGGGAGATGCAAGGGAGGCCGCGGACGGGCTGAAAAAGTGCACGGGAATGCTCAGACATCATCTCGCCGTAACGCTGAACCTGCGGATCACGCCGGAGCTGAATTTCATTAAGGACGGCTCGATAGAGCACGGTGCGAGGATAGCAAGGATACTCGAGGAAATAAAATCCGAGGAAAGTGACGGGGCGGACGAGGGTGAGCACGTTTAGATCTCTTACCGCGAGTGAGGCGGCAGACATTATTCTCGGCGCCGAGGATCCCGCAATACTTATACATGTGCATCCCGATGCCGACACGGTGGGCACCGCCGCGGCGCTCGCAGATGTGTTTTCACAGCTCGGAAGGACGGCGGCATATGTGTCGAGCGACGATATTCCGAGTCGGCTCGGCTTTATCATAGGTGATGTGCCGAGGGTGCACGATTGCCGCGGCAAAACGGTGATAAGCGTGGACGTTGCCTCACCGAAGCAGGGCGGATGTGCCCTTGAGGGGATCGGCTCCGTCGCACTTATGATAGATCATCACGGCGTGGGCGAGGCCTTCGCCGATCATTACACGCTCCCCGAGGCCTCGAGCGCGGCGGAGGTGCTGGTCGACATTATCGACGAGCTTATCGCCCGCGGGCGGATCGCCATGACAAAGAAAACGGCGGCGGCGCTCTTTGCCGCCATAAGCTCGGACACGGGCGGCTTCCGCTTCTCCTCTGCGACGCCGAAGACCTTCAGGATTGCGGCACGGCTCATAGAAACGGGGATAGACCATGCGGATATATCGCATAAGCTGTTCTTCTCCAAGACGATAGGGCAGATCCGCGCGGAGGGATTCATCTCCTCGCGCACAGAGCTTTTTGCGCACGGGCGGATCGCCGTTGCCTGCCATACGAAAAGGGACAGGGAGCTTTTGGGACTCTGCGAGGAGGATTTCGACTGTGCGATCGACACGGTGCGCAGCATTGCCGGTGTTGAAACGGCGGTCCTCATCCGTGAAACGGATACGGGCGACTTCAAGGCATCGCTGCGCTCGGTCGGTCAGAATGTCGCAGAGGTCGCGCGCATGTTCGGCGGCGGCGGCCATGTGAGGGCGGCGGGGTGTACGGTCTCCGACGCGAGGAATATATCGGATGTGGCGGAGGCGATAAGAGCCGAGCTCGAAAAGGGCCTTGCGTCCGTCGGTGATAAATAAAAGGAGAGGCAAAAAATGAAGGTTAGAAAGGCGATAATACCCGCGGCGGGTCTCGGAACGCGGATGCTCCCGTATTCTCACGCGGTGCCGAAGGAAATGCTGCCGATAGTCGATGTGCCGGCAATATACACGCTTGTCAAGGAGGCGGTCGACTCGGGCATTACGGATATACTTATAATAACCAACAGGGGTAAAGAGGCGATGGAGAATTTCTTCGACCATTCGCTCGAATATCAGCGCGCACTGCACGAGAAGGGGCGCACGGACGACGCGCGGCGCCTTGCCGAGATCGCCGACATGGCGAACGTCTTCTTCTTGAGGCAGAAATCGACGAAGGGTCTGGGACATGCCGTCGGGTGTGCGCGCTCCTATATAGCGGACGAGCCGTTTGTCGTCATGTACGGGGACGATATCATCTTCTCCGAGGTCCCGGTGTGCAAGCAGCTCACGGATGTTTATGAGAAATACGGCAAGCCGGTGGTCGGTGTTAAGCCGGTGCCGAAGGAGCAGCTGCACAAATATTGCTCGTTAAAGGTGGAGCGGACCGATGAGGAGAACACCTATTTCTGCACCGATATGATAGAGAAGCCGAAGGCGGGCGAGGAGTTTTCGAATCTCTCGATCCTCGGACGAGTCCTTTTGACCCCCGATGTTTTCGACATAATAGACGGGCTCGAGCCCGGGGCGGGCGGAGAATATCAGCTCACGGACGCGATGGCACAGATGGCGCGGCGCGACGGCGTTTACGCGCTTGAATTCGAGGGGGAGAGGTACGATCTCGGCTCAAAGCTCGGATTCCTCAAGGCCAATGTGGTGAAGGGGCTCGAGCATCCCGAGACGGGTGCGGAATTCCGCGCGTACATCAAAGAATTGGCAGGCAAGCTTTAATATGGAGTTCAGACGTGCGGGGGCGCAGGATGCGTCGGCGATCGCCGAGCTCGAGTGCGAGATATTCTCCGATCCGTGGAGCGAGCGGTCGGTCTCGGATTGCGTATGCCGAGGGGGAATGTGCTTTCTTGCGAAGGACGGCGCGGAGCTTGTCGCTTACATAATCGGTAATCTGATAGCTCCGGAGGGGGAGATATACCGTATTGCGGTAAGAGAGTCGCGCAGGCGGCGCGGAGTTGCCTACCGTCTCCTCGATTATGCCGTAAAGACGGAGCGCGGACGCGGGCTGGAGGCGCTGTTCCTCGAGGTCCGCTCGCAAAACTCGGCCGCGAGGGCGCTGTACCGCGCTTACGGCTTTCGCGAGATATCGGCGAGGCGCGGATATTACCGCAATCCCGACGACGATGCAATAATAATGTTAAAGGCGAATCCGGCGGACATGAGGATGCCGTACGCCGACAGTAAGGAAATATAAATGTATATCATGGCTTTTGAGAGCTCGTGCGATGAAACGAGCGCCGCCGTCGTCGAATTTGACGGCGTCGGATTTAAAACAAGATCGAATATTATAGCCTCGCAGATAGAGACCCACCGCCTCTACGGCGGGGTGGTGCCCGAGATCGCAAGCCGCGCACACACCGAGGCAATCTCACGCATAAGCTACGAGGCGCTCGACAGGGCGGGAGCTTCGCTCTCCGACATAGATCTCATTGCGGTGACGTCCAATCCGGGGCTCATCGGCGCGCTTCTGGTCGGGGTCAATTTCGCAAAGGCACTCGCCGCGGCGAACGGCATTCCGCTCGTCGGCGTGGATCACATAAAGGGGCATATCGCGGCATGCTATCTCGATTGCGGCGACCGAGCGCCGAAGCCGCCGTACATAGCGCTTGCCGTTTCCGGCGGGCATACGGCGATATACAAGGCGGAGAGCTACACGGTCATGCGTCCGATAGGAACGACGAGGGACGACGCGATAGGCGAGTCGTTCGACAAGATCGGCAGGATCATAGGCATCCCTTATCCCGCAGGGGCGGGCTTCGACGCGCTCGCGCGCGAGGGATTCATCGAGGCGACGGGCGACAGTGTCGATTTTTACAAGAAATACAGGCGCTCGCCGTGCTTTGACGAGTTTACGCTTCCGTCGCCCGCACTGCGCGACGGATCGCTCGATTTTTCCTTCTCGGGATTAAAGACGGCGGCGATAAATCTGCTTCACAGGCTGGAGCAGAACGGCTGTGAGCTGCCGCGCGCACGCTTTGCCGCGCGATATACGTACGAGGCGGTCGAGGCGGTCGCCGCAAAGATATCAGACGCACTCGGGCGCAATCCCGGCTGCGATCTTGCGGTGGCGGGCGGAGTTGCCGCAAATTCGCATCTGAGAAAAAGACTCGCCGAGGTGGCGGCAGAGCACGGGGCGGAGCTCTTTATTCCTCCGATGAGCCTTTGCGGAGACAACGCGGCAATGATCGCGGCGCAGGGATATTACGATTATATAAACGGAAAGCGGGCGGACTCATCGCTTAACGCGAGCGCGCTCGATTCGCCGTTTTGATCTGCCATTTTATTATAAAGAGGATCACATAATGGAAAGCATAGATAAAGTACACGGGACCTTTGAGAAAAAGGTCGCCTCCAAGGGGCCGCAGGTCTCCGCGGCGGTGATAAAAAGGCTCCCGCGCTATCACAGATATCTCGGCGAGCTTCTGCGAGAGGGAAAGCTGCGCATTTCGTCGGCGGAGCTGTCCGAGCTCATGGGGCTTACCGCATCGCAGATAAGGCAGGATCTCAACTGCTTCGGCGGCTTCGGCCAGCAGGGATACGGGTACAATATCCGTTATCTGCACGGGAAGATAAGCGAGCTGCTCGGCGTGACGGACGGATTCAAGGCCGTTATAGTCGGGGCGGGAAACCTCGGCCACGCGCTTGCGACAACGCATATGTTCGAGCGCCGCGGCGTCAAGCGCCTCGCCTTATTTGACATAAGAGAGGACATCGTCGGCAAAACGATTGCCGGCATACCGGTCTACCATATATCCGATCTCGGCGAATTCTGCAAAAGAGAGGGCGTCGACATCGGCGTTCTGACCGTGCCGAAGGAGGCCGCATACGAGGTCGCCGACGTTATGGTGGATGCGGGTGTTGCGGGTATTTGGAATTTTGCGAACATGGAGCTGAAGATCGACAGTCCGAGCGTCACGGTGGAGAACATCCACTTGGGCGATTCGCTCCTTACACTTTGCTATAAAATAAAGGTGGACAAGGAGTCCGCCGGCCGCGGCAAGGGGGACGAAAAGCATGAGTAATGAGCGCGCTTTAAAGGTTTCGGGCGGGGGCGTGTTAAATTCCGAGGCGTTTCAGGAGGCATCGCGCGAGGAGCTGCGCGTGCTTGTCGCCGTGATGGAGAGGCCGTATGCCTTTTCCGATGCGGCCGAGCTTGCAGAGGCGGCGGGAGTGTCACGCGCGAGAGCGGCGTCCGCAATCGCGCTCTTTACCGAGGCGGGAGTCTTCGTGCGTGAGGGTGATGTCGAATACGAGTTCTCCGCGCCGAGAGACGGCGAGGGCGAGCGCACGGGCAAGGAGGTTGCGGAAATAATACGCAACGGCAAGCTCGCGGAGCTTTATGCCGAGCTCACAGATCTTATGGGCAGGGATGCGATGACCAACGGGGCGGAGAACCGCGGCATTGCCTCGCTCGTCGCGGATCACGGGCTGACGGCGGATTTCATCCTCATACTCGCAACGTATATAAAAAGCAAGGGCACGCTTACGGTCGAGAAGCTCATAAGCCGCGCGAAGAAATTCGGGGCGATGGGGATAGACTCGGCGGAGAAGCTCGAGGAATACATAAAGAGCGAGGAGAAGAACGGATCGCTCGAATGGGAGTTCAGGCACACCTTCAGGCGGTATTCGAAGCCGCCGCAGGAGGCGGAGCTCGATATATACAGGAAGTGGACAGAGGTGTACGGCTTTTCGAGCGAGATCGTAAAGCTCGCGCTCGATATAAACATCAGGAGCAAGTCGGATTATTCCTATTCCTATATGGACACGCTCTTGACCCGCTGGCACGAATGCGGGTGCAGGAGCCTCGAGGAATGCCGGGCGCAGTCCGAGTCGGACAGGGCGCGGATCGCGGAGGAAATGCGCACGGAGCGGAGCCCGAGGAGGCCGGAGGCTAAGGCGGGGGCACAGGCACCGCGCTTCGGCGATTTCGACCCGGAGGAGGCGCTGGCGCGCGCGATAGATCGCAGCTACGGAAAATATGCGGCGGACGAGCCCGAATCATGATCTAAGGAGGGGTGCTTTAAATGTACACTCATGAGAATTATCAAAAAATAAAGGAACGCATAGAGCAAAGGCGCATATCTGCGGAGAACGAGGCCGATAGGCGGCGCGCGGAGCTCGCCTCCCTCTCACCTGAGATAAAGCGCATCGACGCGGAGATGAGGGGCGTGGGGCTCGAGATCTTCCGTGCGGCATGCGCCGGTGCGGACATGACACCGATAAAGGAGCGCAATCTCGCCCTCGGAGTGAGAAGACGAGAGCTCATAGCCTCGCTCGGATTTCCCGAGGATTACGACATGCCGAAATATACATGCCCCCTTTGCTCCGACACGGGATTCACCGATCTTAAGATGTGCCGATGCTTCAAGGAGGCTCTCACGCTCGAGAACATCGCCTCATCCGGCATGGGCAGGCTGATAGAGCGGCAGACGTTCGACAACTTCGACCTCTCGTGGTATTCGGACAGCGAGAGTGCATACCGCAAGGCGCATATGAATCTGAAGATTGCAAAGAAATTTGCCGCCGACTTTGGCAAAGGGTGCGACAATCTCTTGCTTTTCGGCAACACGGGTACGGGCAAAACGCATATTTCCTCGGCTATCGCCAAGGAGGTGATAATGCGCGGCTTCGATGTTCTTTACGACAGCGCGCAGAACATCGTCTCAAGCTTCGAGAACGATAAATTCAGGAGCGGATACTCCGACAAATACGAGTCGCGCTCGGATAAGTATCTCGAATGCGACCTTTTGATCGTGGACGATCTCGGAACGGAGTTCTTAAATCAGTTCACCGTTTCGTGCCTTTACAATCTTATCAATACGCGTCAAAACAGGGGCGTTGCGACGATCATCTCGACCAACCTCTCGCCCACCGAGCTCAAGGCGCGCTATGACGGGCGCATAACCTCGCGCATCATGGGCTCGGAATACATTCAGCTCTCCTTTGAGGGGAAGGATCACAGGATCTTCTGACCGCTCCGAGGTCGGCTGAGGAGTCGGGGTATTGACATTTCACCTCGAAAGTGATAGAATAGACTTATTAAATAATTTCACATGGGTGGCACTGCCCGTCGGGCAGACGGAGCCGTGAGCCGCGTCGGATATCGCTTCCGCACGGAAAAACGGCGCATGCCCCCTGTGAGAAAGACGGATTTTATGGAGAATTTAAACAGCGAATCAAGCGCCGCGGATGATATTAAGGTCTCGGTGATAATTCCGATATACAACGCACACGAGTTTCTTACCTCCGCGCTCGAGAGCATCGTGGCTCAGGATCTTCGGGAGATCGAGATCATATGCGTCGACGACGGCTCCACCGATCGCTCGCTTGACATTATAAAGGCGTTCAAGGACCGTGATCAGAGGATCAGGATAATAACGGAGAACAATGCCGGCCCCGCCGCGGCACGGAACAAGGGTCTGTCACGTGCGAGGGGAAAGTATATATTTTTCCTCGATGCGGACGATTTTTACGAGCCGAATCTGATATCGACGCTTTACACGCTCGCAGAGCGCGCGGAGCTTGATATTGCCATTGCGGATTTCGATATTTACAACACCAAGCATGCCCGCTTCGAGCACAATGTGGAGAGCGAGCACTTCGACCTTCTGACGGACGGACGCGTCGTGTCGAAGAGCGTATATCCCGACTATATACTTCAGTGCGCGACGGGATACGTGTGGAATAAAATGTTCAGAAGGGACTTCCTTTACGAGAACAAGCTGTCGTTTAACACCTCGCTCAGGATATTCGAGGACGTACATTTCGTGACCGCGGCGCTGGCGACTGCCTCTGCCATAGCGAAGGACGGCAGCATCCTCGTGCATCACCGCATATACTCGGAGCAGTCGAGATCGAAGCTGTTCAAAAAGTATTACACGGATGTGCCGAAGGTCTATTATGAGGTCAAGAGATTTCTGATGCAGAGGGGAATATACGCCCCTGTCTCATCCTCGTTCATGAATCTGTCGGCAAGCAGGTGCTATAAGATATATAATACGCTCTGGAAGGATGCGAAGGAGAATTTCTGGAACATACTCCACGACGAATATGCGGAGCTACTCGGATGGAAGGTATTCGAGGCGGAGGAGGTCGAAAGTCCCGCAGTACGGAGCTTTATCGCCGGGATATCGCTTTACACGCACAGGCAGTACATCAAAAAACAGAAGACCGTCACCGTTACGGTCAATGAGGGAATAGACAAAAAGCTCAAGCGCAAAAAGGCTATACGTCGCTTTATGGAAAGGATACATGTAAGGCGCGGGGAATAATACGCTTCGCCACGTGCGATGCGGAGATCCGAGAGATGCCGCTTTGACAGGCGCACCGCTCAAAAGCCGCTCCCATACGGCCGCCGTGCGGCGAAAAAAGAATAAAAAATCATCCGCAGGACGAAAAAAGCTTGCGGATGATTTTTTATTTGACGAATTAGTTTATTATTTGTCGCGGAAGGCTCAATCCTTAAGATCCTTGAAGCCGAGGTCGTATGCCGTGAGTCCGATCGCGGAGAGGTCGCCCTCAAGGCTGCCGAGGAGGTAATCGCACATTCCCTTTGCGTAAGCGGACATTGATGCGATCTCGTATTCGTCGGAGCTGCTCGAGGTGAGGTAGCCGAGCGAGGCGGATGCCGCGCTGTAATCCTCCGGAATAACGGTGCCGCTCATCGTATTGTCGGTGACGGAGGAGGAATAGTACCATTTGTAAAGATCCGCCGTGCCCTTATTTAAAACGAGGGTGAACGAGCGGAGCTCGCTGCCGTTCTCGCGCACGGAGAGAATCAGCTCGATCTTAACGGGAGTGCGCTCTGCGCGGCGGATGTATTCCACACCCTCCGAGGTGCTCGCACCGAGGGTCAGGATGTGCACGCCGTCAAGCTCCGCGGAATTCGCGACGATATATTCGTCAAGCTCCTCATAGCTCTTTTTCGAATTCGAGCATGATGCAAGCGCGAGCGCGAGCGTCACGAGAGCGAGAAGCAATGAAAGTATTTTTTTCATTAGTTATTTTCCTTTTTGTTCGTGTTATAAGAAAATTGTATCATAAAGACATATGTTTGTCAAGAAAAATGTGAGATTTTGCTTTAAAAGTGCGAGTTTTTTGATTTGCGCGTATTGACAAATTTTATATTTTATTATATAATTTATTTATTATGCAAGTACATAAATAACGACGGAGAAGAGGATTTGAAAATGGACGAGAAAATAAAGGAGCTCGGGCTTGCGTTTGATGCGGCGCTCGCGGCGGCGAACGACGCCGAGGCTCTTGAAAATCTGAGAGTTGAGTATCTTGGCAAGAAGGGACATGTCGCGGAGCTGATGAAGGGCCTGCGCGATGCGACGGACAAGAAGGCGGCGGGACAGCTCATCAACGCCTTTAAGTGCGATGTGGAGTCGCGTCTTGAGGAGGCGGCCGGCATAATGAAGCAGGCGGAGATCGCCGCGCGCGTCAGAAATGCGAAGAAATACAATCCGACGGTTGCCGCGGAGCGTGAATTCGGATCATACCACCCCATCACCCTCGCAACGCGGGAGGTCGAGGAGGTGTTTGTCAGCATGGGCTTCACGATCGAGAACTACAATGAGATAGTCGACGATTATCAGTGCTTCGAGTCCCTGAACATACCCAAGCATCACCCTGCGCGCGATATGCAAGACACGTATTATCTCGACAACGGTCAGCTGCTTAAAACTCATACGTCCGCGGCGCAGAATTATATAATGAAAAAATACGGAGCGCCCCTGCGCGCGATCTTCCCCGGCAGATGCTTCAGAAACGAGTCAACGGACGCGTGCCACGAGAACACGTTCTTCCAGATGGAGGGAATGATGATAGACGAGAACATCTCGATATCCAACCTCATCTACTTCATGAAGACGATGCTGTCAGAGGTGTTTAAGAGAGACGTAAAGGTCAGGCTCAGACCGGGCTTCTTCCCGTTTGTCGAGCCGGGCTTCGAGCTTGATATAAACTGCGAGATATGCGGAGGTGACGGCTGTCCCTCATGCAAGAATTCCGGCTGGCTGGAGCTTTGCCCCTGCGGAATGATCCATCCGAACGTGCTGCGCGAGGGCGGTATAGACACGGAGAAGTACACGGGCTTTGCCTTCGGTCTCGGCCTGACGCGTCTTGCGATGATGAAGTACGGCGTCAAGGATATCCGCGATTTTAACAGCGGCAACCTGAAGTCGCTCTCACAGTTCAAGTCTATTTAAAGGAGGCAGATGAAAAATGCTCTTATCAATGAATTGGATATCGGATTTTGTCGATCTTTCCGGACTTGACAAAAAGGCTCTTATCCGCAATTTCACGCTCTCGACGGCAGAGGTCGAGGATATTATAGATAAAGGCGAAAACGTAAGAGGCGTTGTCGCGGCGAGAATAATCTCCGTGGAGAATCATCCGGAGTCGAAGAAGCTGCACCTGCTCAAGGTCGACAAGGGCGACGAGGTCGTCGACATCGTGTGCGGCGCACCCAATGTAAGAGAGGGAATGACCGTCGCGCTGGCAACGGTGGGCGGACATGTCGGAGATATAGATATAGCACCGAGAAAGCTCGCGGGATATATGTCTTACGGAATGTGCTGCTCCGAGGCGGAGCTCGGGATCTCCGACGATCACTCGGGTCTTTGGGAGCTTGACGGCGATATCGCGCTCGGAACGGATATAAAAACGGTCTATGACATTGACGATATAATCTTCGAGGTGGACAACAAATCGCTGACGAACCGCCCCGACCTTTGGAGCCATTACGGCATGGCGAGAGAGTTCGCGACCATTACGGGCAGAGCGCTTAGGACTCCCGAGTGCGTTGACGCGGACGCTTACAAGAGCCTTCCGCCCGTGTGCGTAGATGTGAAGAACACCGACCTCGTGTGGAGATATTCAGCGATAAAGGTCGAAAACATCACAAGAAAGGTCAGCCCGGTCAACATGCGCATACGCCTGTTCTACTGCGGCTCGCGCGCGATCAACTTCCTTGCCGACCTTACGAACTACGTTATGATGGAGATCGGTCAGCCGATGCATGCATTCGACAGCGCCAAGGTCGACCGCATAGAGGTTCAGACCTTTAAGGATGGATGTGATTTCACGACTCTTGACGGCGCGGAGCGCAAGATAGACGGGAACATGCTCATGATAACCTCGCACGATAAGCCCGTTGCCGTTGCCGGCGTTATGGGAGGCGACGCATCGAAGATAGAGGACTCTACGACATCGCTCCTGCTCGAGTCGGCGACATTCGACGGTGTTTCGGTAAGAAAGACCACGACGAGGCTCGGCCTCCGTACGGACGCGTCGATGAGATACGAAAAGATGCTCGACCCCGAGCTCTGCCGCTTTGCAACGGAGAGGCTTCTGCACCATCTCTTTGCATGCGACGGCGGTGCGGCGGTGTGCTCATCGTTCACCGACGTTTATGTGAAGAAGTATCCGACGGTGACGCTCGACTTTGACAAGAATTACGTAAATCGCTACACGGGTATAGACATCTCGAACGAAAGGATCGTCAAAACCCTCACGGATCTCGGCTTTGCCGTTAAGAACACGAACGATGACTTCACGGTCACTGTACCCTCATGGCGTGCGACAAAGGACGTCACGATAAAGGCAGATATCATCGAGGAGATCACGAGAATATACGGATATGACAATTTTGAAATAAAGACCTCGGACAGCCCTCTGCATCCTGTCAGAAGCGGAAGAAGAAAATCCTGCGAGGACAGAATGAAGGATCTGCTCGTGAAGACCTACCGTCTCCACGAGGTGCACTCGTACATTTGGTCCGACGCGAAGAAGAATGCGGAGCTCGGCATTGCGACACCCGATAACGTTAAGGTGATAAATGCTCAAACTCCCGACCACGCATATCTGAGGAGATCCATGATACCGACGCTGCTCTCCTTTGTCCGCGAGAACAAGTCCTACTCCGAAAGCTTCGGCATATTCGAGATAGGTCACACGGTCGACGGACTCCGCGAGGACGGAGCATGCAACGAGCAGAACAAGCTCGGCGTTGTTCTTTATTCGAAGGTCAAGAGCGAGGAGGAGCTTTTTGCCCTCGCGCGCGACATTGCTGCGGAGATGACGGATGACATCGTTCATAAGAGCGTCTCGTTTACATCCGCGGAGCCGACATACGATTACGAGCATCCGGTCAATACGTTTACCGTTTCTGTCGGAGGACGGGCGGTCGGCGTGCTTTCCGTTCCGCACCCCACGGTGCTTTCGAACATCGACAAAAAATGCGCGGTTGCATTCCTCGAGATCTCGACAGAGGCGTTTGCGGCGGCGGAATGCGGCAGCGTGAAGTATCGCGAGCCGTCGAAGTTCCCCGAGATTGACATTGACGTCACATATGCGGCGAACATCTCGGAGCTGGCGTTCGACGAGGTGACGAGGACGGCGAAGCTGTCCGCCGGCGAGATACTTTCCGCCGTGCAGGTCGTGGACATATACAACAGCGCCTCTGACGCGGTCAGCGCGCTGACGCTCAGATTTTCCTTTGTTTCGGACGAGCGCACGCTTACGAAGCAGGAGCTCGCTCCCATTGTGGATAAGCTTACGGCCGACCTTGCGGCATGCGGTCTTACACTTAAAGCATAGAATCAAACCGCCGAAGGCCGAAAATGACCCTCGGCGGTTTTTAAAAAGAAATGTCGCTTGCGATGCGGCAAAAATATTTTTTCGGAGGCATTATGGCAAGAATGCATTTTTCGGGCGGAGCCGTAACGGCGCCGCTGCCGCCGGTGCTTGTGACCGTCGGAGACGGGGAGAGATCCAATATTATAACGATAGGCTGGACGGGCATACTTGCGACGGTGCCGCCGCGGACGTATATTTCGGTGCGCCCGAAGAGATATTCCTATGAGCTTTTGAAAAAGAGCGGGGAGTTTGTGATAAATCTCGCGCCCTCGTCTCTTGCGAGGGAGGTCGATTTCTGTGGCATTTATACCGGGGCGAAGGTGGACAAGTTTGAAAAATGCTCGCTCACCAGATGCGAGAGCCGCACGGTCGCCCCGCCAACTGTTGCGGAGTGTCCGATCGCGCTGGAGTGCCGCGTGGCGGAGGTGATCCCGATGGGGTCGCACGATGTGTTCGTCGCCGATATACTTTCCGTTTCGTGCGACGAGTCGGTGTACGACGAGGACGGGAAAATCCGCTTCGACAAGGCTGACCTGCTCGCATATGCGCACGGCGAGTACTATAAGCTCGGCGAGGTCATAGGCAGGTTCGGATTCAGCACCGCAAAGAAGGCAAAAAACACATCCGATGCACAAAAGGCAGGGGGACGTGTTAAAAATACACACGTCGGAGAAGATAAAAATGCGAGCGCCGACGGAAGAAAAACACCGTTTTACGCCGATATTGCAAAAAAGAAAAAGCCGCACGCGCCGAGCGGAAAGCGTAAGGGCAGAGGCAATGGGGGACGGAAGGCATGAAGGAAAGCAGTGAAAATATAAGGGAGCGCGTGCTCTCGCTTATAGATTCCGAGTTCAAGAGCGATGCGGCGTTCGAGCGCGCGCTCGGCTTGCCGGACAAAACGGTGAACAACTGGCGGCGCGGGAGATCCGCCTCGTATATGAAGATGCTCCCGGAGCTGTCGCGCGCGTTCGGAGTCAATGTGGGGGAGATACTCGACATGCCCATAACGCACAGCACATCGGAGCTCTCGCTTGAGGAGGTGCATCTGCTCCACCTTTACAGAAAAGCGCGGATCGTCCCCCCTGCGATGAGGACGGCGCTGCGCGAGACGCTTGAGAGTATAATAAATCTCTATATCGACAGTGCGGCGGAGCTCGCCGCGCAGGAGAAGAAGCCCAAAGCGAAGACAAAGGGAAAATAAGTCGGGGAATTCCGTGTATCTATAAGACAGGGATCCCGGAAAATCATATTTTTACGGCACATAATTTTAGAATTAAAAATTAATCTTGAGACACAAGATTAGAAAAAAATCTATCACCATGTTCGTAGCGCCGGATGAGACAGATTTAGTTTAGTGTAGAAATAAAAGTTAATAATAATGTATTTTTCGTTTGCAAGCTGCGAGCGGAGGCTACCATGTATGATTTCATATTCGACATCAAAAATGGTATAGAAAGCGTTTTAAGTGCTATTTTTAATCTTTCGCTAAAGTGATGTCATCGGATTTACTGTCATCGGTAAATCCGATGACAGATAAACCGGTGCGGGAAAAACCAACGTAAGTAAATACAAATGAAGCAAATTAAAATTGATAAACTATCAATTTATCAAACCGTCTTGATATGACGCAAGTGGCGAAACTGTTGAAATTTTCAAATGTTGTGAGAATTTGTGAGAATTTTTTTCAAAACTATTGCATTTTATTTACAACTGTGATATAATATCATTGCTTAAGGGCATAATACATTAAATTTGAGACATTGTATCTTAGTGTTTATTCCTGTTTATGA
>CAZQII010000008.1:0-39088 GCA_964593825.1 uncultured Ruminococcus sp.
CAGCGTTGAGATCCACGTCCTTCAGGGCGAGCGCGAGATGGCGGCAGGAAACTCCACACTCGGAAGATTCATTCTCGACGGTATTCCGGCGGCACCCCGCGGAGTTCCCCAGATCGAGGTAACCTTCGACATCGACGCAAACGGTATCGTTAACGTAACCGCATGCGACAAGGGCACCGGCAAGGAGCAGCATATAACCATCACGTCCAGCACGAACATGTCTCAGGAGGACATCGAAAAGGCAGTGCGCGACGCGGAGAAGTTTGCCGAGGAGGATAAGAAACAAAAGGAAGCCGTTGAGGTCAAGAACCAGGCGGAGAATGCAATATTCCAGACCGAAAAGAGCATGAACGAGCTCGGCGACAAGATCACCGACGCAGACAAGGCTCCGGTAAACGATGCGATCGCGGCACTTAAGAAGACCATTGAGGGCGGCGACACCGAGAAGATCAAGGCAGACACCGAGGCACTTCAGAAGGCGTTCTATCCGATAGCCGAAAAGATCTACAAGGAGCAGCAGGCACAGGGCGGACAGGATGCAGGTGCAGGCGCCGATGGCGACGGAAACATCTACGACACCGATTTTGAGGATAAGACCTAAAAGAGTCACCCCGTGTAAAATATTTGACAATTCCCTCACGGATGCATGTCCGTGAGGGAATACTAAGCATAAAGCTGTTTATTTTTCGAGAGAAATCGCGGGCATTCGAGACACGGGTGTCGGTGTATTTTGAAAATGTAAACTTTAATTAACATAAATCCGACAGTAAAAGGATAAAAAGATGGCACAGAAGCGTGATTATTACGAGGTGCTCGGAGTTGCGAAGACCGCGAGCGCCGATGAGATAAAAAAGGCTTACCGCTCTCTTGCGAAGAAGTACCATCCGGACATGAATCCCGGAGATAAAGAGGCGGAGGCCAAGTTCAAGGAGATAAACGAGGCATACGACGTGCTTTCCGACGAAGAAAAGCGCGCGAAGTACGACCAGTTCGGACACGCCGCGTTCGACCCCGCGGCAGGCGGCGGCGAGGGCTTCGGCGGATTCGGAGGCTTCGGCGGTGACGGCTTTGATTTCGGAGATATCTTCTCATCCTTCTTCGGCGGCGGAGGCGGATCGCGCTCGCAAAGGAGCGCGGCGATCGACGGCGAGGACATCGTCACCAGACTGACGATAAGCTTCGACGAGGCGGTCTTCGGCTGTGAGAAGGAGATAAGCTACCCGAGGGTAGAGGCATGCGAGGATTGCGGCGGCTCCGGCGCGGAAAAGGGAACAAAGCCCGAGACCTGCCCCACATGTAAGGGCACGGGACGCGTCACGGTACAGCAGCAGACGATGTTCGGCAGAATGCAGTCACAGCGCTCGTGCACGGCATGCCGCGGAACGGGTAAAATAGTTAAGAATCCGTGCAAAAACTGCAACGGCAAGGGCTTTGTCAGAGTCAATAAGAAGTCGAAGCTCACGATCCCAGCGGGAATCGACGGCGGCCAGAGGATCATAAGGCGCGGTCAGGGCTCCGCAGGCAGAAACGGCGGCGCGGCGGGCGATCTCATTATCGAGATCTCGGTAAAGCCGCATAAGTTCTTCGAGCGAGACAGAAACAATGTTTATTGCGAGATACCGATCTCCTTTGCGACCGCGGCGCTCGGAGGCGAGATAGAGATCCCCGGCCTCGGAGGCAAGAACGAAACGTTCCAGATCCCCGAGGGAACGCAAACGGGCACATCCTTCACCCTCAAGGGTAAGGGTATCGCCGACGTGAATACGAAGCGCAAGGGCGACCTGATCTTCACGGTTACGGTGGAGACGCCGAAGAACCTCTCACAAGAGCAGAAGAAGCTGCTTGCGGCATTCTCCGATTCGCTCGGAGAGAGCAACGAGATAAAGAGCAAAAGCTTTTTCAAGAAGCTGTTCAACAAATAAAACAAATTAAGGCCCCAAGTGCCATACAGCGCACAAGGGCCAACCCCGAGGTGAGAGCCGCAAAAAGGCATCCCTCGGGGTGTTTTTTTGTTTTTCTCCTTCCCTGCTTTCCGTTTATTCAGCACGCTCCGGGGTTAAAGCACTTTTTCGCAATTTAAAACAAAAGAAAAAAGAGCTCGATCCCGCACCGTTTAGTGCCCGGCCAAACTCTTTTTTGTAAATTATTGTTTACATTTCTATAAAAACATCATACCCGTGTTCGGTTATTGACATTTTAAAGATATCCGTATTTTTTTCTGTTAAGCAAGAGGAACATGATAGCGATGGCTGCGGCGGCAAAGTCGGCCACGCTTATCGACAGCCATATTCCGTCAACGCCGAATATGAGCGGCAGGATCAGGATCGCCGCGACCTGGAACACGACGGTACGAAGGAAGGAGATAAGAGCCGATGTAAGTCCGTCGTTCAGTGCGGTGAAAAAGCTCGAAAGATATATTGCAAATCCGCAGAACAGGAACGCGAACGAATAGAGGTAGAATCCGCGCACCGTGAGATCGAAAAGCTGTGCATCGTATCCGACGAAGAGGCTCGAGAGCGGACGCGAGAGCGCGATAGCCAGGCCAAGCATCGCAACCGATGTCACGGAGATGACCGTTAGGCTCTTTTTAAGGAGCCCCTTAAGCTCGTCCTTGTTGCCTGCACCGTAGTGATAACTCAACACGGGTGCCCCGCCGACTGAGAATCCGATAAATATTGCGGCAAATATCATGCTGACGTACATCAGAACGCCGTAGGCGGCAACGCCGTCCTCACCCGCATATTCGAGCAGCTTTGCGTTGTAGAGCATTCCGACGAGCGACGCCGATATGTTACTTAAGAGCTCCGACGAGCCGTTGGAGCACACCTTTAAGAGTGCGGTGAATTCCATCTTCGCCCTTCCGAGCCTCAAATTACCGCCGCGCACAACGAAGAAATATATCAGAGGAACTATACCGCCGATAGCCTGGCTTATAGCCGTCGCAACCGCGGCACCCTCAAGTCCGAAATGGAAAACAGCGACAAGGAGCGCGTCAAGTATGATATTCGTCACACCCGAGGCGACAGTGATCAGAAAACCGAGCGTCGGGCGCTCCGCCGTGATCATGAATGTCTGAAACTCCATTTGGAGCATGTAAAAAGGAAGTGCAAGCAGAATTATACGTCCGTAGCTTACGGCAAATTCAAGCATCTGCCCCTCGGCTCCGAGCAATTTTGCGACGGGCTTAAGTGCCAATGTGCCGCCGACGGCAAATACGATTCCGACCGCAAAGGTCGTGTAGATAACAAGAGAAAAAAGGCTCCTCGCCTCGTCATCTCTGCCCTCGCCGAGTCTCTTCGCGACGAGCGCGCTTCCTCCCGCGCCGAACATGAATCCGACCGCGCCGAGTATCATCAAATAAGGCATTATGAAATTGACAGCCGTGAACTCCGCCTTGCCGGAGAAGTTCGAAACAAAGAATCCGTCAACGACGCTGTATATAGATGTGAAAATCATCATGGCAATCGACGGTAAAGTGAATTTTAGGAGCTTCTTGTAGCCGAAGTGCTCCGAAAGTGCTATTTTCATCGTTCATCCCCATTCAAAATTTTTCATTTTTAAATAAAAGGGCAAACCTCCGACCAAAATGAACCGCAGTCGAAAATTCGCATGATATGATTATACACTATTATATTTGAAAAGTCAATAGCAAAAATAAGAAAATTACAAAAAAATACAGACCGAGCGAAAGCGGATGACCGAAGGTCAAAATACCGTTTCACGCAGTCTGTATCGGCAAAATGATCGTATAAACGACCAAAAGTGCATTTAAATAAATTATTCACTTTTTCAAAACGCTTGGTGTTTGACTACACACGCAATATGCATTTTTATTCGTTTATTATCTCTTGAAGATCGGCTTTGCGTATATGTGTGTCTACGGAATAATCTCCGGGAATAAATTTTTCGCCGTCATATTCGACGTAAGAGAACGAGGCGTTCGTCGGAAACGGGATTCCGAACGAGACCTCATGGCATGCAAGACCTCGGATCTTCGCAAAGAAAAGCCGTATAACGGCGGCATGGGCGGCTATAAGAACGGTCTTGCCTTCATTTCTCTTTGCTATCTGCTCAACCGCGGAGTAAAATCTCTCGGCCGCGGCAGGGGCGCTCTCTCCGCCCGGAGCCCTGAATATTCCGAAATAGTTGTTCCATATAAAATCCGCCTCGTACGGGTATGTCGCGACAAGGTGATCCTTGGTTTTCCCTTCCCATTCGCCGATATACATCTCGCGCAGGCACTCGCATTTTTCAACCTTCAAGCCGCGC
Source organism: uncultured Ruminococcus sp. (assembly GCA_964593825.1). Lineage (GTDB taxonomy): Bacteria > Bacillota > Clostridia > Oscillospirales > CAG-272 > UBA1740. Next base: position 4,270 of record CAZQII010000008.1, read on the forward strand.
CTCAGAGCGTGCGGAAGCGCCGTTGAATACGTTCGGTCGAGATCGCTCGAATAAACCGCATCGATGTGCTCGCGTCCAAGCGCCTCGGCGGCGAGGTCCGCCTGGCGGAAGCCGAGCTCGGAGAGCGGATAATTGCTGTGCCCCGCATAAGAATTTGTCGCATTTGCCATGCTTTCGCCATGCCGTTCGAGAATTATTTTAGTTTTCACGCCCGCGAGCTCTCCTTTAAAAATTAATTTCATCTATATTTTACACCATTCGAAGACATTTGTCAATACGCAACGTCGCCTTGCATAATTATCCTTTTAAAAGTATTTTTATTCATCAAATGTATTCGTACATTTTACGATTTTTGTGCGTTTATTTTACGTTTTTAATGGCATTTTTTCAAATCTTTTTGTATCTTTTACGAACTGTAAATTCAAAATCCGCAAAATCATTGCATAATCAGCCCGAAAAAGATGGCAGAAGCAAATTCTGGAATATTATGGCATTTATGTATGAAGTTTTCGACATTTCTTGCAAAAATATAGACGTAAAACAATTACATCAGCAATAACAGCTCGGTCAAAGCCACATACGTAGCAATAATCACCCGATCTATGTCTCAAACAACTCGGTGATCATATGCTTCACTTATAGTAAGGTATATTTTAAGTTGTTTTTGCGTATATTCGCTATTTTCAAGCTGTTTTTGGATACATAAACAACGTTTTTGAGGCAAAAAGCCTTAAAAAACGGCAAAAATGAGAAACTTACGCCAAAAAAGAACAATCATAAAGGCACAAATATGTGCTTTTAGGTTGCATTTTTAGAGTTAAAAACACTCCGAATGCACCTTAAATTACCGCTTAAAGCCGATTTTGACCGTTTTTTAGCTCTAAAATCTATATTTTTGGCCAAAGCGAAGCCGTCATAGTATGATTTTGTGTCAAATACAGTTAATTATGGGCAGTCATCGCCTGTTTAAGTTGCTGTTTACCATAGCATGTGTAGCGACTCCCACGTACGTTCTTCCTGCCGATGTGCTTTCGCCAACTTTTTAGCAATGTTTCACGTGAAACATTCGTTTTTCGGCAAAAGTACTCCCAAAACGGCTAATTTTATGTTTTTTACTCAATTTGAAGCAAAAAACAGGCTTGAAAGGCTAATTTCGATGCAAGCGGCGCTACATTTGCGTTATTTTTTTCTGTTTGGCAGCATTTCGCGCCAATGAAAGATAGTAGCCTTTGCTTACGCCAAGTTTTTCAACATTGTTTGATCAAACTGCTTATTATATCCATTTTAAGCTTGTTTTGACACAAAATAAGCAGTAAAGTCGATTAGGTAGATTTAGTCAAGCAAATGTTTCACGTGAAACACTTGCTCCAGTTAAAAGGAAGTACCTTTAATAAAAAGCGTGTTCTTGTCCTAAAAATAGCGTTTCCTCCTCGAATTAACGAAGTTTTTCGTCATTTTGGCGTTTTTTCTGCCGGTTTGGTCATATTCTTTCTCGTTTAGACTTTATTGACCGTTTTGTTGATTACCTTGTTTTTTTCTCTTTATTATACAAGCTTTATCAACAAACGTGTCAGTACTACAGTAAATGGTCCCTCACGCGTGTTTTTAGTCACTTTATCTCTTTCCGGCTTTATTTCCGCGTTTTAACATCTTTATAGTCGTGAATTATATAATATTTTAAATATCTTATAAAATCTATTGACAAGCGGTATGTTCAAATGTTATAATATACTATGGTATATAATGCAAAATATATAACTTTTTGCAGTCGGAGGCAAATATGGCAAAGGTAGTATCCTTTTCAAATCAAAAAGGCGGAGTAGGAAAGACAACATCCTGCGTTAATATAGCAGCGCAGATCGCAAATAAGGGTAAAAAAGTCTTAATGATCGACATGGATCCGCAAGGAAACGCCACAAGCGGGCTCGGAATAGCCAAATCAAAGATAAAAAAGACGATCTACGACGTTATTATCGGCAGATGCGGCATAGAGGAGACCGTTATCAAGACCCCTTTTAAGAATCTTTCCGTCGTTCCGGCAACAATAGATCTCGCCGGTGCAGAGCTCGAGCTATATGATTTGGAAGAAAATTCCGAGAATTTCACAAAAATAGCCTTAGATTCCGTAAAAGACAGCTACGATTACATATTTATCGACTGTCCTCCGTCTCTCGGAATGCTCACGGTGAAGGCATTATCCATATCTGACGGCATCGTAATCCCAATGCAATGCGAGTTTTATTCGCTTGAGGGTATGTCACAGCTGCTTAATACGGTCAAAAAGATACGTCAGCTGTATAATCCGACCCTCCAGATCGTCGGAATACTGCTCACAATGTACAACGGACGGCTTACACTGACATATCAGGTCGTCGCAGAGCTCAAAAAGTATTATTCTGATATACTTTTCAAGGTTCCGATCTCGCGCACGGTGCGCCTGTCCGAGGCTCCCGGGTACGGAAAGCCCATTTGCTACCACGATCCGTACGGAAAAGGCTCGCTCGAATACGCAGCCGTGGCAAAAGAGCTTATGCTCAGGATCTGATCGTTTCATTATTATATATAGTATATTGCTCTCACTGCTTTTGAGCGAAATTTTTCGGTGAATTTCATTTTTCGTAACATTTTCCAAAATAATTCAATTAAATTGTTTTTTCATTCAAAAAGCGCAATGTTTCACGTGAAACAGCGTAAAAATGGCTTTTTTAAGCAGTTATCGACAAAATAATTGTTCAAAATGTTGATAACATGTGTTTCACGGGAAACAATCAACATTATAATTGTAATAATTTCCATTTTTATACAAATTTCTACATGTCAATACGGAGGATTTTTAAATATGGCAAAGAAAAACAGCGGACTCGGCAGAGGTCTGGACGCGATATTTCTTGAAAATACAATAAACGACAGTACCGCCGACGGCGAGGGCAAGATCTCCAAATTGAAAATTTCTCTCGTCGATCCGAAAAGCGATCAGCCGCGTAAATACTTCGACAAGGACGCACTTGAGGAGCTTTCGGCATCAATAGCCGAAAACGGTCTGCTCCAGCCCATCCTCGTACGCGAATACGGAGACGGCAGATATCAAATTATCGCCGGAGAGCGAAGATTCAGAGCATCTAAGCTCGCGGGACTTACCGAGATCCCCGCAATCGTTTTGGACAAGGATGACAGAAAATCCGCCGAGATCGCCCTTATTGAGAACATCCAGCGCGAGGATCTGAACCCGCTCGAGGAGGCGCTCGGATATAAGGCGCTCGCAGACGAATACGGCCTGACACAGGAGGAGCTTTCGCAGAAGGTCGGAAAATCGCGCAGTGCGATCGCAAATATGCTCCGTCTTCTCGATCTGCCGGATGAGGTGCTCTCGCTCGTTGCGTCTAAGGAGCTCAGCGCAGGTCACGCACGCACGCTGCTCGGACTTAAGGTGCGCGACAATATGCTCTTGCTGGCAAAGCGCACGGTGGAGCAGGATCTCTCCGTCCGCCAGCTTGAGGATGAGGTCAAGCGCATAAACAAGATCAAGCCCGTCCAAGAGGAAGAAGAAGACGAGCCGCTGCCTGTCGTCGATTACTTCAGAGAGCTTGAGGTTCGTATGCAATCGCACCTCGGAAGAAAGGTAAAGATCGAAGGGAAGGGAAGAAAGAAATCCCTCACGCTCTATTATCAGGACAACGAGGATCTCGACGAGCTGCTCGAAATACTCTGCGGCAAGGATTTCCTCGATAATTAATCTTATCAAAAAAAGCCGCGCACATTTGTCGGCTGCCGACAGTACGTGCACTGAGATACCGCGTTCACGGTATCCTTCGTAAAAGAATAAAAGGCAAAAATAAAGGCATCCGTTGCTCTCATCCGTATGAGCATCGGGCGCCTTTGCTTTTTTAATGCCGTGCCGCTTTGATCTTATTAATTTAATGTTATTTTACATTTATTGTTTTTCTCTCATTTGCGTTAAATCGACACGGGTCGGTACTTATTTATAATATGTAAATCATAGTTTGCATATTACAGTGCAATCGTTAAATAAACCTTCATATTCTTATATTGAAAATTTAACCTTTATGAGATATACTATTACTGTAAAAAATAATTAAGGAGAGATAGGCTCTTGTCTTTTTACAAAAAATATATTGTGCTCAACCTCGGAGATTACGAAGCCTTCGGCGGATTTGATTTCTATATTACGGTTTTTGTTGCGGCGCTGACCGTCGCGACCTGCATCGATGTCTTCATTTTCAACACAAGAAAAAACACGATGATAGATATCGTCAAGCAGCTTTACCGCCACGGCGCAACATCCGAGGACAACGCAAGGACGCTGAAGGAGCTCAGGGTCAAGTCCACCTTTATTTCCCGCAGCCTGCTCAGTGAGGGAACAAGGCTTTCCCGAGTTGTCGCGCGCGTCGGCGCACGCACATTGACATACGAGGAATACGTTGCCGAGGAAAAGAGAGTCAAGCTTGAGAAGAAGAAAAAAAAGCTATCGCGCTCTAAAAAGGACCGCGCCGCGGAGTCAAATAAAATAAATTTCGAGACCGCAAAGTTCTACATTCTTTCCGAGCGGGACTGCGAGGCAAAGGACATCTTTTCGAAAAGCAAAACATCCCTTTGGCAAAATATACTCATCTGCGTTCTGCTCATCTGCCTGGCGGCTATAGTCACTCTCCTGATGCCGGAGATCCTCTCGCTTTTAAACTCGCTGCTTAAATAAATTTCAAAATAAAAAACACATATGCCAATGACAAACCGCGATAAGGCGCGAAAAATTTAATTCGCGCGCTCCGACATCGGAGCACCTTACCGATCCGTTTTTCGGCATATGTGTTTTTCTCTTTTTATATATCCATTATAACGGGGAGGATCATCGGCTTTCGCTTTGTCTCCTTGGTTATAAAGCGTGCAAGATCCTCTCTTATCATGATCTTGATCTGAGCAAAATCGGTCTCCCTGCGCGCCAGAGCCTTTTCAAGCGTTGCGGCCGCGATCCTGCGCGCGCCTATCATGAGCTCCTCGGACTCCTTCACGTAGACGAATCCGCGCGAAACGATGTCCGGACCGGAAATGATGTCTCCGCTCGACATATCCACGGTTGCGACAACGACGACGAGACCGTCCTCCGCAAGATGCTTTCTGTCGCGCAGAACGACGCTGCCTATATCTCCGACGCCCGAGCCGTCGACAAGCACTCTGCCCGACGGGACCGTCCCCGCAAATTTCGCACCGCCGCGGCTAAGTTCAAGCACCTTTCCTATCTCGGAGATAAAGATGTTCTGCGGCGCTATGCCCATGAACTCGGCGATCTCCTTATTCGCGTAAAGATGCCTGTCCTCGCCGTGCACCGGCATGAAATATTTCGGCTTCAGCAGTGCCATGAGGAGCTTTATCTCCTCCTTGCAGGCGTGACCTGAAACGTGGACGTCCTCGGTCGAGTCGTTGACCACCTTGACTCCGTTTTTAATAAGCGCGTTGATTATCTTGCCGACGAGCTTCTCGTTGCCGGGGATCGCGCTCGCCGAGAGGACAACGACATCCCCCGATGTGAGCTTCACCTTATCGTGCTCGGAGAAGGCAATTCTGTAAAGTGCGGACATGGGCTCGCCCTGGCTGCCCGTCGTTATGAGCGTGAGCTCCTGCGGCTTGAATCTCTTTATCTCGGAAATGTCGACGAGCACTCCGTCCGGCAGATTCATATATCCGAGCTCCGCCGCCGCACCGATGACATTAACCATGCTTCGGCCGAGGATTGCAACACGCCTGCCGTGTGCGGCGCTCGCATTTATTATCTGCTGAACGCGGTGCACATTCGACGAGAATGTCGCGATTATCAGTCTCTTGTCTTCATATTGCGTAAAGATCCTCTCGAGTGAGGAGCCGACCGTCCGCTCAGACGGGGTATATCCGCTCCGCTCCGCGTTTGTCGACTCGCAAAGAAGGAGGTCGACTCCCTCGCGCCCGATCTCGCCTATTCTGACAAGATCCATTATTTTGCCGTCAATGGGTGAAACGTCGAGCTTGAAATCACCGGAATGGAACACAGTTCCCGCCGGGGTGTAGAGGGCTATCGCGCACGCATCGGCGATAGAGTGATTGACATGAATAAATTCCGCCGTAAAGCACCCGAGCTTCACTCTGTCACCGGCCTCTACGGTCTTCAGCCGCGGCTCGAAGGGCGGGGGATTCTCCTCAAGCTTTCCTTCTATTATTCCGAGGGAGAGCCGCGTTCCGTAGATCGGAACATCCATCTGTGCAAGAACGTAGGGGATAGATCCGATATGATCCTCATGCCCGTGCGTTATAAGGATTCCTTTTACCTTATGCGCGTTTGCCGTCAGATACGAGATATCGGGAATAACGAGATCGACGCCGAGCATATCGTCGTCGGGAAATCCCATACCGCTGTCTATTATTACTATATCGTCGCCGCATTCGAATGCGGTCATATTTTTTCCGATCTCCTGAAGTCCGCCGAGCGGTATAACGCGGAGGGTGGCACCCGTGTTGAGTTTTCTCGTGCGCGATCCTCTGTTCGTTCTGAGGACCTCGGTCGCCTTTTCCTCCGTGTGCAGAGCCGTTTTCTTAAATCCCTGCTTTCTTTGCGGCGCAGTTCTCCTTCTTTTTTCGTCGGGTGCGCTCTTCTTTTCATTGGCATTTCCGCCGGGCGCAACGGTCTTAGCTTCCTTCGTTTCCTTCTTCTTCGGTGCGGGCATTCTCTTCTTCTGCTGCTTATTTCTCTGCACTCTCTTTTTTTCTGGAGCGCCCGTCTTTTCTTCTTTTATTTTTCCTTCTTTTATTTCATTCATATATATTATTTCCTAACTCTATGTATCGCCCGCAATGTCAAAGCGGGCATGATGAACAGAGAGAAAACCGCGGTTCTCTCCGTTTCCGATAATTTTGTACTTAATTTTCTAAAAGGTCATGTACCGTGTTAAAATAAACAGACCCGCCGCAATGAGCGATGCACATGCGATGCCCGCGAAAAACGCCGCGGGCCTGCCGTCTTTTTTCTTCTTTTCCTTCGTATTCTCTTCGATTATTTTATTTGCCTCTTTTATAAAGTCGCCGCCGGATGTCACATGCTCCGCTCCGCTTGCCAGAACGAAGTAAGCCTCCTCTATAATAGGGCTGTCGGTTTTTTTCAGGCAAATAACTCTTTTTTGATATCCGCGCAAGTCCGTAAAGCACCTCACCTTCGGTATTCAATATAGACCTGTTTCGGATTTTATATACACGCCTTTTGCTTTTTTAATTGAATTTTATGAAAATTACAACTTAAGTTTACATTATTTCTTTCTGCCGAAGATCCTGCCGAAGAAGCCCTTGCGCTTTTCGTCCTGTGCCTTATCGGACTCGGATCCGACCTGCTCGGCGGGCGCCTTTTCATCCGCAAGTGCATCGGACAAAGTGTCGGACACCGTATTTTCATCGGGCTGTGACTCTTCAATGACATCGATCCTGATCTCTTCCACCGATCCATCGTCAGCCGCGGGAGCTTCATCCTTCGACACGGGTGCGTACGTAACGGCTGCAGCCGATGTATTTTCATCCGTCGCCGTATCCGAATTTGCCTTTTGTGCCGTTGTGCGGCGCTTTTTCTTCTCCGGGGCGGGAATGTCGAAGCCGTCGTCGAGAAGGTCGTCGATGCTTATGCCGAACAGCTCCTTCATTTTTATTATTTTCGGAACCTCTGGGTAGCACTGACCGCTCTCCCACTTATGCACGGACTGGCGCGAAACATCGAGCGCACGCGCAAGCTCGTCCTGCGTTATTCCCTTTGTTTTTCTGAGTATTACAATCTTTTGGCTGAGTGTCATTTTGGATTCTCCTTATTCGTTGAAGAGTTATCTCTTGTTTAGCTCGTCTTCGAGGTCCTTGTATTTATCGTAATTCTCGTTGTAGACCGCGTATGTGGGCGTGTCGAGCTTCCAGCCCGACGCCTCCTCTATCATGTCTACGCTTATATTTCTGTTCTGCGATTTTCCGCCGTCGGTAAGTATGGTTATATCGAGGGAGACGGTTATCTTCTTTCCTTTAACACCGCTAACCTTGAGGGTATCGTAATGATATGTTATCTCATCCTTTTTGGTCCTTGCGTAATTGGCGTACACCATGATATCGTCGCCGTCCTGATAATAGCGCGTGTTGGAATCCGGGCTTCCGTACAGGACGCCGGAGAAGATGTCCCCGGCATATCCCGCGGTATAAACGCCCGATATAACGGATCTTAATCCGTCGATATCCGTGAAGCTTACTCCGAGCAGATCTGAATAATGCTTAACGCTCGTCGCGTCTGCCCTCTTGTATCCTATACCGGAGTCCATATAATCTACGGTAAAGCCCTCGCCGAAAAGAATATCCTCCAGAATATCGGATTTTCTTATAAGCTCTCTCGCCGCGCTTATAACCTCGTCCTCGTCATATTTTCTGTTGCATGATGTAAATACGGTCAGAATGCATGAGAGGACTGCCAGGGCGGCGAATATTTTATTAAGAGCCCTCATTGCCTCACTCCTCGTTTTCCTCGGTCACTGCGTCATCCGCAGCCTCCTCGGTGTCCGCATCCTCGGCGATACCTTCCTCGGGCAGGTCAGGGGTGCTCTCGATCTGCTTTTCGATCTCCTCGCTGGATCTTTCGATCTCCTCCTGCTTTTCGAGTCTGGCGACATTATTGATGGTGCAACCGTCGGAGAGACGCATGATTATGACTCCCGACGCTGTTCTCGAATAAACATTTATGCCGGAAACGGAGGTCCTTATTATGGTGCCCTCGTTCGTTATGAGCATTATGTCGTCATCCTCGGAGACGGTGATGATGGACGAAAGCTTGCCGGTCTTATCGCTTATCTTATGGCATGCAACGCCCTTGCCGCCTCTGTTCTTCATCTCGCGGAAGTCGTCGAAGCTCGTCCTCTTACCCATACCGTTCTCGGTAACCGTAAGAAGAGTTTTGTCATCCTCGACTCTTGCCGCACCGACGACCACGTCATCGCCCGAAAGGGAAATTCCGCGCACGCCTCTTGCACCTCTGCCCATGCATCTTACGTTGTTCTCGTCGAATCTGACGGCATAGCCGTTTCTTGTCGCGATAATGATATTTTCGCTTCCGTTTGTATGCCTTACAAAGAGCAGCTCGTCGCCCTCGTCGAGTCTGATCGCGATCTTACCCGCACTCCTCTGGTATTCAAACTCCTTAAGCAGCGTTCTCTTTATGACGCCGCGCTTGGTTATCATCGTGAGATATTCGTTTTCCGCGAACTCCGAGATGGTTATTATCGACGTGACGTACTCGCCCTCGGTAAGGTTGATGATATTCACGAGATTCGTGCCCTTTGCCGTTCTCGATGCCTCGGGTATCCTGTATGCCTTCTTCGCATACACTCTGCCCTTGTTGGTGAAGAACATAAGGAGAGCATGGCTGTTCGAAACTATAACGTCCTCGACAAAGTCGTCCTCCTTCGTCGTCATACCTATTATACCCTTGCCGCCTCTGTTCTGCGCGGTATATGTGCTCGCTCTCTGGCGCTTAATGTATCCCGCATGGCTCACGGTTATAACGCAGGTGTGGCGCTCGATGAGATCCTCGATATCGATCTCCTCCGATGCCTCGACAAGCTCGGAGCGTCTCTCATCGCCGTATTTCTTCTTTATTTCCTCAAGCTCGGATTTAAGTATCTCGCGCACCTTTCCCTCATCTGCGAGGATGGAGCGCAGCTCCTCCACGATTGCCTCAAGCTTAGCTATCCTGTCCTCGACCTTTTGTCTTTCAAGGCCGGAGAGCTTTCCGAGAGTCATCTCGACTATCGCCTGTGCCTGCGCGTCGGAAAGAGAGAATCTTATGATAAGAGCCTCCTTCGCCGCAGGAATGGACTCGCTCGACTTTATTATCTTTATTACCTCGTCGATGTTGTCTATCGCCGTTTTGTAGCCCTCGAGGATGTGCATCTCGCGCAGTGCCTTATCGAGGTCGAACTGTGTTCTCTTTATAATGACGCTCTTTTGGAATTCTATATATTTGTCGAGTATCTGCGGCAGGTTCATCGTCTTGGGCTCGCCGCCGTCAATGACCAGCATATTGACGGAGCAGGTGTCCTGCAGCTGAGTATACTTGTAGAGCTGGTTTAGTATGACCTCAGCATTTGCGTCGCGCCTGTATTCGACGACTATCCTCATTCCGCCTCTGCCGGATTCGTCGCGCAGGGCGGTAAGACCGTCTATCTTCTTCTCTCTGTGGAGGTTCGCGATGCTCTCGACAAGCATGGATTTGTTTACCATGTAGGGTATCTCGGTAAACACTATCTGCCTCTTGTCCTCGTTTATCTCCGCTCTCGCTCTTATGTAGATCCTGCCCTTACCGGTCTCGTATGCCTCGCGTATTCCCCTGGAGCCGTAAATGATCGCCGCGGTGGGAAAATCGGGACCCTTTATAAACTGCATGAGCTCGTCGACGGAGCACTCCGGATTGTCGATCCTGTACACCGTTCCGTCCACCACCTCGATGAGGTTGTGCGGCGGGATATTCGTCGCCATTCCGACCGCGATACCGACGGAGCCGTTAACGAGGAGGTTAGGGAAGCGTGAGGGAAGCACGGTGGGCTCGTCTCTCGTATTATCGAAGTTTCTCACCATGGGGACGACGTTCTTCTCTATATCCGTCATCATATGGTTTGCCATGCGGCTCATTCTCGCCTCTGTGTAACGGTATGCTGCAGGCGGGTCTCCGTCCACGTTACCGAAGTTTCCGTGACCCTCTATAAGAGTATAACGGAGGGAGAAATCCTGCGCCATTCTGACCATGGTTCCGTACACCGCGGAGTCGCCGTGCGGATGATATCTACCGAGCACGTTTCCGACCGTGGTCGCGGATTTTCTGAACGGCTTGTCATGAGTCAGGTTGTCCTCATACATAGCATAAAGGATACGTCTTTGTCCGGGCTTCATTCCGTCCCTGACATCGGGAAGAGCACGGGAGGTGATAACGCTCATAGAATATTCGATGAACGATGTCTTTACCTCCTTTTCCATATCTCTTTCCTCTATTCTTTGAAGCGGAAATTCGATATCGGAGCTTTTATATGTATGTTCCATTTATTTCAATCCTTTCAAAAACGACTCTGAAAACGCGAGCCGTATTCTCTTTTTAAATATCAAGATTTTCAACGAATTTAGCGTTCTGCGTTATAAAATCTCTTCTCGGCTCTACCATGTCGCCCATAAGAACGGAGAATATCTCGTCGCATCTTATCGCGTCGTCTATCGTAACCTTGAGCAGCGTCCTCGTCTCCGGATTCATAGTCGTGTCCCAAAGCTGCTCGGGATCCATCTCTCCGAGACCCTTATATCTCTCGGACTGCACGCCGTTAACACCCAGCTCCTGCACGCATTTTTCCTTCTCCTCCTCGGAGAATGCATATCTCAGCTGCTTTCCCTTATAGACCTTGTAAAGCGGCGGCTGTGCGAGATACACGTGCCCCTGCTCGATGAGCGGCTTCATGTGTCTGAAGAAGAAGGTGAGGAGAAGTATCCTGATGTGCGAGCCGTCGACATCGGCATCCGCCATGATGACTATCTTTCCGTATCTCAGCTTTTCAATATCGAATTCGTCTCCGATGCCGCAGCCGAGCGCCTGAATTATGGGAATTATCGATGTGTTCGAATATACCTTGTCGAGTCTTGATTTTTCTACGTTGAGCACCTTACCGCGCAGGGGAAGTATAGCCTGAAAACGGCTGTCGCGGCAGTTCTTTGCCGATCCGCCCGCACTGTCTCCCTCGACGAGATATACCTCTGTATATTTTGCGTCTCTCTCGTTACAGTCGGAGAGCTTTCCGGGAAGAGTGGAGACCTCGAGCGCATTCTTCTTTCTCGACATCTCGCGCGCTTTTCTCGCCGCCTCACGCGCTCTGTTCGCCGCCATTGCCTTTTCTATTATAAGCTTTGCGGACGCGGGATTCTCCTCGAAGAACTCCTCAAGCTTTGCGTAAACTATATTATCCACAAGACGGCGTATTTCCGAGTTTCCGAGCTTTGCCTTTGTTTGCGACTCGAACTGCGCATCAGTGAGCTTTACGGATATGATCGCGACAAGACCCTCTCTCACATCGTCACCGGAGAGACCCTTATCCTCGCCCTTTATGATCCCTTTATTTCTTGCATAGTCGTTTATTGCCCTCGTGAGCGCGCTCTTGAAGCCCGTTTCGTGCGTTCCGCCCTCGATCGTGGACATATTGTTGGCAAAGGATATTATCGTTTCGTTGTAGCTGTCGTTGTACTGCATGGCTACCTCGGCGATGGATCCGTTCTCCTCACCCTTCATGTAAATTACCTCGGGGTGCACCGGAGTGCCTCTTTTCTCATTGTTCAGGTACTCGACGAAGGAAATTATTCCTCCCTCGTAATGAAGCACCTCCTCGCGCTCATATCCCGGACGCTTGTCCGTGAGGATTATTTTAACTCCGGCATTTAAGAACGACTGCTCTCTCATTCTCGTGAGTATCGTTTCGTAATCGAATACCGTCTCCTCGAAAATGGTGGAGTCGGGCTTGAATCTTACGTAAAGGCCGTGTCTGCCGTTGGAATCGCCCTCGCATTTGAACGGACGTGCGACCGCACCCTTCTCGAATCTTTCGGTATATTTCTTTCCGTCGCGGCAGTTTTCCACCTCGACCCATTCGGAAAGCGCGTTAACGACCGAGGCACCGACTCCGTGGAGTCCGCCCGCTATCTTATATCCTTCTCCGCCGAATTTTCCGCCCGCGTGAAGGACTGTGTAAACGACCTCGAGGGTAGGGAGCCCGAGCTTCTCGTTTATTCCCGAGGGGATTCCGCGTCCGTCATCCTCGACCGAAACGCTGTTGTCCTCCCACAGCGTGACCTTTATGCTGTCGCATTCACCGGCAAGAGCCTCGTCTATGGAGTTGTCCACTATTTCGTAAACAAGATGGTGAAGTCCTCTTATCGACGTTGTTCCAATATACATACCCGGTCTTTTTCTTACAGCCTCAAGTCCTTCCAGAACCTGTATTTGGCTGTCATCGTAACCGTGCTTTTCTATCTCATTTGCCATTTATATGAACCTTTCCTTTTATTCATTTCTTTTTTATCTTTTCTTTATTCGCCCTTTGCTTCTACGGCATTTTCACTCGCCCGCAGCTTCAGTCCCGCCGCAGATATTCTGGAGAGTGCGACCTCCGAGCGCTCACCGTCACCGTAAAGGACGAACGAGCGCGGCAGATCCGTGTCATCGTATTCGAGCAGACCCTCATTTTGCTTTCTTGTTATAAAGCTCTTTGTGATAGCCGAAACGGTCGAGGTATCGAGATCGAATATTCCTATTATTTTTCTTTTCCTTATACTCTTTCCGTTACCTACATGAAGAAACATACTGTCCTCCCGCGACCTCCGTTACCGAATCCGCAAATTTTAAATTGCCGTCATCCTCGCACGATGTAATAATGACCTGCTTGTTCTTTATTCCGTTTATGACAAATTTTTTTCTCTTATCGTCGAGCTCGCTTAAAACGTCGTCGAGTAGATAAACAGGGTATTCTCCGCAGATATCTCTGTTTACCTCACCCTCCGCGAGCTTGAGTGAAAGAACGGCGGATCTCTGCTGCCCTTGGGAGGCAAAGCTCCTTGAATTCTCTCCGTTTATATTTATCTCGATGTCGTCTCTGTGCACTCCGTGGAGCGTCATTCCCGCGGCACATTCTCTGTCCGTATCGGAGGAGAGGAGCTTTATGTATTCGTTTTTGATCTTTTCTCTCGAGTCGAGCTCATCGCTTATTCCGCTTTTGTAAACGAGGGAGAGCTCCTCCTTGCCGTCAGAAATTTCTTTTTGTATATCCGAAGCATATATCTCGAGCTTTTTAAGATACTCTTTTCTGTATTTATAAATGAAAGAAGCATATTCCGCCAGGGTCTGTGACCATGAGACGAGCTCTCCGCGGTCGAAGAAATATCCCGTCTTCGCATTCTTGAGTATGCAATTTCTGTTTTCGAGAGCCTTTTTGTAATCGGAATAAATTTTTATGTAAGAAGGGAAGCACTGCGACGCGGCAATGTTTACAAAGCTGCGGCGCTCGTCCGGCGCTCCCTTTATTATCCGAAGATCGTCCGGGGAGAAGAGCACCGTTTTAAACGAGCCGATCATCTCCGTCACCCTTCCTATCTTATATCCGTTTTTCTTGCGTATTCGCTCTCTTTCATGGACGGCATACTCGAGAGATCCGTCTCCCGAGGCGTCATTGTATTCTATCGATATGCGGAATCCGCTTTTCCCGTTTTTTATAAGCTCTCTCTCGTCTGAGGTCCTGAACGATCTTCCTCTCGAAAAAATATATATTCCCTCAAGCGCGTTTGTCTTGCCCTGTGCGTTCTTGCCGTGGAGAAGATTTATTCCCTCCGAAAAGGAGATATCGCATTTTTCAATATTGCGGAAATTCTCCGCGCAAAATCTTTTTAATATCATTTAAGAGGATCAGCCGTTTGCCGCCGTGTTGTCCTTTAACTTTATGGGAAGGACTATGTAAAGATAGTCGAAGTCGTCGCTCTTTTCCGCCGCCTCGATGGTAATTGCGAGCGTCGGACTCTTCATTGTGAGTATTATCTCGTCACCGTCCGCAACTCTGACGCTGTTCATTATGTATCTGCAGTTGAATCCCATTTCTATATCGCCGCCCTCATGGACGCACTCTATCTCATCCTTGACTCTTCCGTTTACCGAAGTGGAATTTATATGGAAAATCTGATCCTCGGCTTTGATTTTTACATATCCCATATCGCTGCCCTTGATTTTTTCGTCGGCGATGATATTCGCTCTTTCGAGAGAATCGAGGAGATTGTTCTTGTCTATTCTGACGCTTATGTCGTTTTCCTTCGGGATTATTCTGTTGTAATCTATATATTCGCTGTCTATGGTTCTTGTGAAGAAAATTATATTTTCTTTTCTTATTATCGCATGCTTTCTCGAAACGTATATCTTTATTCTCTCGTTCTCACCGTCGAGCAGTATCTTGGAGAGCTCGGGCAGGGCATGACCGGGAATTATGATATTTATATTTACGTCACTTCTGCTTCCGACGGAGGATATATCGCATTTTGCCGTGCACTTTGAGAGAATGAATGTATTGCAGGAAACGACCTCGAGCATATCCGATCTTACCTTGAAGTAAGCTCCGCAGAGCATCTGCCTCGTCGACTGCTCGGCAACGGAATGGCTCACCTTGCTTATCATTTTTGCCACGATGTCGCTGTCTATCTCAAATCCGTTATCTGTTATAAGGTCGGGGAAGGAGGGAAAATCCTCGCCGCGCATGCACGACATTGAAAAGGATGCTCTTCCGCTGCTGATCACGCAATTGAAATTCTGATCGATGTCAATCTCCACCTCATCCTCGGAGAGAGATCTGACCGTTTGCATGAGTCTTGATGCATTTATTATGTATTTTCCTTCTCTTTCTATGGAGATCGCGTCGATCGTCAGCTTTATTCCCTTGGTCATATCGTAGGAGGAAATAATTATTTTTCCGTCCGCGGCGGTTTCAATGAGGAATCCTTCTATATTTGTAATCGTATTTTTTTTCGAAACGGTTCCCATCGCCGTCGTCAGGGCACTTGTAAATATCTCGCGGTTTACTGTAATTTTCATTTTTTCTCCTTGTTCGCCGAGAAAAGCAGAGCTTTTTCGTGAAATGAATAAATTATATTGGTTGTTGATATTGTTGTTGGGGTGTGTTTAATTGTTGAAAAGTCCGCCGTCCTTTGAAAACATTGGACTTTTCCGATTTTTTTATCAACAATCCGCGTGTTGATTTTGGTCTTTTTTAAGACGGAAAATTACCGACAAAAATATAAACGCTTTGTCGACGCGGATTTTTTGACATGTAAACATTTTTTTGTTGAATTATTTTATATCCTTAATCTCTTTGATGAGGGCGAGTATCTCCGCCTCCTCGTTCTTGACCGTCCGCATTCTGAGCTCCACCTTTTCAAGCGAGTGGATCATGGTCGAATGGTTTCTTCCTCCGAGCACCTCGCCGATTTCCTCAAGCGTCAGGGTGGTGATGCTTTTTATTATGTGCACGGCAACGTGGCGCGCGTTTGTGATCGAGCCGGTCTTTTTCTTCGACTTGATATCCTCGACGGAAACGCCGTAGTGCTTGCTCACTATCGAGAGTATGCGCTCGACCATGACGTCCGGCGGAATATTACCGGGGTCCACGACCGAGATCGCCTCGTCTATGACCGACTTAGTGATCTCCGTGCCGGAGAAGGTGCGCATGGCGTAAAGCTTGGTTATAACTCCCTCGATCTGTCTTATGTTGGAGACAAGGCGCTCCGCTATGTAATAAACGAGGTTTTGAGGAATGTCGAGGCCGAGTGCCTTTGCCTTTTTGAGTATTATCGCGCTTCGGAGCTCTATGCTCGGCGGCTGTACGTCGGCGATGAGTCCCATCTCGAATCTCGTGTGCAGTCTGTCAGTCAGCGGCTTTATCTCCTTCGGCGGACGGTCGGAGGTGACTACTATCTGCTTTTCGCTCTCATAAAGGATCGTGAAGGTGTTGAAGATTTCCTCCTGCGTCGACTCCTTACCCGCGATTGACTGTATATCGTCTATCAAAAGAACGTCGGCGGAGCGGTACTTCTCCTTGAAGAGGTAAGTGGAATTTGTATTTATCGCGGCGACGAGCTCGTTAATGAACTCCTCGCACTTTTTGTAGATTATTTTAAGCTCGGGGTTGTTTTTACGTAGGTAATTTATTATAGCGTAAAGAAGGTGGGTCTTGCCGAGTCCGGAATTTCCGTGGATAAAGAGGGGATTGAACTGATTGGATGTCGGATCGGTCGCGACGGCGAAGCATGCCGCCTTTGCGAATTTGTTTGATTCGCCCTCTATGAAGTTATCGAACGTGTACTGCTCTATCAGCGATTTTTTCTCCTGATTCTTTCCCTTCAGGTATTCGCTTATCATCTCCGATTTTTTTTCTTCCTCGCGGCGTTCCTTTTCCTCCTCCTCGGGGCTCTTGACGTTGCTCTTTTTTATCTCGTCTATATATGAGGGAACAATGGGAAAATCCTTCTCCGGATCCTTCTCGCTCTCCACCCGCATCTCCACCTCAAAGCCGAGTATCTCCGCAAGCGTTTCTTTCATCAGATCCCCGTATTTCTGGACGAGTATCTTCTTCTTCAGCGGGGACGGTGCGAGGAAGACGGCCTCCTTTTCATTCAAGGAAATAAGCTTTATGCTTCCGAACCAAAGATTGAATATAGATTTTGATGTGTTGAGCTTTTCTTCTATAACGTTTAAAAATTCATTTAATATATCCGAAAGTTCATCCATTTGTTATTTCCTTTCAAAAGCCTGTTTTTAAATATTTATAATATAAAATTATAGCTATAATTATTATAACATAAAATAATGGAAAAAGCAATAAAAAACGGAAAAATATATTTTCCGTCTTTGAGAAATTTGCCCTGATTTTCAAAGTCCGCGCGCTTTGTCCGCCGCCCCCATCCTTCTCGTCCTGCTTTTGAACAAAACGGAGGAGAGAAATCCGAATAAAAGAGCCGCCGTGATCCCCGCCGCCGAGGCGGTGAGCCCGCCCTCGAGTATGCCGATAATGCCGCTTTTGTCTATCGCCTCGCGCACGCCGCGGCCGATATTCGCGCCGAAGCCGATGAGGGGGAGCGACGCTCCGCAGCCGAATATCTTGAACATCGGCTCATATATCCCGACTCCGAAGAGCAGGACTCCGAGGCAGACGTAGATGACCAGTATCCTCGCCGGGGTGAGGGCGGTCAGGTCTATCAGGAGCTGCGCGATGAGGCAAAGCACCCCTCCGAGCAGAAAAACAAAGATCAGATTATGCTCCATAAGATATCTCCTTTCAATTTCGTATCCTTTCTATTCTCAGAGCGGGCGCGATGCCTATTATGTTTTTGCCCTGCAGGACCGTTGTCGAATTCATCAGCGCACCCGTGGACATAAACAGTATCCGCCCGATCTCTGCGCGCTCGAGCATGGGAAGAAAGTGACATGAGAGGACGGACGCCGACGTTCCGCACCCGGATGCGCCCGAATGTGCGTCGGATTTTTTCATGTCGTAGAGGAGCAGGGCGGAGTCGGTGTGCTTCTTTGCAAGACGCGCGTCCACCCGTGTCAAGAGCTCGTGCAGAAGAGATGTGCCGCAGACACCGAGGTCCCCGGTCACGATGAGGTCGAAGTCATCGGGGGCGAGGTCGGAATTTTTGAAATAATTGATTATTGTGTCCGCGGCGGCGAATGCCATGGCGGGACCCATATTCGATGCGTCGCCCGTTCCACCGTCGATCGGTCGCCCCGCCATAAAGTCGCGCACGGCAACGCATCCCGCGTCCCGGCCGAGAATGAATGCGCCCGCCGCGGTCGCCGTCCACTGAGCGGTCATCGCTCTTTGCCCGCCGTATTCGAGCGGAGTTCTAAACTGCCTTTCCGCCGTCGCGTTGTGCGAGCTTGTGACCGAGGCGCATATCTTAAGCTCCTCGTGCGCATCCATGAACGCGGCCAGTGCCATGAGCGACTCAGCGCATGTGGAGCACGCACCGTAAAGACCGAGCAGGGGAATGCCGAACGAATAGAGGCCGAGCGCCGTTGCCGCACACTGGTTCTGCAGATCCCCCGCGGCAAGTAGGTCTATATCCGTGTGGAGAATTTTCGACCTTTTCATAGCCAGGTTCAAGCATATCCGCGCCATCTCCGATTCCGCCAGCTCCCAGGTCTTTTGTCCGAACATGTCGCTTCCGTCGCAGAAATCGAATGCCTCGCCGAGCGGGCCGCGCCGCTCCTCGAGCCCGCCGCACGCGGCGGAGGAAATAAAGCCGATGTGATTTTTTATATTAACTATCCTTTGCATTTTTATCCTCCGCCGAAGTTAAAATAGCGAAACGGTATAATAAACGACGCCGTACAAAACGCCTGACAGGAGTCCGAAGAGTATTACCGGCCCCGCAACGGTGAATATTTTCGCACCGACGCCGAGCACAAGACCCTCGCTCGCCGAATCCATCGCCTCACTTGTAACGGCGTTTGAAAATCCCGAAACGGGAACGAGCGTTCCCGCTCCCGTAAAGCGTGCGATTTTGTCGAAAACTCCAATCGCCGTGAGCAGCGCCGCGAGAAATATCACCGTCAGCGTCACAAGGGTCACAGCCGTGCGCGCCTCTATTCCAATGTAAACGAAAAGTGTCAGCAAAAGCTCGCCGAGCACGCATATCACACCTCCGAAGAAGAATGCTCTGAATGAATTTTTTAACACGGGTGAACCCTTTGAATGCTTTTTAATAAGTTGCTTTTTTTCTTCGGGTGAAATCATTCTTAACCTTTCTTTTATTTAAAAAAGTAAATTTTAATTTACAAAAATGCGACTATAATCCCTCGTGGCGAGCCTGTATGGCAATATGCCGCGTCAAAGACCGTGTCATCCTGAGTGGAAATCGGCGTGCCGAGCGTCCCCCCGCCGTGTCATTCTGAGAGGAGCGCGTATAACGGCCGCGCGGAGCTGAACTGCGTAGCAGCGCCGAGCGACAGCGACGGCGGAATCTCGGCGGAGAAGGGAGTAAAAATAATCTTGTTTTCATTTTTATTGTTGCGTTTGACCGACATACCAAAATGGGTCCGAGATCCCACTATGGCGCAGACGCCATAGTGCCCTGACGGGTTCGGCTACAGGCTTCGCCTTTCGCTCAGGATGACATGGCTCTTTTGTTCGGAGGGTTTGACGGGCGTACCGAAGGGGGAACGAGATCCCAACATGGCACGGATGCCATGTTGCCCTTCGGGGTTCGCGCGAGGCATTCTGCCTCTTGCTCAGGATGACACGTCTTTGAGGCATCGCCCTCCGGGTTCGGCGCGAGGCTTTCGTCTCTTTCTCGGGGCGACACGGCTTTTATGCTTTTTTCTCTCGCGCGCTCTCTCTGTCAATTATTGTTTGTTCAAAGAAATAAAATATACATATTGATTTTTTAAAAAAGTTATTGTATAATAAGAATGTATAAATATGAAAGCTAAAAGGAGACGGGCGCTTTTGAAGATCAAGGCAAATATTATGGATTCCGCCGCGGTGAGCAGGGCGATAAAACGTCTGGCACATGAAATTGTCGAAAAGAATAACGGAACGGAAAATGTTGTGCTCGTCGGGATACTGAAGCGGGGGGCGTATATCGCATGCCGCCTTGCAAACGCGATATATGAGATCGAGGGTGCGCGCGTTCCAGTCGGCGAGATGGACATAAGCTTCTATCGCGACGATCTTGGACAGAATGCACAGCCCGTGGTCAACAACACGGACATCCCGTTCGATATAAACGGAAAGAACGTCGTGCTCGTCGATGATGTAATTTACACAGGGCGCACGGTCCGCGCCGCAATCGATTGCCTTTTCAGAATGGGCAGGGCAAGGACGGTCCAGCTCGCCGTGATGATAGACCGAGGGCTCCGTGAATTGCCGATAAAGGCGGACTTCGTCGGAAAAAACATCCCCACCTCGCACACCGAGCGTGTTGCCGTGGAGGTGACGGAGTGCGACCCCGAGGACAGAGTTTTTATTTATGAGAATGCTTAAATAACGAGGAGGAATGAATATGCCGTACAATCAGCTTGAGGGCTATGTGCCGAGCGAGGATGAAAATATCGCGGAGGAGGAAGAGAGCTCCGCGGCGAAAATCACACACGGAACGCGGCTTTGGGCGCTGATATCCATTATACTTTCCGCCCTCGGACTCATTCTTGTCGTCGTTCCTTACGTTGGAGTGTTTTTCGGCATCGTCGGAATCGGATTTTCCATCGTGTCGAGGATGAAGAACGGCTATTTTTACAGAATGGCCGTGATAGGTATAATAATCGGAGTTGTTGCCGTTGCGTCATGTACGTTCTTCATTATTTATAACGCGATGACCGAGGCGGGTCTGACCGTGAACCTTATCGATCTTTTACTTAAATAAAAATAAAATACACATCCCGCAAAAAGAGCATGCTCCGCGGAATGTGTATTTTTTATTTGTCTTTTTTAATCTTCTGTTTCAGAGCTCTCGGGCTGCTCGATCTTGCCGCCCCTGGTATTCCAGTCGTCGTGCCATTCCTTCGGCACCTCGTCGAATCCGACGAAGCGTATCTTAAGCTTCGTGTCATTCATAAAAGCAAAGCTGCCGACGGTTTTGACCGTTTTAGGGATCTCTATGCGCAAAAGGGAGGTGCAGTTTGCAAACGCGTACGATCCGATCTCCGTTGTCCCGTTCGACACCGTGACGGATTCAAGAGATTTGCAGCCCTCGAACATGTAGCTTGAAATGACCTTGACGCTCTCGGGCAGCTCTATCGATTTTAACGATGTGCAATTTCTGAAGGCAAAGCTGCCGATTTCCTTAAGCGTGCCAGGCAGGCTTATAGACTCGAGCGACGCACAGTCGTTGAAGGCGTCCTTAGCAATCGCGACAACGGTCCTTTTTCCTATTTTCTCCGGGATATTGAGGTGCACGGGATTTGCTATGTACCCGTTTATGACTATCTCGTTATCCTTACTGCATGTCCATGAGAAGGAGCCGAAGCTTCCGCAGCCCCATTCGACATATTCGGGATCCGCGCTCTTGTCGTACCAATTTTTGTGCCATCCCTCCGGGTGAAGGAGACCGCAGTTTTCGTCCTCGCATTCCGTCACCTCGGTCTCGCAGAAGACCTTGTAATCTCCGACAAGGGCGTCCTTCTGCACGGTCCTTATCGACGATGTGATGGTTATCGTCTCTACCGTATCGTTATAGTAGAATGAGTGTACATTTATTCCGGTAACGGGCTTGTTGTTGAATTTTGACGGAATAAAGACGTCCGCCTCCGTTCCGAAATATCCCGTGACCACGCAAAAATCAAGTCCCTCGTCGTACGTGAGGCCGTAGGTCCCGTTGCTCGTGAGCGTCTCCGTGTCCGTTCCGCCAGAGGTTCCTGTGCCGCCGGTTGTGCCCGTGCCGTCGGACGGTGTCACGGGTGTTCCGCTCGGCGTTATCGTAACATCCTCCCATGAGCAGGAAAAAAGCGAAAACGAAAGCGCGGCCGTAATTGCAAAAAGTAATATTTTTTTGAAAATCATATCAAGTAAACCTCTCAGTCGGTTTAAGATCAATACTATTTTACCACAAATAAGAGGAATTTACAACACATAATTGTAAATAAGAAGAAAAGAGTGTGAAAAAATGCTTACTCCATCGCCGCATCACCCTGCCGCTCGTTCCAAAGCCCCCGTTTGTCATTCCGAGAGGAGCGGAACGCTTGTATTCGAAACCCTTTTAAGGGCGATGTATTAAAGAGCGGTCATCCTGAGCAAGAGACAAAGTCTTTTGTGCGGAGTGCCCCCGCCGTGTCATTCTGAGCAGCGCGCGTGTAACGGCCGCGCAGAGCCGAACTGCGTAAGCAGCGCCGAGCGCCGGCGACGGCGGAATCTCGGCGGAGAAGAGAATGGGGAATTGTTACCGTTTTGTTACTCCCGTTATACCCACTCGGCCGGCGAGGTTGAAGAGACGTGTCATCCTGAGCGGAACGCTTGGAGCCGAACCCTTTAGGGCACAGTGGCGCTGTGCGCCACTATGGGATCTCGCCATCTATTTGTTATGCGGGTCACACGCACTGTTTTTTGTAACGTTTCTTTTATATTAACAAAAGGAGTGTTGCGTTTGACCGACATACCAAAGCGGGCACGAGATCCCGATGCGGACATTCGTTCCGCATCGCCCCATGCGGGGTTCGGCGCGAGACTCCGTCTCTTGCTCAGGATGACACATACGTCATGCCCGTGTTGAGAAAATCACGGTTTCAATATAGTAAAAGAGCACCCCGTGTAAAGAAAAATACGCACGGAGTGCTCTTTTTATATTGTGTAATAAGTGCCTGCCGGAGACGAATGCGCCCCCGCCGTGTCATTCTGAGCGGCGCGCGTGTCACGGCCGCGCAGAGCCGAACTGCGTAGCAGCGCCGAGCGACAGCGAAGGCGGAATCTCGGCGGATAAGAGAGTAAAAATAATCTTGTTTTCATTTTTTAGGAGTGTTTGACGGGCGTGCCGAAGGGAAAACGAGATCCCAGCAAGGCGTGGGGCGCCATGCCGCCCTGCGGGTTCGGCTACGGGCTTAGCCCTCCG
The DNA here is from genome assembly GCA_964593825.1 of uncultured Ruminococcus sp. Lineage (GTDB taxonomy): Bacteria > Bacillota > Clostridia > Oscillospirales > CAG-272 > UBA1740. The sequence goes on from CAZQII010000008.1 coordinate 27,427, forward strand.
CTCAGGATGACACGGGTCTTTGATGCTCGGCTGGTTAGCGGGTTCGACGGGCGTACCGAATGGGGAACGAGATCCCGATGCGGACATTCGCTCCGCATCGCCCCTGCGGGGTTCGGCGCGAGGCTTTGCCTCTTGCTCAGGATGACACATACATCATACCCGTGTGGAGAAAACGGTGTATTTTCATTACTATTTAAAAATAAAACACCTCTCACGCTCGGCAGGGGGAGCGGCCATACGCAAAAGGGCGTACAGACGCTCGGTGCCGCGACTCGAGCCTTATCGGTGCTGCGACGGGCGCATGCATCGGGTCGATCCCGTGGGAGATGTTGATTTTTTTGTTTAAAATTAATGTTTAAATGTTAAAGAGATGCGATTATTTCCTCTGCCTTTGCGAGGGCGGCGTCGATCTTATCGATATCCTTGCCTCCGCTCATTGCGCTGTCGGGGCGTCCGCCGCCCTTTCCGCCTGTGACGGCGGCAACCTCGCCCAAGAGCCTTCCCGCATGGGCGCCGTTCTTAACCGCGTCGGGTGCGGCGGCGGCGACAAAGTTGAGCTTTCCTTCCGAAACGATCGCGAAAACCGCAACCGCGTCGGGATATTTTGCCTTAACGGTGTCTGCGAGCGCTCTTGCGGCGTCGGGCTTCATTCCGTCCAGGCGAGCGGTGAGGAGCTTGAATTTTCCGATGGATTTAACGGAGGAGAGCAGAGCCTCTGCCTTGCTCTCGGCAATCCTCGAGTTTGCGGAATCGAGTTCACGCTTGAGCTCCTTTATCTCCGCCTGAAGAGCCTGTGCCTTAGTGGCTATGGCTGCGGCGTTTGGGCTCTTGAGCTCCTTTGCCGTTTCTCTTATGAGCTCCTCCTTTTCACCGAGGAGGGAGAGAACGCCGAGACCGGTCGTGCCCTCTATTCTTCTGACGCCCGCGGCAACACCGGATTCCGAAATGATCTTGAAAAGACCGATGACGCCCGTGTTGGGAACATGCGTTCCGCCGCAGAGCTCGACGGAGTAGCGTCCTATTCTGACCGCTCTGACCTTTTTGCCGTACTTCTCGCCGAACAGAGCCATCGCGCCCATCTTTTTTGCGGTCTGCGGATCGGTGACCGTGGTCTCACAGCCCTGAGCAAGAAGGATCTCCTCGTTGACTATTGCCTCGACGCGTGCGATCTCCTCGTGCGTCATTGCCGAAAGGTGGGTGAAGTCAAAGCGCACTCTGTGCTCGTCGACATAAGAGCCTGCCTGCTCGACATGGGTGCCGAGAACGCGGCGCAGAGCCATTTGCAGAAGGTGAGCTGCGGAATGGTTGCGCATTATTGCCGCGCGGCGCGCGGGATCGACCTTAAGGCTAAGGGTGTCGCCGACCTTCAGCGTGCCCTTTTCGATCTTGACCTCGTGTATATAAATTCCGTTTGTCTTTTTGGTATCGGTGACGGTGAGAGATGTGCCGTCCGCACCGCTTATCACGCCGGTGTCTCCGACCTGACCGCCGCCCTCGCCGTAGAAGGGTGTTTTGTCGAATATGAGCGAGCACTCGCCCTCCGCAATCTCATCGACGGAGCCGTCGTCCGTAATAATGGCGAGCAGCTTTGCCTCGCTCTGTGCGCATTCGGGGTCGCCGACATATCCGGTGAATTCCGTTTCCGGCAGGTTTTCAAGCAGAGACTTTGACGAATCCGCCCAGCCGGAGATGTTGCCTCTTGCGGCGCGTGCGCGCTGCTTTTGCTCGTTCATGAGCTTTGCAAACGCCTCCTCGTCGACCGTGAGTCCGTTCTCCTCCGCGATCTCTCTTGTGAGGTCGACAGGGAAGCCGAACGTGTCGTAGAGCTTGAAGGCATCGTCGCCGCAGATCGCGGACTTGCCCTCGCTCCTTGCGCTGTCGATGACGGTGGCAAGGATGCCGAGGCCTGCGTCGATCGTCGCGTTGAAGCGCTCCTCCTCGAGGACAATGACCTTGAGCACGTAGTCGCGCTTTTCACGAAGCTCGCTGTATGCGTCCTCGTTCTGAGAAATAACGATCTCGCAGAGCTCCTTTAAGAACATTCTGTCAATACCGAGCAGCTTGCCGTGACGGCATGCGCGCCTTATGATCCTTCTGAGGACGTATCCGCGCCCCTCGTTGGACGGTATAACGCCGTCGGAGATCATGAACGTCGCACTGCGCACGTGGTCGGTAATGACGCGGATGGAAATGTCGTCCTTCTTGTTTTCGCCGTATTTCTTGCCCGCGATCTCGCACACGGTGTCGAGAATCCTGCGCACGGTGTCGACCTCAAAGAGGTTGTCCACGCCCTGCATAACGCAGGCGAGACGCTCAAGACCCATGCCGGTGTCGATATTCTTCTGCGCGAGCTCGGTGTAATTTCCGGCTCCGTCATTGTTGAACTGAGAAAATACGTTGTTCCAGATCTCCATGAATCTGTCGCAGTCGCATCCGGGCTTGCAGTCAGGCTGACCGCAGCCGTATTTCTCGCCTCTGTCGAAATATATCTCCGAGCAGGGGCCGCACGGGCCGGAGCCGTGCTCCCAGAAGTTGTCCGCCTTGCCGAGCTTTACGATGTGCTCCTCGGGCACACCGATCTTGTCGCGCCAGATCGCATATGCCTCATCGTCGTTTTCGTAGACCGAGGGCCAGAGCAGGTCGGTCGGGATCTCGAGCACCTCCGTGAGGAATTCCCATGCCCACGGAATTGCCTCGTTCTTGAAGTAGTCTCCGAATGAAAAGTTACCGAGCATCTCGAAGTATGTTCCGTGGCGCGCGGTGTGTCCGACTCTCTCAAGGTCGGGGGTCCTGATGCATTTCTGACAGGTGCAAACGCGTCTGCGCGGCGGCTCCTCCTCCCCCGTGAAGAATTTCTTCATCGGAGCCATTCCGGAATTTATAAGAAGCAGGGATTTGTCTCCGTTCGGCACGAGCGAAAAGCTCGGCAGGCGCAGATGCCCCTTGCTTTCAAAGAAAGACAGATATTTTTCACGCAGCTCATTGAGCGAGGTCCATTTCATCTAAGTTATCTCCTTAAGATATATTATTTATAAATTATATCATATATTAAATGTAAAAGTCAATATTTTGCGCAAAATAAATACTTTAATTTATAAAAGCGAGCGAGTGCTCGACGGTCTTGAGGGCAATAGCAGCTGCACCGACGCGCCGCTTGCACGACGAGCGGCAAAATGGCACCCGTGTTAAGAAAAAGTCACGCTTTGCGGCGATATTCATACATAAAAGTTAATCAAAATTTACAAAACGCGTTTAAAATGGTGTACTGCACCGCGCCCGTCTCGCTGTGCCACTTGCGGGCCCTGTTTGCCCAGCGCAGAGCGTAGAGTTAAATGACGCGGGCGAGGCCTCGCTCCCGGAGAAAAAGAAAACAAAGCGGGCACCCCGCACAAATGGCGGAGCATCCGCTTCGTTCAAAGCAATATCAGATCTCTTCCGACCGAACGGTGAGGCCGGCGCCCATGCTGTACCTATCGCCCGTCTTATCGTATGTGATGCTGTAAAGGCGTCCTCTGTATTCGAGGTTCTCGAGCCTGAAATAATCCCAGCTGTCAGGTATGCAGGGGGAGACGGTCAGCCCGTCTGTGTCGGTGCGCACGCCGACGGTGCCGCTTATCACAAGGTCGATGAAGGTCGAGTGGTTGTAATCCTTTCCTCGCTCCTCGCCGCCGAGCTGCTTTTGCCAGCCGAGGTCCTTGAGTATCTCGCGCGATGTCCATTTGATCTCGCTCGGGCTCATCACCTCGTCGATCCACGGCACGGTCCTGCCGTTTTCTGTAAGGACGTGGCTCCTTGCGTAAAGCTTCAGTCCGTCATTGAATATCGGCTTCAGCTCCCCGTCGCCGTCCCTTATCGCGGTGTAAAGCGCGGTGAGCGTTTCCGACGTTGCAAACGGCCAGACATAGCCGTTCCACAGGCATTCGTGATCCACCTCGAAGAGGAATCTCGGGTCGCTCATGTCCGCCGTGGTGTATCCGACGGGAGAGCGGAAGCATTTTTCATCGGTGAGATACTTAAATGCGGCGTTTCTCTCCTTCGGCGGGATGGAGAACATCCACGGAATGTATCCGATCTGCTCCTTAGGCGCCTCGGAGAAGTCGCCCGCCTCGAATGCCGCGTCCACATCCCCGTCGCACTGACCGTGCAGCGGCTTGTAAAACTCGCCGTCCCAGAGCTTGGCGTTTATCATCTCGCGGAGCCTGTCCGCCTTTTCTTTATATTCGCGCGCCACATCCTCGCGTCCCTCGCGCATTGCGAACTCCGAGATCGCGAGAGCCTCGGCATACATGTAGGAGTTGAGCGTCGGGCGCGTGCCCTTCACGGACTTCATATTCTTCGTTCCGCTTATGGAATATTCCATTGCGTCGCGGTCGTCCTTGGACCAGAAGAAGCCCGCCGCCGTTCCGTGCGTGCGCTCCCATTCCTCATAATAGTGCAGCATGAGGTCGAGCTTGCCGTCGAAGAGGCTCTTGCCCTTTACCGCCTCGAGCGCTCTCGCCGCGTTGAGGATCCATGTGCTGTACCTGTGCGATTCGGAATCACGCTCGAGAAAGAAGTTGATATAATCGGTGAGGATAGGCTCGATCCCCCTGAACCAGCGCCCCTCATAGATGTGGTGGCCCGCCGCCGCGTTTATCGAGTTATGCGGACCCGACCACGGAACATCGGGCAGAAATTCGGATATTATATATCCGTCGGATGTCTTCTTGATGTGCTTTCTGTATGTCCAGAGCCTGAAATAAAACGTCCGCTCGATGTCCTCGTCCGGGCACTCGAAGCGCGGGGCATGCTCTGTGAGCCATTGTGCCGCGCCGGCGTTGTCTATCAGGTTTTTGTAAAGCTCGTTGTCCCACTCGTTGAAGGAGCGAACGTAGCTTTCAAGCTTGTTTTTCAGCATTTTTTAAAGAGGTTCCTTTCGCCGTATTCCGCAAGGCCGATGTACTCGGGCTCGCCGCATCTGCCGTTATACCATATGCGCCATATGCCGAGCTCCTCCTCCCATATTGCGGAGGGCTTGTAGCAGGCGTCGCCGTCCCAGGAATCCTTGTCGGGGGAGACGAGCGGGTTGAGGGGCGAGCGCTCCCATTCCGTTATGCCGTTTTCCGATCTTGCAACGCAGATGCGCGCGGTGTCGATGTCCTCGTAGCCGATGTAGAAGCAGAGATATCCCATATCCTCGGTCTTTATCACCTGACAGCCGCCGAGCCTGTCCTGCTCGTAATAATTTTTCTTTTCAGCCACGAGTATCGGGTTTATGCGTGCCTTTTTCCAGTTGATTCCGTCCGTGCTCTCCGCGTAGGCGAGGACGTTGGGCTCGTATGTCTCGCCCGCGGCGTACCACATTCTGTATTTTCCGTCCTCAACGAGGACGCAGGGGTTCATGACCGACTCGCCCTCCCACGGGTATTCGGAGATCATTATGGGCTCGTCGGATTTTCTTTCAAAGTGGATGCCGTCCGTGCTCTCGGCGTAACCTATGTAGCTGTGGCCTCTTGCCTGTCCCGTGTACCACATCTTCCAAACTCCGTCGACAAGGAGCACGCAGTTGCGGTTCACCGTATCCTCCCAGCCGGAGGACTTGCATGCCGCGAGGGTGATCTCGGGCTCGCTCCAATGTATTCCGTCGTCGCTGAATATCACAGCGAGTGCGTCCTTCTTTCTCCAGGAAAAGTCAAGGCGGTATTTGCCATCCGTCTTTGTGACGTAAACGTCGAAGGCGGTGCCGATCTCCTTGTTGCCGAAGAGGGGATTGTTCTTGTTCTTTGCGAATGTCATGCGTTTGTTTCTCCTTATTTTCTTGTTTTGTTCATTTTTGGGGATCGCGGTCGGTCTTATTTGTTCTCGTCCCACTCGGGGAGCTGGTTCGGATTGTAATATTCTCCCGGGGCGGGGGTGTACTGGTCGTTCTCCTTGCTCCTCTCGCGCAGGTACCTGATCGCGAGCGCCGCGGAAACGACGGCTGCCGCCGCCAAGACCGAGACGGCGATGATCTTAAAATTTTTCTTCATTCTCTTACCCGAAAAAAGATTTTTATTTAATTATAACATCGTGCGCGCGCTTTGTCAAGACTCGATAACACTGTATTGACCGACCGCACGCGGCTTTTCACCTAAATATTTTTCTTCCATAGAATAAATAACGGGGATGTACCGCCGTCGGTCACCCGTGCATCGGCGTGCCCGCGGTGAAAAAATAAAAAATGGAATGGAGCTTTTTAATTTTATGACCGTTGATGTTTTGGGGGCAACGGAGCGCGAGGCGGCGTGCGGCGATATCCTTGCCAGCCGCGGATCCGCCTTGGATTTTTCGCGCGCGATCGTTCTCCCTATTCCCACAACGAGGAACGGCAGGGAGATCACGGGGTGCGAGATGCCGCTCGCCGACCTGATTCCGCTCGCGGGGGAGGGGACCCTTTTTTGTGCCTATGCGCTCCCCGCATCCGTTTCGTCCGAGATCGTGGCGCGCGGTGCTGTGCTTGCGGATATTGCGGAGGACGCCGTCTTCGCCGAGAGAAACGCGGAGCTCACCGCGGAGTGCGTGCTCTCGTATATCATGAGCACGGAAAAGAGGGCGCTCTCCGATATGAGGATAGGTATAATAGGATACGGAAAAATAGGAACCGCTCTCCTTGAGATGCTTTTATTTCACGGTGCGGATGTGACTGTATTTACACGCAAAAATTCGACACGCATGGCACTTATCGAGCTCGGCGCATCCGCAGAGCTCGTCTCCGACGCGCATCTCTGCGACCTTGATGCGGTCGTGAACACGGCGCCCGCGCGTCTGCTCTGCCGTGCACAGTACGGGGACTTCGATGGCAGGATATTGGAGCTTGCACCCGGAGACAACTTCCCGTGGGCGAAAAATTTGAAACGCCTGCCGTCCTTGCCGGCGAAAATGCTTCCGCAAAGCAGCGGCAGACTTTATGCCGACGCCGTATGCCGCATACTCGGAAAAGAGGTGATGTAAATAAATGTTTACAAAAAGATTTGAAGATCTTAAAATAGGATATGCGTTCTGCGCCTCGTTCTGCACGCTTGAGCGCTCATTCGGGGAGATGAAGGGTCTCGCCGAGCTCGGAGCGCAGATATATCCCATAATGAGCGAGCGGGCATATTCGACCGATTCGCGCTTTACCGTCGCCGCGGAGTTCAACGGGCGGGTGCGTTCGGTCGCCGGCAGAGACATCGTGGCGAGCGTGGAGGCGGCGGAGGCGTTCGGACCCGCGGTGCCGCTCGACGTTCTTATAATCGCGCCCTGCACGGGCAACACGCTTGCCAAGGTCTCCCTCGGCATCTCCGACAGCGCCGTTACAATGGCGGCAAAGGCGCATTTGCGTGCCGACAGGCTGACGCTCATCGCCCTGTCAAGCAACGATGCCATGTCGCGCAATTTGCCCTCGATCGCAAAGATGCTGGAGCACAAGGCTGTCTATCTCCTGCCGATGCGGCAGGATGATCCGACAAAGAAGCCGCACTCCCTCGTTGCGGAATACAGTCGCATGCCCGAGGCGCTCGACGCGGCGCTCGCCGGGGTGCAGTTGCGCCCGCTCTTTATGTAGCGGCGAGGGAAAATATTCACCGTCACACGCATCCTCGGCGTGTATATTTCGCACGCATCGACCCGTGCCGCTCTCACAACGGGAAAAGCGCGGCGCTCCCCGTCCGTTTTCGTTTTTTCGCCATTTATCGTCCTTCTGCCGCTTTTATTCTTCGACAGCTTTTTTCCGATTTCGGAATTATAATGTAAAAGGAAGTTTTTCCGAAAGATGTGAAGCGAAAGGATTAGAAAAATGGACAATATCAACGAAACAGGGAAAAAACAAAGGAAGAGGAGCCGTGCGCGTCTGTCGGAGCTCGTTTCCTCGTCGGTCGAGAAGAGGCGCGCCGACCCGAGATCGTTGCTGTACGATCTGGCTGTGTTTATTTTGGCGCTGGTCTTTGCTCGGCGGCATCTTCTGTTCGGCGCGCGCCCCTTGGCCGTGGCGATGCTCGCCGCCTTGCCCTGCCGCGTGTGGGTCGCGCTCTTCGGAGCGGTCGTCGGCTCGCTGAGCCTCGGCGGGGCGGGCTTCGTTTATGCAATAATTTCCGTCATCGTAGTCTTTTTAAGAATAGTGACCTCGAGCACCGAGCACGGCGACGGCACAGCCTTCGGCGAGAGCCTGCCGCTCAAAATGGCGGCGTCGCTCATCGGCGGCTTCACCGCCGCGATATACGAGATTCTCCTCGGCGGGATCACTTGGACATCGGTGCTCTTCGGCCTCACCATGACGCTGACTCCGCCCGTCGCCGTCTTTGCGACATCGGGGATATTTTGCGCAAAGGTCACACCCCGTGCGCTGTTATTCGACAAAAGGAATATCTTTGACATATCCAAAAAGCACGAAAAGGAAAGATACAACATCATATTTTTCCAATGCTCCGCGGCGCTTGCGATATTTCTCACGGGCTATGCGCTGGAGCCGTATTCACTGCTCGGGATCTCGGCGACCTATGTCTTCTCCGGTCTGATTACTCTCATTGTTGCAAAGAGGTTCGGCGCTGTCCGTGCGGCGGCAACGGGCTTCTTCTTCGTGCTCGGAGTGAGCGCGATGAATTCCGTCGCCTTCGCCCTGCTCGGAACGGTGTCGGCCGTGCTCTTTTCCGTCGGAATGCCGTACGCATTGGTCGGCGGCGGAGCCGCGCTTGCCGCATGGAGCACATATTCCGGCGGCTTCATGACCCTCATCGAGATATTTCCCGAATACATAATTTCCGCCGTGATCGGTGCGGCGGTGCTTAAGAGGATCACGATCGAAAAGACCGTCGCCGAGGAGGCGGAGGCGCAAAGAAACGCAAAGGACATGGTCGGCACGATGGCGCTCTCCTATCGCTCGTCTTACCGCGGTGCGCTCCCCATGCTCGGTGAGTCCCTCGTCGGTCTGTCGGGTGCGGCACGCAGATTTGCCGAGGAGGGGGCGAAGCTCGGGATAGAGGATTACCGCGCCGTTGTCACGGACGCTGTGCTCTCGTACTGCAAGACCTGCCCCGGGTATCGCTCCTGCAGGACCGCTGCGGAGGCGCCGTACGAGGAGCTGACGGACAAGATCGCGGCAAAGCTGTATGCAAAGGAGAGCGTCGGAGCGAGGGACTTCGATTCCGTTCCCGCCTATTGCCACATGTCGAACAGGATATTCGAGGTGATAAATGAGCAGGCGGCACGCGCCGAGGCAGAGCGATTCCGCGCGTACGGAGCGAGCAGATCGGCGGGCGAGCTTGAAATGCTGGCGCGGCTCATAGACGATGCCCTCGCGCACGATGAGCGTGAGCGCGGAATGAACACGGCGATGACGAAGCTGCTCGAGCCTGTCGCACGTGATTTCGGCCCCGATGAAGCGGTGATACGCGTTTACGGCGATAGAAGATATCATATCATTGCGGCGGGCGAGGACGCGGACGGAACGAAAATAACGTCGCCGGAATTCAAGCGGAGAATAGAGGAGACGCTCGGCGTGCACCTCGGTGCGCCGGAATTCTTCAGAAGCGGGGGAACGGTCCTCATGCAGGCGGACGCGTGCAGAGCCTTTTCGGTCGAGTGCGCCTCCGCGGCGCTCGGCGGCAGGGATGACGAGATCTCCGGCGACACCGTGCGCATCTTCGAATCCGCAGACGACAGGTTTTATGCGCTCCTGTCCGACGGCATGGGCTCCGGCAAGGTCGCAAAGGAGACGTCGTCGTTCGTCGGTGCCTACCTTTCCGAAATGCTCGAGTCGTCCCATCCGACCGACACCGTTTTACATATGCTGAGCCACATTCTTAGGAGCAGGGGAGAGGAGTGCTCCGCCACGGTCGACCTCTTCGGCTTCGATCTCATCTCCGGGGAGGCAAGCTTTCTGAAGAGCGGCGCGGCCCCCTCATACATAAAGCGTAAGGATTCCATATTCCGCATCCGCTCCGAAACGGCTCCGATCGGGCTGATGAAAAGCGTCGATGCGGAGAGAATCACGGCGAGCGTCGAGGACGGGGATTATATAATAATGCTTTCCGACGGTATCAGCCAGAGCACCGATGACGCGGCATGGCTCTTGGAGCTTCTGGCAAAGCCGCCGAAGGCGAGCGTCGGTGAATATGCCGATTACATTCTTTCCGCCGCTGTAAAGAGCTCCCGCTTCAAGGATGACATGACCGTGGCCGTCGCGAAAATAAACAAGCTCATTTAAAAAGCAAAACGGCGCACAGGGCGCCCGATAAAGAAAAAAGCACTTATGCTGTGCCGATAAGCTTGGGCCGCATAAGCGCTTTTTATTATATGATATACTTTATCAAAGGAGCTTTATGCCCGCGGCGCGGCAGCCCTCGACGGTGTCCCTGTCCCAGATGCTGGACTGTACCTCGCCGATGTGGGCGCAGCCCATCATGAGCATGCAGAGGCGCGACTGACCTATACCGCCGCCGATAGTGAGCGGCAGCTCGCCGGCAAGAAGCATTTTGTGGAAGGGGAGCGCACGCCTGTCGTTGCATCCGCGCTCGTCAAGCTGGCGGGAGAGCGATTCCGCGTCGACCCTGATGCCCATCGAGGAGATCTCAAATGCGCGGCCGAGCACCTCGTTGTAAAACATTATGTCGCCGTTCAGCTCCCAGTCGTCGTAATCGGGGGCGCGGCCGTCGTGCGGCTCTCCGCTTTTGAGCTTTCCGCCGATCTGCATTATAAGCGCCGTGCCGTGCTCCTTTAAGAACGCGTCCTCGCGCTCCTTGGGTGTGAGCGTCGGATACATGTCCTCAAGCTCCGAGGTGGTTATGCACGCGACCTCGCGCGAGAGCTTGATGCCAAGCTCAGGGAAGTCGACCTTCAGGAGCTCGTTTGTGTCACAAATGACGCCGACGATCTTGCGCACGGTATCCTTAAGGTAATCGAGGGTTCTGTCTTCCTTGGTGATTACCTTTTCCCAGTCCCACTGATCGACGTAGATCGAGTGGATGTTGTCGAGCTCCTCGTCGCGGCGGATGGCGTTCATATCCGTATAAAGACCGTTGCCGACGAAGAAGTTGTATTCCTTAAGGGCGAGGCGCTTCCATTTTGCAAGAGAGTGCACGACCTGCGCGTTTTCTCCGACGGCGGGAATGTCGAACGAAACGGGTCGCTCGGTGCCGTTGAGGTTGTCGTTGAGTCCCGAGCTCTCCGTGACGAACAGCGGCGCGGAAACGCGCTTTAATCCGAGTGCGGCGGCGAGCCTGTCCTGAAACGTGCGCTTGATAAAGGATATTGCCTTTTGCGTTCTGTAAACGTCGAGCGGATTCTTATAGTTCTCCGGAATGAATAATTTTGACATGCTATCCTCCTTGTTTTCAAAGCAATGCGCGAGACGGAACTGTGTCCGCCTCGCGTGGGATCGATTATTTTACGCTTGCGGTGCTTCTGAGGGTGACGTCATGATATCCGCCCTCGACGATGCTGGTCGCGGAAACGAGCGTCAGCTTCGCCTTCTCCTGAAGCTCGGGGATGGTAATCGCGCCGCAGTTGCACATGGTGGACTTTACCTTGTAGAGCGATTTCTCCACATTGTCATGGAGCGGTCCGGCGTAGGTAACGTAGGAATCAACGCCCTCTTCAAACGAAAGCTTCGCCTTGCCGCCGAGGTCGTATCTCTGCCAGTTGCGCGCTCTGTTCGAGCCTTCGCCCCAAT
>CAZQII010000009.1:0-37238 GCA_964593825.1 uncultured Ruminococcus sp.
GTTTCCCTTAGAATGCTGGCTCGACGGATTTCCCCAAACGGAGGAGAAGCACGGTTGCATCGCCTCTATGACCTCACGGCTGACGGGAGTCGTCGCAGCATTGTCTGCATATACAAATCTTGACATTTCCGTTCCTTTTCCGCGATGTGCGCCTTACTTTTACTTCCTTGCACACGCGTTCCTTTTTATTTTCCTCCAATATTGTATACCAATTTCGTAGATTTTTCAATAGCCTGAGCAAATAAATATGTTAATTTTTTATGAACAAATTGCCTCGCCATCCGCTTTTTTCCTTCTCACCTCCCCTGATGCCCCATGCTTACACCGCCGATACGAAAAAATAAAAAGAGCGTGAAAGCGCTTGACTTTTGCGTGAAAATACAATATAATTATGGTGTTGGAAATTTTATTTAAGAAAGCGAGAAAAAATATGTACACAATAGGTGTTGACCTCGGCGGCACTAACATCGCCGTCGGAATCTGCGATGAAAAGCTCGGTATAATCGAAAAGGCGTCCGTTCCGACCGGCGCAAGCAGAGACGGTAGGCTTATAATAAAGGATATGGCGGAGCTTGCAAAGTCCCTCATCGACAAAAGGGGCATCGGCATTGACGAGATCGAATATGTCGGCATCGCAACGCCCGGAAGCGCGAATACCAAGACCGGAGTTGTCGAATACGCGAACAACCTCCCGTTTGTCAATTTTCCGATAGCCGATATTTTCAAGGAATTTCTTCCCGTTAAAAAGGTACTTATCGCAAACGACGCCAATGCCGCCGCGCTCGCAGAGGCGCTCGTCGGTGCGGCGAAGGGAACGGACTGCTCCGTCATGATCACGCTCGGTACCGGTGTCGGCGGCGGAGTTATCATCGACGGCAAGATCTTTGCCGGCGGACTCAACTGCTCGGGAACCGAGCTCGGACACACCGTCATCGTCCACGGCGGCAGACAGTGCTCCTGTGGCAGACGCGGATGCTGGGAGACATACTCCTCCGCGACCGGTCTGACAAATATGACAAAGGAAAAGATGGCGGAGCTCAAGTTCAAGTGCATCCCCTCTCTCCTCTTTGACGAGGCGGAAAAGGAAGGAAAGATCAGTGCGCGCACCGCATTCAACGCTATGAAGCGCGGAGACATTTACGCATCCAAGATCGTCGACGAATATATCGAGTACCTTGCCAACGGTATTACGAATATGATCAACATCTTCCAGCCCGAGGTCCTGTCCATCGGCGGCGGAATATGCAACGAGAAGGAATACCTGACCAAGCCCCTCATCGAGCTCATCGACCGTGAGCAGTACACAAGAGGCAATGCCGTAAAGACCAAGATCGTTATCGCAGAGCTCGGCAACGATGCCGGCATTATAGGTGCGGCGGGTCTCGGTAAATAAACGGCACGGACGCGCAAAAAACAAATAAAAAAGCAGACAGCCCGAGGATCACCGAGATCGGTAAGCCGAGGAATGTCTGCTCTTTTTATATTATTTTCAATCTTTTCCGGGCTCCACCGCGCCGCGCTCGGTATATCTTTGCGCCTGCGTGGTAAAGAGCTTGTAATAGCTGCCGTGCAGACTCATGAGCTGCCCGTGCGTGCCCTCTTCCGTGATACGTCCGCCCTCAAGCACAACGATCTTGCCCGCCGCGGTCGCGCTCGACAGCCTGTGCGAGACGAAGACGCTGATCTTGTCCTTCGAGAGCTCCGCAAAGCGATCGAAGACCTCCTGCTCCGCCATTGGATCGAGCGACGCCGTCGGCTCATCGAGTATAAGAATATCCGACGACTTATAAAAGGCTCTCGAGATAGAGAGCTTTTGCCACTGCCCTATCGAGAGCTCGACGCCGTCCTCCTCGAAAACACGCGTTAGAGGCGTGTCAAACCCGTGCGGAAGTCTTCTTATAAATTCTGCGGAATTTCCGCGCTCCGCTGCTTCCTCCACGTCCGCACGCGTATGCTCGCGCTTCACATCGCCGAACTCGATATTTTCCGCCGCGCTCTCCGCATATTTTCCGAAATCCTGAAAAACTATGCCGTAAAGCCCGTAAAGCGCCTCGACATCATATTCACGTATATCATGTCCGTCAAGATATACCGTGCCCTCCGTGGGATCGTACAGACGCGTCAGAAGCTTTATAAGCGTGGTCTTGCCCGCGCCGTTGAGACCGACGAGCACCACAGATTCGGACGGGCGGAACGTCAAATTGATATCCTTTAAAACATAGCGATCGGATCCGGGATAAGCAAACGAAACATTCTTAAATTCAACGGTGTGAGCCACGCCGCGCTCCGGTATGCGCGCAGGTGTGAGTGTCGGAACAACGGTAGGCTCCTCCTTCATGAACTCCATCATGTTGTTGATAAAAAGCGTGCCCTCGTATATCGTCGCCGTCGATGCGACCAGCGTCGATACGTGCCCCGCAATAGAGGTCAGCGCGCCGGTATAAAGCGAATAGTCACCTATTCTGCCGTTTTCGAATACAATTGTATATGCGACGTAAAGAAACAGCGCACAGTTGGCCAGGACCGTTACAAGGCCTATTACCGTCTGCGTTACGCCCTCCTTTATCATGAGGCGCTTCAAGCCCTTGAAGTACCTTTTAAATACGCCCTTGTACTTATCGGAGACCATGTCGCCGAGGCCAAGCAGCTTTATCTCCTTTGCCATATCCTTATTGACCGTGAGCGAGGAATAATATTGCATCTGCCTGCGCTCCTTGGAATGCCTGCGGATGTACCTGAAGTTACGGTTTCTGTAAAGATAGTTGATCGCCGCGCCGGGAACGGAGGCAATTATTATGACGAGCGGTGCAAATGGGCTGAGCGTCGCGAGAACCGCAATGAACGATGCAACGCTTATAAGCGAGCTTATCACTCTCAGAGTCGCGCTCAGGATGCTTATCGGACGCATCGACGCCTCGCGGTTGGCATTCTCCAGCTTCTCATAAAATTCGGGGGAATCGAACGAGCGCTGGTCGACCGTCTTTGCCTTCGTCAATATTTTGACCTTTATGTGATTCGTCACAAGCTCGCCGGCGATGCCGGTAACGATCGAGCTTATATTAGAAACGATTTTTTTCAAAAAGAGGTATATAAAATACGCCGCAAAAAGGAAGATCAGCGGGCGCATCGTATGAAAAATATCCTCGGCGAGGCTTCCGCTCGCGGTGGCACCGATAAGGCTCGCTATTTCGTTTAAAAGCTCGCTTGAAATATATGCACCCGCAACGGGCAAAAGGCCGTCGATGAGGCAAAACAGCACCATAAGGACGAGGATCGCCGGTGCAGTCTGCCACACGAGAGCGATTATGTAAAAAAGTCTTGTCAAAAAGCCCTTGACACGGTTAAAGAGATAGCCCGGGATCTCCCTCGGGCGCTTGGGCTTTTGAAGTCCGTCGGTCGGACGGTACATACGCGGTGGACCGAAACCGTGCATTGTAAACATGCTCCTACTTTTTCTTAAATTTAATGAACCCCGACAGTATTATTATAAGCTGAGCCGGAATTCCGACAAGATATATCTGCCACAGATTTCTGCCGCTGTACGCAAGAATGATCACATGAGCGCAAAGCATCAGCGACCACGCGAGAACGGTGATGATCGTAAAATTCATCCGCCCAATCCCCCAGATCGAGTTGAATACAAGAGCGACCGTCGCACTGATTGGAAGCGCGATCAAAAAGACAATCCACACATGACGCACGTCGCAAAGCGTGAGAACGGTAAACGCGATCATCGTCAGAAACCAAACAAGCATAACGGCGAGGGACGAGATAATAAAATGATTTTTCCTCTTTGTCCTCGCGCGCCTGTCGCTCGGGATCTCCGTGCCGTCATGCTTACGCGTCAGCAAATAATCGACACTGACGCCGAAGTAATCGGCGATCTGCTTTAAAACGGCAACATCCGGAACGGCCTCACTCCGCTCCCACTTGGAAACAGCCTTGTCGGAATAGTTGAGCACTTCCGCAAGCTTGCTCTGCGTCAGCTTCATCGTTTGACGAAGCTCGGTTATGTTTTCGGCGATTGCCTCTCTTATATCCTCCATCGGCCTCTCCTTTTGAAAAATATTCTCAAAGCATTTAATATATATTTTAGCATGTAAATATGAATATTTCAAGACAAAGGAGCGTTTTTTAGGTCTTACGCTCTCATTTTTCACTCGGGCGCACAGAAAAAAGCGTAACAAGCCTTAATTCGAGGCAAGATAAAAAATATCCCGTGCCACCGCAACGCTGCACGGCAAATAAGCACAACACGGAGGAAAACACGATGCACATGAAAGCCGAAGATCTGTTTGATCTTTCACACACGCTCGCCGCACCGCTTCTCGCGAGCGTCGCCTATCCGCACGAGGCGGTGCCGATGATCAAGGACATGATACTCGCACTGCAGAATGAGCTTGGCGATGAGTTTGTTAGGATCTCCGAGGGCGTCCTTGCGGCAAGGAGCGCACGCATCGCCGAGAGCGCCGTGATCGAGCCGCCCGCAATAATAGGCCGAGAAACGGAGATCCGACACTGCGCCTTCCTGCGCGGCTCGGTGCTCATCGGCGACGGAGCGGTCATCGGAAACAGCACCGAAATCAAGAATTCCGTTATATTTGACGGCGTACAGCTCCCGCATTACAACTATGTCGGCGACAGCATCCTCGGCTGCGGATCACATCTCGGCGCGGGGGCGATCGCATCGAATTTCAGGCTCGACAAGAAAAGCATAACCGCATGCTATGAAAACGAAAAAATAAGCACCGGATTGCGCAAGCTCGGAGTAATGCTCGGCGACCGCGCCGAGGTGGGGGCATCGAGCGTGCTGTGCCCAGGAGCGGTCATAGGCAGAGGGAGCATCATATACCCGCTTTCATGTGTACGCGGTTACGTCGGTGAAGGAGTGATCTTTAAAAACGGCGGCGCCGACGAGCGCAAATAAAAACCAATCGGAGGAACCTTATACAAAATGAGAAGACTTTTCGGTACGGACGGTATACGCGGGATCGCCAACCGCGAGCTCACGGCGGATATCGCAATGTCGGTCGGATGCTCGCTGGCATCCGTGCTTTCATCATCCGGAAAATACCGCCCGACGGTAGCGATAGGCTCGGACACGCGGCGCTCGTCCGAAATGCTGTGCTCCGCCCTTTCTGCGGGATTGCTCGCCGCGGGTGCGGACGTCATCATGCTCGGCACGGTCCCGACCCCGGCCGTCGCCTATCTCGCAAAAAAATACGGGGCCGCCGGTATAGCGGTCTCTGCCTCACACAATCCGTCGGAATACAACGGGATCAAGATTTTCGGCCGGAGCGGCTTCAAGCTCTCGGACGGAATTGAAGAGAAAATCGAGGAGGAGGTGCTCGGCAAGGATAGGCTCGCACCGTATGTCGCACCGGAGAAAATAGGCGTTTTTCTTAACACGCCCCCCGCCATAGAGGATTATACGAGCTTCCTGCTCTCCTATACCGACGCGGATCTTTCCGGCCTGCGGATAGGCATCGACTGTGCTAACGGCGCCGCATGCAAGACGGCGAAATCGGTGTTTCCCGCCCTCGGTGCAGAGTGCTTTTTCATCGGTGACAAGCCGGACGGGAGCAACATAAACCTGCGTTGCGGCTCAACGGATCTTTCATCACTCAAGAAGCTCGTGAGGGAGAATGGGCTGGATATGGGGTTTGCCTTTGACGGCGACGCGGACAGATGCCTCGCTGTCGACGGGCTCGGCAACGAGGTGGACGGAGATCACATCATGGCAATCCTCGCCCTCGATCTTAAAAAGCGCGGCAGGCTCCGCGGCAATGCGGTCGTCGGAACGGTCATGACCAATCTCGGCTTCGTAAAATTCTGCGAGCAAAACGGCATCGGCTTTTTCGCCGCAAATGTCGGCGACAGATATGTCCTCGAGCTCATGAGATCGGACGGCCTTTCCTTCGGCGGAGAGCAATCCGGGCATATCATACTCGGCGATTACGCCACGACCGGCGACGGTCAGCTAACCGCAATAGCGCTCCTCTCGGCCGTTAAGGAAAGCGGCCGTCCGCTTTCATCCCTCGCATCGGTCATGAGAAAATACCCGCAATGCACGGTCAACGTGGACGCGGGACGCGAGGAAAAGCTTACATTCCTGACCGACGGCGAAATAAAGCGCCGGATAGAAGAGATTAAGGCGGCACTCTCCCCCGACGGGCGAATAATAGTCAGGCCCTCGGGAACGGAGCCGTATATAAGAATAACCGTCGAAGGCTCTGACGAAGAGGCGACACGCCGATATGCGGAAGAGACCGCGGCCTTCGTCGCCGCACGTCTTAAGGACAAATAAAGCAGCCATTGATTCGGAAAATTACCCATCAATAATAAAACGGCATCCGCCACTCGCAAAGGCCGAGCGAGAGCGGGCGCCGTTCTTTTCATATTCAAAGATGACCGTGGGAAAAGAGTACGTCTCCCGCATCGGAGAGAACAAGAAGCCCGAACATCTCCCTTTCGCTGCCTATGCTCCGCTCCAAGCTGCCCGGATTAAAGAGCCAAATGCCTCGTTCGGATATATATTCCTCCTTCGGAGCATGAGTATGTCCGTAAAGCACGATGTCCGCCCCCTCCTCTGCGGCGAGGTCGATCAAGCCGCCGTTTCCGCCCTTGACGCCGTAAAGGTCTCCGTGCGTCAGAACTATCTTCCTTCCGCAAAGATTTATCCTCTCCACCTTTTTAACGAATTCACCGTTTATCGCCGTCGGCTTATCACAATTGCCGAGCACGTAGAGCCACGCCATATTTTTAAACTCCGCGGCGTATTTTTCGACGGCATAAATTCCGTCACCCAAGAAAAACACAACATCCGCGTCCGGGTTCTTTTTTACGGCGCGCTCTATATTTTCATACGATCTGTGAGAATCCGAAATAATAATGCACTTCACTTTTTCTTTTCTCCTTTCCTGTGGCAAATAAGCCGATATAACATATACTGTAAACAGATAATCGCGGCGGTGCCGATGCGCACCATGCGAAATAAGGGTTGCATCTTTCGAGCGAAGATGCGGAAAGAGGCTGTAAAATTGAAAATCGATAAAGAAAAGCTTGCCGAGCTTCTTGAAAAAAACGACAGCGATCTGTGGGCCGAGGTCGTTTCGCTGGCCGAGAAAAAGGGCTTTGCTCTTCCGAAGGATCCGCCTCCGAAGGATCAGATGGACAAAATGCGCGCCGCGGTCGCGCACGGCGGCAATTTCAATCTCGCTCGCGCGGCAAAAATATTAGATAATTACAGAAAGGGCGCGAAATAATATGAGCAACGAGAACGGATCCGCACCCGAGCTCTCCAAGGTCGTGAGCACCATTATGGAGCACCCAGAGCTGATAGAACAGATCACGCGACTGGTCAAAGAGGAGCCCGCCCCGACATCCGATATCACGGACGCTGCGGATAACGGCGAGCCTCAGCCGACAGAGGAGCCCGTGAGCGCCGAGCACGCCTCGGCCGAGATCTCCGACTCCGGAAAAAGAGCGCGTCTTTTATATGCACTGAAGCCCTATCTGTCCGAAAGACGGGCGAAGGCGATAGATTCGATGCTTACGTTCGGAGAGATCTTCGACATGATGAAATCGAAAAAGCAGAGGTGATAAGATGTATTCGAGAAATTTCTATTCCGAGGATGCCAAGACTCCGACACCGCCCGAAAACTACTCCGGCGTGGCTCTGTCGGACGACGGCGCACCTGTGCCCGAGGCGGAAGAAAGCGAGCCTACATGCGCCGACCGCCCTCCGCACAGAGATGACGAGTGTCGCGATGAGCGCCGCGAGCCCCCGCTCTTCGGCATTTTCGGCAAGGACAGCACGGTCTTCCGACTCTTTAACGGAGGCGGAATAAGGTCGCTGACCTCCGGGTTCGGCCTTGAGGAAATGCTGATCATAGCGGCTGCATTGCTCCTGCTCTTCACAAAGGACGGTGACCGCGAGTGCGCGATAATGCTACTCATGCTTCTTCTCATCTGAGGTACATACTGCGTGCTTTAATATCCTGTCCGAGCGATGAACTCTACTGTTTGTAGAGTTCTTTTTTTAAATTCTATGAAAAGGGGGTGGCTTTTTGATAAAAAATGATATATAATGTAGATGTTTCAAGAAAAAACGGAGGACCAAACAATGGCCATTCAAGGTGAGGCATTTGCCAAAAATCTAAAGGCCCGCAGGCGCGAGCTCGGCTTAACGCAAAAGGATCTTGCGGATCAGATCGGATATTCCGAAAAATCGGTCAGCAAGTGGGAGAACGGCTTTTCCATCGCACCGAGTGCCATCCTGCCCCTGCTCGCCAAGAAGCTCGAGACGAGCATTGACGCGCTCCTTTCGGAAAACAGCGAGCAGCGCTATTTTCTCGGCATCGACGGAGGAGGCACGAAAACCGAATTCGCGCTTTCGGATGAAGACGGAACGATTCTTTACCGCGCGATACTTGACGGCTCGAACCCCGTTGACATCGGTATAGATAAAACGCTCGACATACTTGCCGACGGCATCTCCGCGGTGTGCGGCAAAATTCCGAACTCCAAGATTTCCGTATTTGCCGGAATCTCGGGCGGTATAACGGGCGACTACAAGAACCGAATACACGAATTTCTCAACCGGTACAACTTTGCCGATGCCAAAAACGGCAGCGATGCGGAGAACGCAGTCGCGATCGCACTCGGCGAGCGCAACGGCACCGCGATAATTATGGGCACAGGCTCGATCGCATTCACCAAAACGAACGGCACGCTCACAAGAAACGGTGGCTACGGCTTCTTCTTCGATGACGGCGGAAGCGGCTTTTCCATAGGGCGCGATGCGGTCATCGCCGCACTGACGGCGGAGGAGGGACGCGGAATCGAAACGGTGCTCCTCCCCATGCTTAAGGAAAAGCTCGGATGCGAGAGACTCATAGACGCGCTTGGCGCGCTCTATAAGGGCGGTAAGCGCATCGTCGCGTCGTTTGCACCGCTCGTATTCAACGCACTGAAGGCTGGGGACGAGGCCGCGGAAGCGATCATAGACTCAAATATGCGAGCCATAGCGAGCCTGATCGATAATGCGCCGCTGACCGAAAACGGGCGCCACCGTGTCGTTATCGTCGGCGGACTGGCAAACGAATTCGATATCATCGAGCCGTATATAAAAAAATACGTAAGGAACGCCGAGAGCCTCGACATAAGCGCAAACACGAGCGCGCCGATATACGGCGCCCTGATGCTCGCGGGAGCAAGACAAGAAAAGGAGAAATATTGATATATGCTTAAAACCGAAATGAGAAACGGGCATACGACGCACATAGATAAAATGTCAACGCAGGATATGCTCCGCGCGATACAGAACGAAAACATACACGCCGCACAATCGATAGAGCCCGAGCTTGTTCGCATAGGAGCCGCGGTCGACGCGATATTTGAAAGAATGAGCAGAGGCGGCAGACTTTTCTACGTCGGATGCGGAACATCGGGCAGGCTCGGCGTGCTTGACGCATCGGAGTGTCCGCCCACATACGGCGTGCCGCACGGACTGGTCATCGGCATAATCGCCGGTGGCGACAAGGCGCTCAGAACAGCGGCAGAGGGCGCGGAGGACAGCTTTGACGCTGGGGTCGACGACATTTCCCGCTATTCCCTCACCGCAGACGATTCCGTGATCGGCATATCGGCCGCGGGCGGCGCAGCATATGTGCTCGGAGCCTTTTGCGCGGCGGATAAGGTCGGCGCACTGAAGATTTCGCTCACATCAAACGAGAACACCGCCCTCGAGAGTGCGGCAGACCTCGCGATCCATCCCGACACCGGAGCGGAGGCAATTACGGGCTCGACGCGCATGAAGGCAGGATCCGCACACAAAATGATACTCAACATGATCTCGACATCGGTAATGGTCAAGCTCGGCCACGTATACGAGAACCTCATGATAAATCTCCGCCCCACCAACATAAAGCTCAGAAAAAGAATGATCGGCATCGTCTGCGACATACTCGGTGTAAACCCCGATGAGGCGGAGCAGCTGCTGTGCGACAGCGGCTTTGTGATACGCGACGCGATTGAAGCATATAAAAACAAATAATAACGGGATAAAGCTTTAAAGAAAGCTGTCACAAGCATTTTATGTGCATTGCGGCAGCTTTTTGTTTTTCAGAAAAATGTGATCTGGTTCGTTTCGCTCATGCCGTCGAGAACTCCGTTCTTGCGCAGAATCTCGATGACCGCCTTCGATATTCCCGTCCTTCTGCGGAGCTCGTCGATGGAGTCGATGTCAAACGTCTCACGCGCCTCGACGATCTTGTCCGCCGCCGTGTCACCGAGACCGGGCAAGGAATTGAGCGGCATCCTTATCCTTCCGTTTTCAGGTAGAAACGCCTTTGCGTCCGATTTTTTCAGATCGACATTCAGGAAGCTCACTCCTCTGGCGAGCGCCTCCCTGACCATATAAAGGGTCTGGCAGGTCTCGTTTTCCTTTGCGGAGGCCTCATTGCCCTTTGCCTCTATTTCGGATATTGCGGCGTTGACCCCTTCCGTTCCGCCGGAGACGATCTCCGCATCGAAGCCGCCGGGCGCAACGGTAAGAAACGCGGCATAAAATTCCATGGGATAGTAGATCTTATACCACGCAAGACGTATTGCGGACATGACGTATGCAGCCGCATGCGCCTTCGGGAACATGTACTTGATCTTCTTGCACGACCATATATACCATTCGGGCACGCCGTGCTCGAGCATCGCGGACTCGTATTCCGGCTTGAGTCCCCTGCCCTTTCTTACGTCCTCCATGATCTTGAAGGACATCGAATTGTCAAGTCCCTTTTGTATCAGATACAGCATTATACCGTCACGCGTTCCAACGACCTCGGATATCGTGCACACGCCGTTCTTGATAAGCTCCTGCGCATTGCCGAGCCACACGTCCGTTCCGTGCGTGAGTCCGGAGATCTGAAGCAGATCGGCGAAGTTCTTCGGCTTTGCCTCGAGGAGCACCTGCTGAAGAAATCTCGTGCCGAACTCGGGAATGCCGAACGTGGCGAGCTGGCTTCCGCCGATCTGGTCCGGGGTGATGCCGAGCGGCTTTGTGGAGGCGAAGAGCTCGTAAACCGTCTTATCATTCATCTTGACGTCGAGCACCGATGTGTTCGTGTACTTTTCAAGCATCTTGTACTTGGTCGGCATATCGTGTCCGAGCTCGTCAAGCTTCAGTATCGTGTCATGCAGATAGGAGAACTGGAAGTGCGTTGTTACCGTATCGGCATTCGGATCGTCCGCGGGATGCTGAATGGGCGTGAAATCATAAATGTCATACTCGTTCGGAACAACGATTATTCCGCCGGGGTGCTGACCCGTCGTCTTTTTTATACCCATGATGCGCGTTACCATATGGGCGACCTCGGCCTTCGGGATCTTTATTTTTCTATCCTCGAGGTATTTGTTTATATATCCCCATGCCGTCTTGTCGGCAAGGCCGGTGATGGTGCCCGCGCGGAAGACGTGCCCCTGACCGAAGAGCTCCTCCGTGTACTTATGCACCTTGCCCTGCACGTCGCCTGAGAAATTCAGATCTATATCCGGCGACTTATCGCCGTAGAAGCCGAGGAACGTTTCAAACGGAATGTCATGCCCGTCCTGATAAAGATCCGCTCCGCACACCGGGCACTTCTTGTCCGGCAGGTCGAAGCCCGAGCCGACGGAGCCGTCGGTGAAGAACTCGGAATACTTGCATTTCAGACATCTGTAATGCGGGGGTAAGGGATTGACCTCCGATATGCCCGACATCGTTGCAACGAACGATGAACCGACCGATCCGCGCGAGCCGACCTGATATCCGAGGCTCTCCGAATATGCGACGAGCTTGACCGCGATCATATACAGCACGGCAAATCCGTTTTTGATGATCGACGTCAGTTCCTTTTCCAGTCTTTTTTCGACTATCTCCGGCAATTTCTCGCCGTACCAGTCATGCGCCCTTTTCCAGCACGAGCTCTCGAGCTCGTCCTTCGCTCCGGGGAGATCGGGCTCGTATCTGCCCTCGGGTATCGGCCTTATGCGCTCGCACATGTCGGCAATCCTGTTCGGATTTTCTATGACCACCTCATGCGCAAGCTCGGCGCCGAGATAAGAGAACTCCTCGAGCATTTCGTCTGTCGTGCGTAAATAAATAGGTGTCGGCTTGTCCGCGTCGGAAAATTTCATTCCCGCAAGGAGGATGCGCCTGTATATTTCGTCCTCGGAATTCAGGAAATGCGCATCACATGTGGCGCAGACGGGCTTTCCGAGCTTTTTACCCAGCTTGCAGATCTGCCTGTTGATCTCCTTAAGCGCGTCCTCGCTTGCCACCTTGCCGTCCGCGATAAGAAAGCGGTTGTTGCCGATCGGCTGTATTTCAAGGTAATCGTAAAACGAGGCGATGTCCTCTATCTCCTGCTCGGAGCGTCCGTCGAGTATAGCCTTGTAAAGCTCGCCCGCCTCGCATGCGGAGCCGATGATAAGCCCCTCGCGGTACTGCTCTATAACGGACTTCGGCATACGGGGAAAGCGCTTATAATAATTAAGATAGCTGAACGACACGAGCTTGTAAAGATTCTTAAGACCCTCCTTATTTTTCGCGAAGATTATCATATGATAATACGGAAGCTTCAGGGGGTCGGATTTTTCGCTCATGGCATCGATCATTCGCCGAAAGGTATCTATTCCGTCGCTCCTCATCCTCTCGATCATGACGAAAAGGATCTTGGAGAGCACCTCGGCGTCATCCGATGCTCTGTGGTGATGAAAATCATCGAGCTTGTAATACTTTGCGATCGTATCGAGCTTATGATTTTTAAGATCAGGGTTTACGAATTTCGAAAGTCCGACCGTGTCAAGATACGTATTCCCGAACGCAAAGCCCTGCCGCTCGCACGCGACACGTATAAACCCGATGTCAAATGCCGCATTATGGGCAACGAGCATCGAATCTCCCGCAAAATTTAAGAACTGCTCAACCGCCTCCCGCTCCTTCGGCGCGCCGCGGACATCATCGTCCGTGATGGAGGTCAGCCTTGTTATCTCCTCGGGGATTGGGCATTCGGGATCTACGAATATATCCATGCGGTCTATGACCTCGCCGCACCTCACCTTGACTGCGCCGATCTCTATTATTTTGCATGTCCTGTTGGACAGGCCCGTGGTCTCTATATCGAAAACGACCATTTCGTCATCGAATTCGGGATGCCTGTTGCCAAAGACGCACCTCGCGGTGTCGTTTACGAAATAGCTCTCTATTCCGTAAAGGATCTTCAGATCCTTATTCCCCGACTTTTCAAGAGCAAGCATGACCTCGGGGAAGGCCTGCACGTTGCCGTGATCGGTGACCGCAATAGCCCTGTGGCCCCATCTTATGGCAGTATTAACTATCTCCGCGGGAGTTATAACGGCATCCATCTGTGACATATTCGAATGCAGATGGAGCTCGACGCGCTTTTCCTCGGCGGAGTCGAGCCGCTCGATGCGCTTGATCTTTTTTCCGCTCCTCGGAATTATGTACGGCTCGTTGTCGAATTTGTCGCGTCCGACTCTTCCGAGCACGGCGATGTTCACGCCCTGCTTCAGGCCCTTTACCCAGCCCATTTCGTCCTGAGTATATGCCTTCTTCACGTAAGTGGCGCATGCGCCGTCCGAAATTCCGACGGTGCAATTGAATTTATCGCCGTTTCTCGTCTCCTTCACCGTGATCTCGAAGACCGTTCCGAGGAAGACCGTTGTGCCTCTGACCTTTTCGATATCCGACAGGGGCGTCGGCTCCGTGACATCGAAGTCTTCACCGAACAAAAGCTCCGCGTCGGTAAAATCGTACGTGGAGGCACCCATGCGCACGACCGTCTCGCTTATTGTCTCATTTGTACCCGCGAGCGACGAAAGACCGACGCGCGCCTCAAAATCGTAGTGCGGATCGGCGGCACGCGCCGCTTCATCACGCATTTTTTGCTTCTCGTCGCGCTCCCTCAGAAATTGCTCACGGCTCTCGCGCTTGGCGTTCTCGAGCTGACGCTCTCTGTATTCCTCGACGGCGCGCCTGTGCTCCTCGACATTCGTCCCGCTTCCGGTGACGACGCGGACGGTGCGCAGAACACCGTATCGGCTCTTTAAAATATTCGAGAGTATCTCCTCCGTGCCGCCGCGCTTGACGAATGTCGCACCGTGCTCATCGTAAGGAATAGAGACAGTCACGGTCTCCCCGTCGTCGGAGTATTCCGCACCGGAAAAAAATCCGTTCGTTACGGCGCCGCAGATCGCCGCCTCGAGCGCGACCTCACCGAAGCGGGAGACATCGTACTCGGACGGCGGAAAATGCGGTATTATTTTAAACGACTCCGCACCGTAGAGCGCACGGCAATCATCCTCGATCTCGTAGATCAGCTCCGCATCCTCGCGATGCTCGAAGCTGAGCTCGACCTCGACCCTCATCGGATTCTTTGCGTATTTAAAGCTCGCTCCGCGGGCGCGCTCGAGCAGAGCGCGCTTCTTCTCATCCGGGGCATAACGCGTGAATACGTCAAAAAATTTCTTTTCACTTGCGGTGGATCCCATTATTCCTCCGTCTTTTTCATGATTTTTATTTCCTTTATGAGCTCATCGATAAGAGCACTCTCTTTAATCTTTCTTACAGGCACGCCCTTTTTAAACAGCAATCCCTCTCCGATGCCGCCGGCAATTCCTATGTCTGCCTCTCTTGCCTCACCCGGCCCGTTTACGACACAGCCCATGAGCGCGACCTTTATATTGATGTCCCGTAAGCCCTCGAGGCGCACACGCTCCTCAAACTCAGAGACTAAGGCGATGAGATCTATTTTCGTCCTGCCGCAGGTCGGGCAGCTGACGATCTCCATTCCGGCTCTGTCCGTGAGCTTGAGCGCCTTAAGTATCTCACGTGCGGCATGGACCTCGTTTACCGGGTCCTCGGTCAGGGAAACACGCACCGTATCGCCGATGCCCTCCGCGAGCAGGGTGCCTATACCTATACTGCTTTTGACAAGTGCGCTCTCACGCGCGCCCGCCTCCGTAACGCCGAGGTGGATAGGATAATCCGTCCGCGCCGCGATGATCCTGTTCGCCGCGATCATGGTCGGAACATCCGACGCCTTGACCGACACGGCAATGTCTCCGAAGCCGACATCCTCGAGCAGCGATACATGATAAAGCGCGCTTTCGGCTAATGCGTCCGCAGTCGGCGCGCCGTATTTCTCGAGTATGCTCTTTTCAACGGAGCCGGAATTTACACCAATCCTGATCGGAACTCCGTGCTCACTGCAGACCCGCGCGACCTCCTCAACCCTGTCGCGCGAACCGATGTTGCCGGGATTTATGCGTATCTTGTCGGCTCCCGCAAGCACGGCGGCTATTGCCGCCCTGTGGTCGAAATGAATATCCGCGACAAGCGGGATCCCCACTCCGCTCTTTTTCAAAAATGTAAATATATCCGCGCTGTCCGCATGCGGAACGGTGATGCGCACAATGTCGCACCCCGCAGCCTCCAAAGCTTTTACCTGGCGAAGAGTCGCTTCCTTGTCGTAAGTATCCGTATTTGTCATAGACTGGACGCTGATCCTCGAATTTCCGCCTATCTCTATCCCGCCGACTCTTATCGGCTTTGTTTTACGTCTTTCAGCAAGAGCCATTTATCCTTCACCTCAAATAATCAATTGAATAACATCCTTCACAAGTATCACCGCGGAAAGCCCCAAAAGGAGCGCAAGACCGATGAAATTGATCATTCCCTCAACACGGGGGGGTATCTTTTTCTTGGTTATCATTTCAAATGTCACGGTTATAAGGCGCCCGCCGTCGAGCGCGGGAAACGGGATCAGATTCATTATTCCGAGATTGATGCTTATAAGCGCAACGATATAAAGCAGGTTTATCGGCCCCGCCGACGCCGCCTCGCCTATCGCGGCGGAGATGCCCACAGGACCCGAGACCGCGGCAAATGTATACCGCCCCGTTACAAGATCTATTATGGATTCCCAGCACATGCGCACGATCAGGCAGGACTTGCTCCATGAATACCTCATGACCGTGCCGAATGTTTTTTTCTCCTTATTAACGAGAAAATCGCGCGCGCCAAACAGCTGCCCCGACTCGGAAACCGAGGGAAAGACCACGTCCTTCAGCACTATCCTCTCACCGTCGCGTATGACCTCGACGTCAACGGGCTCGATGCCGCGACGCATTATTTCATATGACAGCTCGTCGAGTATACCGACCCTTTTTCCGTCGACGGAAACTATTTTATCTCCTACCTCGAGCACACCGTAGGTCGAAACGTCGGTGCCGAGCTCGGCACTCGTGTAGGTCTTCGTGACGGTGGTGCCGCCGATATCGATGAAAAAACTTATTACCATCACGGCGAGAAAACCTGCCAGAACGTTTACCGCGGCACCGGCCGCCGTGATAATAAATCTCTGCCATGCGGGCTTTTTGTCAAATGTGTTCAGATCGCTCCTCCACGCATCGTACTCGGGAGTTCCCTCCTCGGCAACGGTCTCGCCCGCCATGGCGACATAGCCTCCGATGGGAAGCATTGAGAGACTGTACTTGATATTTGTTTTCTTTGATGTATAGCTCAGGAGATGAGGTCCCATTCCTATTGAAAAATCGGTTATGGTCACATGAAATATCCTTGCGAAAATGTAGTGCCCGAATTCATGGATGAAGATCAAAAATCCGAAAACAAGCACCGCACTTATTACCGTGACAAATATATTCAAAATTTCTTTTCTCCTATGATTTTTTCTGTGAGGAGCCGCGCCTCTCTGTCGCACGATATTATATCAGCAAGAGCGCTTACTCCGCCGGCATGCCCCTCAAGCTCGTAATACACCGTGCCGACAGCATCGGATATGCCGAGGAACGGGATCCGCCCCTCGAGGAATGCGGCGACGGCGATCTCGTCCGCTGCATTCAGTACCGCCGGTGCCGCTCCGCCGGTCTTTTTCGCCCTTTTTGCAAGAGGCAGGAGCGGAAACGCCGACTCATCCGGCCGTGAAAACGTGAGTGTGCCCACATCGAAAAAATCAAGCTCCTTTGACGAGGTGGGACAGCGATCGGGATAATCCACGGCATACTGCACGCACATGCGCATATCGGGAACGGAAAGCTCCCCTATCACCGTGTTATCAATATATTCAACGGCAGAATGAAGTATACTCTCCCTGTGCACGGTCACCTGAATTTTATCCACATCGACATCGAAGAGGTGCGCTGCCTCGATGACCTCAAAGCCCTTATTCATAAGAGTCGCGCTGTCGACCGTGATCTTCCTGCCCATGCTCCACGTAGGATGTGCGAGCGTGTCGGCAAGAGTCACTCGCTCAAGCTCCGCCCTCGTTTTTCCGAAAAAGGGGCCGCCGGATGCGGTCAGTATTATTTTCTTGATCTCGGAGCTCCTGCCGGATCTTAAGGACTGAAAGATCGCGCTGTGCTCGCTGTCGACCGGAATTATTTCAACATTCGCAAGGCGCGCGCGGCTCATGACTATGTCACCGGCGATAACGAGAGATTCCTTGTTTGCAAGCGCCAATCTCTTGCCTGCGGCGATGACCTCGAGCGTGGGCATAAGGCCGGCCTCGCCTATTATGGAATTTACGACGCACTCCGCACACGTGCGATGAATGCCGTCGAGTATCCCCTCCTCACCGCACAAAAGGCATACGTCGGTGTCGGCGAGGCGCGTCTTAAGCTCCGAGTACGCCGCGGGATCCGCGATCGCAAGATATTTTACTCCGAATTCGCGCGCCGCATCCTCCGCAAGAGCGACATTTCTTCCGACGCTGATAAAATCAATACCGTAACCGCGAGCGCGCGCCACATCGAGCGCCTGAGTGCCGACCGATCCGCTCGCGCCGAGGACTGCTACCGTTTTACTCATAATTCTTGATCCTTTACAACAAAATGCCGCACCGCTTTATTCCCACGGCGCGGCAGTAATTAATGCTTCTTCAAAACAGGCTCTCTTTAAAATACCGAGGGCAAAACGATCGAAAAGATCAAAAGCACCAGCGATATCGGCATGATGGAATCAAATCGATCGAGAACTCCGCCGTGACCGGGAAAGATCCTTCCGTAATCCTTGACCCCGTGCTCCCTCTTTATAAGCGAGGCGGTAAGATCGCCGAACTGACCCACGACAGCGAGGATCACACCGTATATCAAAAGAATAACGTAATTGACATCGATGTCTGCGACCCGCGAAATCACCAATCCGTAGATCAAAAGTCCGAGCACCGCAAATACCGTTCCGCCGATCGCACCCTCGACCGTCTTCTTAGGGCTGATCTCGGGTATGAGCTTATGCTTTCCGAACAGGTAGCCCGTAAAATACGCAAAAATATCGCAAATGCACGAGGATATGAATACGATGACAAATATGTAAACACCGTGCTCGATATATCTCAGCATCGCAAGCGCGGTAAATGACACCGTAATATAAGCTACCGCCGAGAAAACGGCGGAAATGTCGGAAAAATGCACCTCGCCGCGCTTCAATACCGCATATCCGAAAAGATACAGAAGATATATCGCAAAGGCAAGCGCCAAAAGCGTGAGATATTCCACCGTCCCGCCTGCGATCTCATCCTTGAAGAAGACGCAGATCGGAGCGGCAAGAGCCAAGAGGTATGCGGGGATCGCAACAAAGATCCTGCGCTCAAAGCCGAGGACGCGGAGCATCTCAAATACAGCAACGGCGCAAAGGAGCGCAACCGCCAACGGATATACTATATATTCGGAAAATATGCACGGCACCGCAAAAAGCGCGGTTATCACGGCGCCCGTAATCGTTCTTACCTTCATTAATTATGTTCCTTCAAATATTATTCTTCTTCAATTCCGCCGAATCTGCGCTTTCTCGAATAGAATTCCCTCACCGCGTCATTGATCGCATCCCTGTCAAAATCGGGGAAAAGCGTGTCTGTGACAACGATCTCCGAATAAGCGCACTGCCAAAGCAGGAAGTTCGATATGCGGAAATCTCCGCCCGTTCTTATTATAAGATCGGGATCGGGCGACTCGCTCGTGTAAAGATAGCTTGAGAGTATCTCGTCGGTGAGCTCGGTGTGCCCCGCCTTTATCGCCTCGTTTGCGGCATGCACGATCTCAGCCCTGCCGCCGTAGTTCAGCGCGACATTGCATATATAATCGGAGTCGGGATTGAGCGCCTCGACCTCGGTGCACTTCGCCTGCAGCCTTTCGGGAAGGGCGGATTTATCGCCGAGAAAGCGGACGCGGAAATTCTCTCCCGCCTCTATCTTTTTCATAACGACATTCTGCAGATAATCGAAGGTGAGATCCATAAGAGCCTCGACCTCCTCGCGCGGACGCTTCCAATTCTCCGTGGAAAAGGCATATATCGTCACATGATGTACACCCATATCGCGGAAGGTCATCAGCATCTTCTCTACATTTGCGGCGCCCGCCTTGTGTCCCGCGGTGCGCGGAAGCATACGCTTCTTCGCCCATCTTCCGTTTCCGTCCATTATGACCGCAACGGACCTAAGATGCTCATCCGCCCTTATGAGCTCGTTGTTTTTTTTCTTTCTAAACAGCATGTCAAAAATCCCTTCGGCGAAGAAATTATATTTCCATGATTTCCTTGGTCTTTGCGGATGTTACGGAATCTATTTCCTTAACATACTTATCCGTCAGATCCTGAATGGCCTTGTCCGACGCCTTTGCCTCGTCCTCCGTCATATCGGAATCCTTCTTCATCGCCTTGATCTTATCGTTTGCATCGCGGCGAATATTTCTTATCGCGACCTTTGCCTCCTCGCCCATCTTCGAGATCTGCTTGGAGAGATCGCGTCTGCGCTCCTCAGTCATGGGCGGGAACGAAAGCCTTAAGCACTGGCCGTCGTTCTGAGGATTGATGCCGAGATCCGAGGTGAGTATCGC
The DNA here is from genome assembly GCA_964593825.1 of uncultured Ruminococcus sp. Lineage (GTDB taxonomy): Bacteria > Bacillota > Clostridia > Oscillospirales > CAG-272 > UBA1740. Next base: position 19,906 of record CAZQII010000009.1, read on the forward strand.
CTTTTCTATCCCCTTCATCGCCGACTTATCCCATGAATTTATCACAAGGGTCCTCGCATCCTCGATCTTGATCTCGGCGATCGAGCTTATGGGTGTGGGGCTGCCGTAATAGTCGACATTTATTTTCTTAAGTACATCGGGTGTTGCTCTTCCCGCTCTTATGGTGGAGAGGTTCTCCGAATATGCGGAAACGCTCTTCTTCATTTTTGCTTCAAAGTCTTTTGTATCGAGTTTCATTTCAGTGCTCCTTATATATGTAATTAATTTAATCGGGGGTTATTACCGTTCCGACGCGCTCGCCCTTGATTGCCTTCTTTATATCATCGGGATCCGCAAGCTTAAATACTCCGATGGGCATACCGACCGACATGCAGAACGCCGTGGCAGTGGCATCTATCGCCTTTAAATTCATGGCGAGGACCTCGGAGGCACGCACGTTTTCAAGGCGCTTTGCCTGCTTGTTCTTTTTCGGGTCGTCGGTATAAATGTAATCGACGTTCTTCGCCATGAGCATGGCATCCGCCTCTATCTCCGCGGCGCGCACAGCACCTGCGGTGTCTGTGGAGAGGAACGGGATACCGAGTCCGGCGCCGAAGATCACGACCTCACCGTTTTGAAGTCGCCTCTTCGCTTCCTCTGCGGAATATGCATCGGCAAGCGGCTCCATTGCAACCGCGGTCATGACAGATGCGGCAACACCGACGCGCACGAGCGCATCCTTTAAGCAAATAGCGTTGATGACCGTGGCAAGCATGCCCATTCGGTCCGCCGCCGTTCTGTCCATTGCACCTCCCTGCCTGCCGCGCCAAATATTTCCCGCTCCAACGACAAGCGCGAGCTCATATCCGTCGTTTACGCACTCCTTGACGGCGAGAGCAACTCTGTCAACGAATGCATGGTCATAAAGCTCCGAGCCGGTAAGACCGTTTTTCAGCGCTTCACCGGAAAGCTTGATAAGAACTCGTTTCATAGTATTTCTCCTGATCTATATATTTTATCTATTTTATTTTACAACATTTCAAGGCATTTGTAAACACATTTTCCAAAAATATTTTATTTTTTTAAAATAAATATAAATCGGAGTCGCATTTTTGCGCATTCACGCCGCTTATCCCTATTTTTGCGGCGGGATCTAAAAAGCCGCTGTCTCCGTTTGAAATTCAGAAAGGCTTCATCCGATTTTCGAAAAGCGGCTTGACAAATCAAGTTTTCCGTGGTATAGTATTTACGGTTTAAAATATTTTAAAGCAAAGCGCTTCGAAGCATCCGAGCGCGTGGGGGCGAAGGTTATGCCTTTACGTTATGCCACGCGTCGCGCGATATCACAAGCGCTTTGCATCGCCTAAGAAACGGCGAAGAAGGAGGGCCATATGGCTAAAACAGAATACGGACTTCAAATGTATTCCGTCAGAGATATTACGGAAAAATCCTTAAAAACAGCGCTTGAAGAGATTGCAAGGATCGGTTACAAATATGTGGAGTTTGCGGGATTCTTCGGAAATTCGGCAGAGGACGTGCGCTCGTGGCTCGACGAAAACGGACTCGTCTGCTCCGGCACGCACACCGGCATCCCCGAGATCACACCCGAAAACATTGATAAGACCATCGCTTACCACAAGACCATCGGCTGCAATATGCTTATCGTTCCCGGCTGCGATTGGACAAGCGTCGACAAGGCGCGCAATGTCATCGAGACTCTCAATTACGCAAACAAAAAGCTTGCCGAAAACGGCATAACGCTCGGCTACCACAACCATTCCCGCGAGTTCTTCCCGACGGCGGACGGCATTGTTTTCGAGGATGAGATCATTGAAAAAACAGACGTCGCCCTGGAGATCGACACCTTCTGGCTCTACAATGCGGGCAAGGATGTCATCCCCTATCTCGAGGAGCACAAGGACAGGATCGGGCTCGTTCATCTCAAGGACGGTATCGCTTCACCCGCGGAGAACAAGAGCTTCGAGCATGTACACGACGGTGTTGTCGGTCTGTCGCTCGGATCGGGCAATGCTCCGGTCGGCGCAGTGCGCGAATGGGCAATCAAAAACAACATCCTCATGGTGGTCGAATCCGAGGGTCTGAAGCCCACGGGACTTGAGGAGGTCAAGCGCTGCATAGATCATCTGCGCACTCTTGATTAACGGTTGACATCGATCAAAAACTCAATATAAAATTTAAACGCATATCGCCGCGGCGATATGCGTTTTCCGTTATATATCCGATCCGCGCGTTCCCTCGGATCATTTTTTGAGTGCGATCGCCTTTTTTGCCTTATCCGCAATATTCTTTGCCGTAAGGCCGTAAAGCTCGAGCAGCTCGGGAACCTTTCCGCTTCTGCCGAATTTGTCCTCAACGCCGACACGTATAACGGGCACGGGGCAGCTCTCCGCGAGTGTCTCGCAAACCGCGGCACCGAGACCGCCTATCACGCTGTGCTCCTCCGCCGTTACTATCGCGCCGCTGTGCTTCGCCGCCCTTACGAGTATATCGGTGTCAATGGGCTTGATCGTGTGGATGTTTATGACGCCGGCATCTATGCCCTCCGCTTTAAGCATTTCCGCCGCCCCGAGTGCCAGATGAACCATGTATCCGGTGGCAACGATCGTCACATCCTTGCCCTCAGAGTACTGCACGCCCTTTCCGATCTCGAACCTATAATCGCTCATCTCGCCGGATATATCGGGCACGGCAAATCTGCCGAATCGCATATACACAGGGCCGACAAAGTTGATGGCCGCCTCGACCGCCGCATATGCCTCTGTCGCATCAGCGGGATTGATAACGGTCATGCCCGGGATGGTACGCATGAGAGCTATGTCCTCATTGCACTGATGAGTTGCGCCGTCCTCGCCGACGGTGATGCCGGCATGAGTCGCACCGATCTTGACATTCAAATGAGGATAGCCAATCGAGTTTCTGACCTGCTCGAAGGCTCTGCCCGCCGCAAACATTGCAAACGAGGAGGCGAAGACAACCTTACCCGTCGTTGCGATACCGGCGGCAACGCTCATCATATTTCCCTCGGCTATACCGCAATCGTAGAAGCGGTCGGGGAACTTCTTCTTAAACATGCCGGTCTTTGTCGCTGCAGCAAGATCCGCATCGAGGACCAGGAAATCGTATTTTTCTCCGAGCGCGGCGAGCGCCGCACCGTAGCTTTCTCTTGTCGCTTTTTTATCTGCCATTTTATGTACTCCGCCTTTCTTATCCTAATGCCTTGTCGATCTGTGCAAGATCCGCAACGGCGACCTTGTAGAGATCCTCCTTGGGGGCCTGACCGTGCCACTCGCACGCATTCTCCATATAAGAAACGCCCTTGCCCTTTACCGATTTTGCAATAATCACGGTGGGCTTGCCCTTCACCGCTCTCGCTTCATTAAAGGCGGCCTCTATTGCATCGAAGTCGTGCGCGTCGATCGAAATAACATGCCAGCCGAAGGCACGGAACTTTTCATCATGCGGCGTCGGATTCATTACCTCAGTTACGGGGCCGTCGATCTGAAGGCCGTTCCAGTCGAGAACCGCACAAAGATTGTCGAGCTTGTAATGCGCGGCAAACATCGCCGCCTCCCAAACCTGACCCTCCTCGCTCTCACCGTCGCCGAGAATCGTATATACTCTGTACTTATCTCCGAATGCCTTTGCGGACAGAGCCATTCCGCACGCGGCGGAAATACCGAGTCCGAGCGAGCCCGTCGACATATCGACTCCGGGCGTCCCCTTCATATCCGGATGCCCCTGAAGATACGAGTCTGTTTTTCTGAGAGTTTTTATATCCTCCTTGGGAATAAATCCTTTTTCCGCAAGCACCGCGTAAAGCGCCGGCGCCGTATGTCCCTTTGAAAGAACGAATCTGTCGCGAGACTCCATGCGCGGATTTTTCGGATCGACGTTCATCTCTTCGAAATACAAATAAGTGATGATGTCGGCAATCGAAAGAGATCCGCCGGGATGTCCGCACCCTGCATTGTAAACTCCCTCGATAATGCTCTTGCGCACATTGTTCGCAGTGCGGCAGAGGCATGTCATTTTGGATTTATCCATTTTTCTCTCCTCTTTAGTTAGTTATACTGGTAAATAATATTTTACAATATTTTTGTAATAAAGTCAATAGATATGTCGAAAAAAGCAACGTCTTTGGTCTGTTAAAATGCTTTATTCCGTCCGAAAAGGAAGAAAAGACGCGCCGAGTGGGATAAATGCGCCTCCTTTTCATGCCCGCCGCGGGAAAAGCCCCGCAAAAAAGCAAGCGCCCCGAATGTCACCGACACTCGGGGGCTGATAAAAATCGACAATAACGAAAGAGGCGAACGCACGCATCAGGTGCCCTTCTCCGTTTTTTCTTTTTTCCTTCTTTCGCGATGCTCCTTCGCGATTCTTCTGATCCTTATCTTCTTGATCTTCCACTTCAATTGGACTACGAAGCCGAGCACCGCAATGATGAGCATTACGGAACGAAATATCACATCCGCATATGCCTCGGGATATTTTACGACGAATGCGAGCGCGGCCGCAAATATCCAGCCGCCGAGCAGCGCCGTTGCCATAAGCTCCACCCACTTCAGAAAGAAAAGCATCACCGCGATAACGGCAGCGACGGCAAAAATAAATGTCAGGAACCTCGAGAACGAGAGCGTGTTTATGCAAAAATAATAAAATATGTAAGTTAAGACCGAGGTAAATGTGGCAAAGTAAAGCGGTGTGCGGAAGACCGCGAAGACCGCGCCGAAGGCAACGCCTATTATAAGATTGCTTATTTCAACGATGCTCGAAACGATCGAAGCAACATATACCGCCCCGATGGCAAATCCGAAAACAAAGGCGAGGATCAGCTTCTGCGTCTGCAAAAAGCGCCGTCCGAAAAACGCCTCCGCCAATGCAAAAAGCATAAGAAAATAAGGCAACCATACATATTTTTCGATTACCGACCCGATGCCGGCGTTCTCTCCGAAGAGTCCGACGGAAAAATCGCTTTCGAAAAAGCGGACTAAAAATTCATTTAACCATAAAAGAAAATCGTAAAACGTTGCTTCCGCTCCGACGATACGTTCCCAAAGCCTGGCGATGGTAGTTGGCACGTTGCTCCTCCCTTCCTTCAAACCTTTTTATACTATTGTACCACAAATATATATTAAAATCAAGAGCGTTGATTCAAATTAAAAAGTCAATATTTCCCGAATCGCACGGGGCGCTGCGCACCTCGATGGACGGAGAGATGTTATAGACCGGCTTTCCGAGCCGCTTTGCGATCCTAACCGTTTGCGCCGAGCCGCTCACATCCTTGTAAAGATAAGCGATGATGATGTCGCCGAGCTGTGCGAGCCTGGCATTGCGCTTGCGCATGCATGAGGCATCGTATTCATCCGACGCATATTCGACGCACTCCGCGTTTTTCAATATGTAAGAATACACATCGCGCTGCTTTGCGCTCCACATTTCGTCCTGCGCCGGGCACGGAAGAACAAGGCGAAGCACGGCATCGTTATGCAAAACGCGAAAGCGAATAACCTCACGCGCCGCGATAGTGTCAAAGCCGAGCGCGCCGCCGCAATAAAAGACACGGCACCCGCGGGAGTATGCGTATTCCACCGCGCGCCGCAGCCTGTCCTCGACCGTTTTAAAATGCTCCGGCTTTATTGCCCTGTGCCCCGTAAAGGAGCAGGTGTAAAACTCTGCGTCGCTCATTTTCGGCTCCCTCCCCGCGTATTGCCGCGCTCTGTCTCTCCGCCATTCTCATAAAGCGGAGCCGACCTATGCGGTGCGGCTTTTTTAACATCCTTCATTATTTTACCACTGTTATGCATTATTGTCAAGAAAAACTTTTGCCACTTTTTCGACACGCACCGAGTCATAGCGCGTTTATCGCGTCTCACTCTCCGAAAACAAAAAAAGCGTAACGGATGTTACGCTTTTTTGCTGACTATGTATTAGTCTCTTGCCGCTCTTTTTGCTGCGAAGCACTCGCTGCAATAAACAGGCTTTCCTTCGGTAGGCTGGAAGGGCACTTGGCATTCCTTGCCGCACTCTGCGCACTGTGCATTGAACATCTCTCTTGCACCTCTCTGCGCATTCTTCTTTGCGGCACGGCACTCTTTGCATCTGGAGGGCTTATTCTCAAAGCCGCGAGATGCATAGAACTCCTGCTCACCTGCAGTGAACACGAATTCGTTGCCACAATCTTTGCACTTCAATGTCTCGTCCTGGTACATTCCTTTTTCCTCACTGATATTTTTTTGCCCTTAGACGGATTCCAACCGACGCCTTTGTAAACAACGCTCTCCCTTAAGCTACCGGGGCATATAAACAAATTAATTTTTTCTCTCGGAGCCGAATTCCTCGGAGAGTTTTTTCAACATCCTCGCCTTTGCGTTATCAACTCTCTTCGACTTGACTGCAAGCTCCTCGGAGATCTCCGCCGTTTTGTATCCCTTTGACCATAATTCGAATACCTTATACTCGAATTCCGACAAAAGCTTTTTTACTCGGCTGTAGAATATGGCGGACTCCTCTTTTGCTTCGAGGCGCTTCTGCGTCCCGTCGCTCACCGCGATGGCATCGACATCACAGTCGTCGGCCAACATGATCCGAGAATGCCGCTTCTGACGCCTTTTAAAGTCGATCATGGCACGGTTCACGCAGATCCGGGCATAAAGACCGAACGTCACTTCCTTCCTTTTGCCGTCGTACGAGTCTACCGCGCGGTAAAACGAATACAACGCCTCGGTGGATACATCGTTATAATCAAGCGAGTTATCATGGGCAATGCTCTTGAGAAGGTTTTCATAACGATCGCAGAGCTGCCCGAGCGCATCCTCGTTACCACTTTGCGCCGAAAGCACAAGCTCCCTGACCTCTCCGTCATCTCCGCTTGCGGAAGAATTCATGTCCTGCTTATCTCCTTATATATAACATTATATCTTTTTATTATTTTTTTGTCAAGTGTTTTTTAAAAAAAGATACATTTTTTTCAAGATTTCTGCTATTTTTCACAAAAACGGCGCATGAATATTTTTACATATTTTACAATTTTATGTAAAATATTCAAGTCTGCCGGTCGAGGCGAAAAATATACCGCGATAAACTCCGTCCGGCTTGTTTTCGAAATTCTGCTTTATGCGCTCGGCCTCCGAGCGCGAATTTACAACGATCGCGGTGCGCATTATCTCACCGTATTTATCAGAGGCAACGAGCGTTACGCGATAGCGGTTGGCCTCCGCCTCCGTTATATATGATTCGAGCGATGCGCCGCTGTCGGAGAGCGAGATATGCTTTATCGCAAGTCTGAGGCTCCTTTCGCGAAAATCCTTATCGAGATTGTCGTAAAGCTCCGAGGCAACGAACCGCCCCTTGTCCGAGATCATATAATATCTCTCTCCGTCCACCTCATCGTAATACAGGTGCTCCGAGTCGACGAGGTCGCGCAGGCATTCGTCATAATCGAACGAGATCATGTCGACGTTCTGCATTATTATCGTCATGAGCGTCGTATGGTCTATCGGATGGGCAATGTTGTCCAAGAGGAACAGCAAAAACACCTTTATATCCATCATTGTATTAAGGACAGAATCCTTGTTCTTCTTCATTTAAATCACTCCCGAAATGCTTTTTTTACTTTCTTGACAACAATACCCGTGGGAAAGGCATAAGCACCTCCCTCACGGGCACTGCATCAAAGCTTAGTCGTCAAAGCGATTGTAATATTTCGAATACTTTTTCAGCTTTGCTTTTGTGAATACGAAATTGCCGAAGCCGTCGACATCGACCTTTTTAAGCTCCTTGGAGCAGAAAGAGAAATTCTGATTGTACATGATCGGCACGATCGGCATATTGTCAAGGAGGATCTGCTCCGCCTTGTGAAGAGCCTCGAGTCTCTCCTCCGTGCTTGTCGCCTTGTATGCGGCGGTGATATATGCATCGTACTGCAGATCTGTCCATCCGCTTATATTAAGGCGCTGTGCGGATGCGGAATAATCGAATCCGGAGCCGCTGAACGAGGTCGAAAGAGAGGAAAGTCCGACAAATGCGTCGTCAGTATAGAACTGCCAGTCGACTCCTATGACATCAAAGCTCGTGTACGTGATGTTGCCCTCACTATCCATTCTTCCCTTCGAAGCGGTGTATTCGGAATCGTACGCGGACTCTGTGCCGAGCGCCTTGCTCTTTACGATATACTGGATCCACGAGTCGAGAACGTCGATCTTGTTTTCGGTAACCTTGCTCTCAACGCTGCCGAGCGCCTCGATCTCAACGGTGAAGCCGAGCTGCTCCCAAGCAGCCTTGACGATTCTTGCAATCGCCAAGCTCTGCTGATCGTCATTCACGGTAAGGACAAAGCTCATATCATCGGCAGAAAGCGCAGCAAGCTTTTCCTGCACCGCTCCTGTCGAGAGTATCTTCTTTGCATCGGAGATGCTCGATGATGTTGAAATGTAACTGTAACCGTTGCGGAAGCCTCCGACGGCATTCGGAACGAATCCGTCTGCCGCAACTCCGAACGTGACCGCATTGGCTATTGCCTCACGGTCGATCGCCATGGAGAGTGCCTGTCTTACTTCTTTGATAGCGAAGAGCGGGCTGTCTGTGTTGAATACATACGTATATGTAGAGAATGCATCGGCGACCTCTGCCTTGTCCTTATACTGCTTTCTGTCGGAGAGAGGCGCATCGCACATATAGAACACCGTGTTGTTCACAAGCTGGCTGTAGGTGCACTGCATCTCGTTTCCGTTCGGACTGTAAAAGGCATAAAGAGCATACGGTCTTACCTTATTGTCGTAATCCTTCTTGGTGGGCGACTGATGATATCCGAGATTTCTCTCAAGCTTGAAGCTTGCATTCTCGGTCTGAGAGTAATCGAGCTGAGTGATCTTAAACGGTCCATTGAATACCATGGTTCCCGACTGCTTGGACCAGAAGCCCTCAGAGCCCTCATACTTATCCTGACGCATGGGCGAGGTTGCGAGAGCGGCAAGATTGTCGAGGAGCATCTCGGGATCGGCGCCTTCTCTGTAAGTGATCTCGATAGTATAAGCATCGACCTTTGCGAGTCCGAGATCGTAAATCGATACGAGACCGTTCTTTACGCTTACGGCATTTTCGATGTCGTAAAGAAGAGCGGCGGCGGGATTCGCGTTCGACGGATTGAGAAGTATGTTGCGCCATGCGAATATAAAGTCATCCGCGGTAACGCGCACATCGTCGGACCAATAGGTCTCGCGGATCTCAATCGTGATCGTGCGCTCATCCTTGTCTACGTCATATTTCTTTGCGGCAGCCTTCTTGCGGTCGCCGTCGTCATCAAGCTTGAACAGCGGCTCGAAGAGCAGGCTCATGACCTGAGCCGCGTTGTCGTCCGTATAATAATCGGTCGGATCGAAATCGTAGATCTCTTCACCGAGATATACCGCGATCTTCGCGCCGGGATCATCCGGCTCTCCGCAGCTTCCGAGAACGGCAACAGTTCCGAAAAGCATCGCGAAACATAAAATCAATGAAATAATTTTTTTCATATTTTCCTCCGTGGGGTAATTTTACAGAAATAAATATCTACTTATACATTTTATCACAAAATAAATAGTTTTGCAATGTTAATTTGAATGATAAAATAAATTCGTTTGTTTGCACAAAATCAGCACGAGTTTTTTGTGCACATTAACTATATTTTCAATAATTGAATAAAATCCGCTCCGTCGGTCAATCATCCGTAGTGCCATAAAAAGGAAAGCGAAGATGCGGTGCCGCTATTTTGCAACCGCTATACATCGCCGCCCCCGATGCGGCAGAATGGAGACCGATATGAAAAAAACGTTTTTCTATGCACAGCGATACGATCCGTGCGAGAGTGACCTTGCCTGCGAGCGACGCCGCGCAAACGCGAGTGTCGCCGGTATCAGCTACAAATGCGAGCGGTGCCCGTCCGGAAGCTGGGAGCGCATCTGCATTTCATCCGAGGAGGGCTCGAAAAGCATCGGCAGGCCCATCGGAAATTACGACACCCTGAATACCGGCAGGCTCGATCTTTTGGATCTTGACGGTGCGGACGATGCGAAGAACGAGGTGGCGGCTGAGCTGTGCCGCCTGTTCGATAAAAACGGCATTTCCCCGGAGCGCATCCTCGTGGTCGGGCTCGGGAACAAAGCTCTGACTCCCGATGCCGTCGGTCCGATGACCGCGGAGCTCGTCGAGCCGACGATGCATATAAGTCGGTGCGACCGAAAAATGTTCGAGTCACTTGAATGCTCCGAGATCGCCGTCATCGCTCCCGGCGTTTGCGCAAGCAGCGGGCTCGACTCCTCTGCCGTGACAGTCGGCGTCTGTGAAAAAATAAAGCCCGACGCGGTTATCGCCGTTGACGCGCTCGCCTCAAGATCGCCCGACAGACTCGGAACAACGCTGCAAATTTGCGACACGGGTATATTCCCCGGCACGGGTCTCGGATACGGCACGGAGGCAATAGACCGCGATCTGCTCGGCGTTCCCGTGATCGCGATCGGGGTGCCGACCGTGATAAATTCGAACGCGTTCGGAAGCAATTCCGCCGGCATGTTCGTCGCCCCGAAGGATATAAACGGGATCGTCGAGTCGGCAAGCAGGATCATCGCGGGCGGAATAAATCAGGCATTCGGACTTGATTTCTAAATAAAAAGGCGGTCACCCGACCGCCTTTTTTCGCTTTTTGCTCAGATTATAAGCTCATCCAAGCTTCTCTTGGGTACGCAGTGCGTTCCTTCCCCGTCGCGAAAATACTTGATGTCGTCATTCACGACTTCGGTTATACGCACGCGCTCCGACGGCTCGCCGAGCGCTATTACAAGGACGGGAACAAAGTGAGCCTTGTCTAGGCCTTGCACAAGCTCTTTTTTCTTGATGCTTCTGAACACACAGCCGCCGAAGCCCATGTCGCGCGCCGTCAGAAGGATCGACTGCGCCGCAATGCCCGCATCGATCGCGAGATTGGTGTCGGGCTCGGACTCCGCCCAAATGACGATGTACGCCGTCGGCCTCTCGTCCTCGGACGGACGCCACGCTCCGTAATAGGCCGCGAACGCAAGGCAGTCGAAAACCGAACCGCACGCATCCCTGCCGACGACCGGAGTGAAGCGCAGGCGCTGAAGATTGCCTGCCGAGGCGCTGAGGCGCGCCGCATCTAACATAGCCGTGAGTTGCTCCCTGCTCGGCACTCTCTCCTGCGAGAAGCGTCTGTACGAGCGGTTCGACGCAATAAGCTCCGACAAATTACACATTTTCCGTCTCCTTAATACACAAAATCAAACTCGAAATCGTAAATATTGACCGTGTCGCCCTCGTTTATGCCCGCCGCACGGAGCTTATCTATGACTCCGTTTTTGGAGAGAACGCGCTGGAAGAAATTAAGCGACTCGTAGTCATCGAAATTTATCTGACCCATAAAGTTGCAGAGCCATTCGCCCTCAACGTAATATATTCCGTCCCTGACCTCTATCACGGTCTCGCGCACGGAAGAAGTGTCGACCGCCGTGTCCTCAGGCAAGATCTCAGGCTCGTAAACGGTAAGCGGAGGAAGCTCCGCAAGCATTTTTGCCGCAAGGCGCACAAGCTCGTCAAGTCCCTCGCCCGTCAGTGCCGATGCGTATATCACGGGCACACCGAGCTCCGCTGTAAGGCGCTCGAAGTCCTTGACCTCCTTCGAATCCATGTCGGCGGTGTCCGCCTTGTTTGCCACTACTATCTGCGGACGCTCCGCAAGCGCGGGAGAATATTTCCTCAGCTCGGAATTTATTTCCGTCAGATCCTCACAAGGAACTCTGCCGTCCGTCGCCGCTATATCGACAACGTGGATAAGAAGCCTGCATCTGTCGACATGGCGCAGAAATTCGTGACCGAGGCCGAGACCGTCCGACGCTCCCTCTATCAGTCCGGGAATATCGGCGGCAAGGAAGCCCCTGCCCTCACCGATATTGACAACGCCGAGATTCGGCGACAGCGTCGTAAAGTGATAGTTCGCGATCTTGGGCTTCGCCGAGGATATGCGTGCGAGGATCGACGATTTTCCGACATTGGGGAATCCGACGAGTCCGACCTCCGCGAGCATTTTCAATTCGAGCAGGACCTCGCGCTCCTCGCCCTTTGTTCCGCTCTTGGCAAAGCGCGGTATCTGGCGCGTCGGGGTTGCAAAATGTCTGTTGCCCCAGCCGCCTCTGCCGCCCCTGCAGAGCACGAATTCATCCGACATTGCCATGTCGTGGATTATCTTGCCGCTCTCCGGGTCCTTTATAAGTGTTCCGGGCGGAACGCTTATAACAATATCCTCTCCGTTTTTTCCGTGCATTTTCGCACCCTTGCCGTTTTCGCCGCATTCGGCAACGAATTTGCGCTTATATCGGAAGGCGAGGAGCGTGTTTGCTCCCTCGTCAATCTTCATGACGATGTTGCCGCCTCTGCCTCCGTCGCCGCCGTCCGGTCCGCCCGCCGCGACATATTTCTCCCGTCTGAAGGAAACGGCGCCGTTGCCGCCGTCGCCCGCCTTGACGTAAATTTTAATTTTATCTATAAACATATTTTATCCTTTGATCAAACTCTTGCGGAATCGTCACCCTTTTGCCTGATTATAAGCTTTATCGGCGTACCCTCAAAGCCAAAGGAGTCGCGAATGCAGTTTTCGATATATCTCCTGTATGAAAAATGAAAAAGCTCCTCGGAATTGCAGAAGATCACAAACGAGGGAGGTGCGACCGCCGTCTGAGTCATGTAGTAGATCTTGAGCCTCTTGCCCTTGTCGGACGGCGGCTGTACTCTCGTCGTCGCATCGTTCAAAAGATCGTTGAGCGTGCCGGTGCTTATGCGCTTCTGCGCTTCTGCATATACCTTATTTATAAGCTCGTAAAGCCCCATCACCCTCTGCCCCGTAAGAGCGGAGACGTAGATTATCGGAGCGTAGGTCATGTACGACAGCGCCGTTCTGATCTTTTTATTGTAGCTGTTCACCGTTGCGGTGTCCTTCTCGATGCTGTCCCACTTGTTGATAACGATTATGCATGCCTTACCCGCCTCGTGCGCAAGACCTGCGATGCGCTCGTCCTGCTCCGTGACGCCGTCGGCGGCATCTATCATAAGCAGGCATACATCGGCGCGCTCCACAGCCATGTTCGCACGGATGACGCTGAACTTTTCTATTCTGTCCTCGACCTTCGACTGCCGCCTTATGCCAGCCGTGTCGATGAAATTATATTTTCCGTATTCGTTTTCGATCAAAGTGTCGACGGCATCGCGCGTCGTGCCCGCAATATCGGAAACGATAACGCGCTCCTCGCCGCACATGCGATTGATTATCGACGACTTTCCCGCATTCGGCTTTCCTATGACGGCAACGTTTATCACGCCCTCGTCGGCGTCGGCATCATCGGGAAAATCGCACTCCTCTATTATCGCGTCAAGCAGGTCACCCGATCCGGTTCCGTGCATGGAGGAGATCGGAATCGGCTCGCGATCGAAGCCCAGCTCGTAAAACTCATAGAATTCAAAAGGAAGATCGCCGACTCCGTCGATCTTGTTGACAATCGGAATAACGGGCTTTCCGGATTTCTTGAGCATGATGGCAATGTCACGGTCGTCCGCCACAAGCCCCGCACGAACATCGCACATAAACACAATGACATCCGCGGTGGCGATCGCGATCTCCGCCTGATTACGCATCTGCTTCAATATCGTGTCGTCGCTCTTGGGCTCAATTCCGCCCGTGTCGATCAGCAGGAATTTTCTGTCGCACCATTCCGCCTCGGCATATATCCTGTCTCTTGTGACTCCGGGCGTGTCCTCGACTATGGAGCGCCGCTCTCCGATTATTTTATTAAACAAAGTACTTTTTCCCACATTCGGTCTTCCGACTATGGCAACTGTAGGCTTTGGCATTTTTGACCTCCGTTTTTCTGTTTTGCCTGCAAACACAGGCCATATATATTACGTCATTAAAGACCGGCAAGCGCATCGACAAACTCATAGCCGTCGTCGCCGCTGATCCTGACCTCTGTCCCGAGCCTTTGCTCAAGCTCGGAAACACTCATCCCGCAGAGAAACACATCCTCGCCGTGGCGAAGTGCGTTGTGCGGAACGTAGACCGCCTCACCAAGCTCCTTGCCGGCGAGCTGATCCGAAATATCCTTCCCCGTGAGCAATCCCGAAACGGTTATGCTCTCTCCGAAGAAGTGATTGATGATTTTGTAAACATTAATTGTCAATCCGCTACGCGAAGAGCATATCCGTGTTGCGATTTCGGCAATCATCGGATATGATGCCGCACCGGTTACCACCGAGACCGTACGAGGGCTCGAATGCGTCATATCTTCGATCGACGATATCTCATCGTTCGCCTCATCGGAGAACGAGCGAAGCATTCCGACGCCGTTTTCGATCTGGGGATATTCCTCATAATACTCCGCACCGGGGAGCGGCATCTCCGCCTTCAGATAAAACTCGTCCGCCGCATAAAAGACGCGTGAGCCGTGCTCCGCGAGCATCCTGTCGCCAAAGGCGGTTACGGCCTCTATGACGCCGCGTGCCTCCTCCCTTGTGAAATCGGTGAGAGGAAAGAGTCCGTCCCTGAATTTCGTAAGTCCGGCGGGAACGACGGAAACGCTGCCCATATTCGGAAACAGGCGCGAAAGATCGCGCATGGTGCGCAAGAGCTCCTCGCCGTCGTTTATTCCCTTGCATAAAACTATCTGGCCGCACATAGCGAGCCCTGCATTTTTAAAATCGTCGAGATATCGGAGCACCTCGCCGGCGCGCTTGTTCTTCATCATCTTGACGCGCAGCTCGGGATTGGTCGTGTGCACCGAAATGTTGATCGGCGAGAAGCGCATTTTTACGATACGCGCCACATCGCTGTCGGTCATGTTCGTCAGGGTTATATAATTACCGTGCAGGAACGAGAGCCGCGAATCGTCGTCCTTAAAATAGATCGACTCGCGCATTCCCTTCGGATTCTGATCTATGAAGCAAAAGACGCAGCCGTTCTTGCATGAATGCTTTTTGTCCATGAGGGGCGTTTCAAAATCGAGCCCTATATCATCGTACTCGCTCTTTTTTATTACCGCGCACTTACGCTTTCCGTCGCGCTCGTACTCGACAGAAACGACGGTCTCGGCAAGATAAAAGCGATAATCCAGAACGTCGGATATCTCGTTTCCGTTTATACTTATCAATATGTCTCCGACGCGCAGACCTTTTTTTGCGGCGCGGGAATGCTTTTCAACTTCTGTTATTTTTACCATTTCTATTCCGTTTTTTCGCCTTTCGGCGTTTTTTTGATCTTGCTTACCGCGTGCCTTATGAGCAAAGCCGCCGCAAATATTCCGTAGGTGATCGCCGCATAGGTGAAAAATCCGCCGACATCGATCCACACATCGCCGATCGCGGGTCCCCGCTTTGAAAAGATCTGCACGGTCTCATCGAGAAATGCGACGGCAAATGCCGCATTCAGCGAGATCGGCGCCGCCCTGTACACCGTTTTCCTCTTCTCGCAAAGTGCGAGTATAAGCAGCGACAGCTCCGCTCCGAGCAGGCCGTACTCGGTAAAATGAGCGATCTTTCTGATATTATCCAATATTAAAGAGCCGAGGCGCGTGTCTGCGGGAATTACCGTTTCTACCTTTTCTTTAAAGGAATCGCTCTGCTCAGTGGACGCGACCTGATCCTTCATCGAATTTGAAAAAATAAACGCGACCGTGAGGATCACCGAAACAGTGAGCACGGCGGCGACCGCGGAGCGCACCGCACCGAGCGAGTCGATCTTAAGCCTTATCTTCTCTTTCATAAAAGCCGAGTCTGCCGAGGACGGCAGAGCTCATCTCCCCTCCGTCAGATTATTATTTTCCGTTGATGAGAGCATAGCGGGCGAGACACCGTACTCCGCGAGGAAGCGTATCGCCTCCTCCGAGCCGCTTTTTCCTGCGGCAAGCATAAGACGCACGGTCTTTTCGCGATCGAACCCCACGCCGAAGCCGTCGGCATAGCATTTCGCATACATGTATTTTCCCTTTGCGACAAGCTCGCCGACGTAAGTGGGATCATGGCGTGCCGCCGCCCTGAAATATGTGAATGCGGCGCGCGGATCCTGTCTCACCGTCGAAAGGCGCTCATCCTCCTCGTCGGCGATGTCCTGAGAGGAATATCCGTCAAGGAGCGGTGTGTCGCTCCTGTACTCCGGCGTGTGAAAAGGAATAAGAGACACCGACGTTATGTCGGGGTCGAGAACCGCGCCGAGGGTATATGCCATTCCAAGATAGAGCTGAGCCTCGACACATCCGAGCTCTGCCGAGCTTTTCATATACTCTATCGCGCGCCTGAAATCTCTTTTGACGCCTATGCCGCTTATGTACATTACGGCGAGATTGTATGCCGCCTCGCCGCCGTCGAGCTCCGCCGCAAATACGAAATAGGACTTCGCCTCCGAGGGGTTGCACTCCGTTCCTATGCCGCGAAGAAGGCAGTACCCATAATTGAACGCCGCCTCCGCATCACCGTCGCGCGCGCACTCATGAAACATTTCCGCCGCGCGTGCATATTCTCCCTGCATGAAGGCGACCTTGGCCTCCTTATTACCGTACAAAGCAGGTCACCCCCCCAACATAAGCTTTGTTATTTCCGGATTGCACCGCAAACTGACTTTTTCCGAGAGCGAGCGCGCTTTATTTTTCGATCTTAAAGGTCGTCCCCTCTCTCGTGTCGACAAGAGTGATTCCGCGCTCCGAGAGCTCGACTCTTATCGCATCCGCCAATGCGTAATTTTTTGCCGCCTTTGCCTCGCGCCGTGCGTTGATACGCTCTTCGATATATGCGATGAGCTCTGCATCCGCCTCTTTGTCCGAGCCGGCCGCGTTTTTCTCGGTATATTTTTTTGCCGCATCGGCAAGTCCGAGCGAAAGCACCGTGTCAAAGCTGTTGACGAGCGCATATTTCGTTGCGTCATTCGTCTCGAGCTTGAATACATCGTAAAGCGCGGTAACCGCAAGCGATGTGTTCAGATCATTGTCGAGCGCGTCGGTGAATTTTTTCTTGCCGAGCTTGAACATTTTTTCATCGACATCGCCCTCCGCCTTAAGCTGTGCAACTCTGGCGACGAGCTTTTCGTATGCGTTTTTAGCATTGTCGAGATTCTCCCACGAGAATACGAGATTTCTCCTGTAATGCGACTGCAGGCAAAAATAGCGGTATACGAGCGGGTCGTACCCATTCTCCTCCAAAAGCGAAACGGTAAGAAATTCGCCCTTGGATTTCGACATTTTTCCCGAATTGGTATTCAGATGATGTACATGGAACCAATAATTGCACCACTTATGTCCGAATGTCGCCTCACT
>CAZQII010000010.1:0-33333 GCA_964593825.1 uncultured Ruminococcus sp.
AGAGCGCGGCGATCATTTTTTGCTCCTCGAAGTCCTGTACGGCCGAGATCTTAAACATTTTCCGCCCTCTTTGTCGATTTTCTCAGATATTCTGTCTCTTCCGCGGTGAGATAGCGCCATTTGCCGACGGGTAGACCGTCAAGCTTCAAATTCCCGATCGAAACTCTCGAGAGCCGCTTTACGGTAAGACCTGCCGCGGCGCACATCTTTCGTATTTGTCTGTTTCTGCCCTCGGTGAGCGTCATTTTGAGCACGGTTCCGCTCTCGTCCGATGTCCCTATCGCAACGTCGACCGGCTTGATCTTGTATCCGTCGATCTCGAGTGCGGAGGTGAGTATTTCGTATTCCGCATCTCCGACCGGCTCCGCGACCTTGACTCGGTATACCTTCGGCAGAGAGGTGCTCGGATGAGTCAGGCGGTTCTTGAGCTCGCCGTCGTCCGTCAGAAGGAGCATGCCCTCGGAGATCAGATCGAGGCGCCCGACGGGATAGACGCGTGCACTCACGCCGTCGAGGAGATCCGTAACACATTTTCTGCCGTGGTCATCCGACGTGCTCGTGAGGTATCCGCGCGGCTTGTTCATCATTATGTACGTGTATTCGCGCCGCTCGTATTTGATCCGCTTACCTTTATAAGTGACGGTGTCTTCCCGCGGGTCAACGCCCTGACCGAGCTCGGCAACGTGACCGTTTATGGCAAAATTGCCGAGCGAGATCTCCCTTTCCGCGGCGCGGCGCGACATAAGTCCTGCGTCGGAAACAAACTTTTGAAGTCTTATTTTTTCCATTGTAATCTTTCCCCGAGTAATTTATTTTTTGAATATCTCTTTTATTTTTGAGAAAAAGCCCTTTTTGCTTTTAGGTGCGGATTCCGTTGCGCAAAGGTCGGCCTCCGCGATCTTACGGCCGTCGATCGAAAAGATCACCCTTCCCAAGGTGTCGCCGGCCTCAATTGGCGCGGCGGTGTAGCGCGGCAGGCAAATATCGGCTGTCGGATCTCCGTCGGATCTTAAGAGGGTGGCGTACACATTGTCACCGAGCTCCACGTGCACGGTTGGTCTGTCCGAGCCTATGATGGGCAGGTCGTAGGCTATATCGCCCTTATTTGCCAGGACGCGTTTTTCGCAAAGCCCGAATCCGAGATCCAGAAGAGACATGTGGTCGCGCCAGTCGTTCGGAGCGTCAAGCGTAACGCTGATAAGAAGAACGCCGTCTCTTTCCGCCGCACCGACGAGGCATCTGCCCGCCGCCCGTGTGAAGCCCGTTTTTATTCCCACGCATCCGTCATATATGTGCAGGAGCTTATTGTGGTTCAGAAAAATATAGCTCTTCAGGTCGCTCTCGACCGTGATCCTTTTGGTTGACGCGATCTCGCGTATTATGTTGTTCCGTATTGCGGCGGCCGCTATTATCGCAAGGTCGTGCGCGGTGGTGTAATGCTCCTCGTTATGAAGACCGTGTGGATTTGTGAAATTTGTGTTTTCGAGTCCGAGGCTGTCCGCCCTCTCGTTCATCAAAAGGGCAAAGGCCTCCGTGCTCCCGGCCGTATGAACGGCGAGGGCGACGGACGCGTCGTTCGCACTCCTCAGCAGTAAAGCGTAGAGAAGCTCCTTTACCGAAAGCTCCTCGCCCTCCTCAAGGTATGCCGACGAGCCCTCAATACCGACGGCCTCCCTCGGAACCTTGACCGTTTCGTTCGGGTCTGTCCGTTCCGCAACCACGAGTGCGGTCATTATCTTTGTCGTACTCGCCATTTCGAGCCGCTCGTCTGCCGATTTCGAGTATAAGAATCTGCCCGATGTCGGCTCGTAGAGCGCGGCGGCTCTGGCGCTGATATTCGTCGACCCTTCCGCCGGGGCGGCAAGAGCGGTCAGAGCAGACACCGATAAAGAAAACAGGATGAAGATCAATGCCGATATAAATCCGTTGTCGCGTCGCATAAAGCAAATCTCCTTTCGGTAATAATTTGCCCGACGGAGCGCACGGTTATTCCGTGAAATTTATGTCAGCGAGCTTTTGATTTTTTCTATGAGCTCCGGTGAGTGCTCGATCAGCGAAACGAGCTTTTCGAGTCCCGCGTCCGACTGCTCTACGTGAATAAGGCTTACGGTGGCGTTTTTATTAATCGTGAGAAAGGCGACCGGCGTGACAGAGATGCCCGTTCCGCCGCCTCCGCCGAAGCTTTTATCCGCGATGAGCTTTTTTTGACCGTAATCGAGCCCTCCGGTGGCAAATCCGACGCTCACGCGCGTTACGGGAATCACCGTG
Organism: uncultured Ruminococcus sp.; assembly: GCA_964593825.1. Taxonomy (GTDB): domain Bacteria; phylum Bacillota; class Clostridia; order Oscillospirales; family CAG-272; genus UBA1740. The sequence continues at coordinate 2,269 of CAZQII010000010.1, forward strand.
ACTCCCGCTTCGGTCTTTATCGCCTGTCCGACGGACATTCCCGAGGATGTGAAATCCCGTATACCGTCAAACGAGGCCTTGATCAGCTCGCTCATTTTATTATCCGACATTTTGTGCCCCCGCTCTCTGTTTAAAGTAACCCTTGATTTTTAAAAGCATAAAAGCCGAGATAAAAATATAAAGTCGCGACCTTATGCAAATGTCGAATGCAAAGGGGAGGGACGTCGTGCTCACTTTTTTCGGCAAATTTATTTTGCCCGAAATGCCGTCGCAATATGCAAGGAGGACGGAAATAATTGCCTCCGCCGCACCTCGCATGGGAAGCGGCATATTTTCGGAAAGCGCAACATCGGATACGGTGAATGCGGAATGCTTCAATATGAATTTTGTCGCCGAATACAGATCGGAGGGGGAGGGATGTGATCCTTTTCTTTTCTTCGCTCCGAAATCGGTCAGCGTCAATTTGAATAATACGGACGATATTTCTATTGTAAGATGTCCGTGCGAGATTATACGAAGCTCGATCCTCTCTGTCAGAATAATGAAAAGAAATATAAAAATGACAGGGATCAACACCTTCGTCAAATTTTATTCCTCCGTTTTTTCGACAGGCTCGCCGTCGTCAAAGCTCTGATAATCGTCTGCGGACGGCTCAAGCTCGAGCTGCTCGTCGGTTGTATCGGCGGTGCTTGCTTCGCCTTCCTCGTTCGTCTGCTCGGGCTGTGTGCCGTCATCTGCGTCGGAGGCCGCGGTCTCCGACTTCTCCTCGACATTTGCGGTCGTGGCAAAGACCTGCTGTATCTCCTCGGTCGTTTTCGGCAGCTCGTCGATCGAGCTGATTCCGAACGCGCGCAGGAAATCCGATGTGGTTCCGTAGAGCATGGGTCTGCCGGGTGCATCGAGGCGTCCCTGCGCTTCAATGAGTCCGCGGTCGAGCAGGTTGTTCATCGCATACGACGAGTCGGCGCGCCTCAGGGTATCAACAAAATAGCGGGTGACGGGCTGATTGTATGCCACGATCGCCAGCGCTTCCATCGAGGAGGTCGAGAGCGTTCCGTTTCTCTTCAGTCCGAGCGCCTCTCTGATCTCGTTCAAATAATACTGCTTTGTAGAGAGCTGGCAGGAATCCGGAAATGTGAGCAGTATCACACCGCGCGGAATATTCGGGTCGTTGTATTTCAGGGAATATTCGAACACCTTGTCCTTGACCTTGCCCGGCGTCATTTCGAAGACCCGCGCCAATGTCGCATAAGAGATCGGGTGACCCGCCGCAAAGAGTATCGCCTCGAGCGCTTCCTCGAAAACTACCGGGCGCTCTTCCTTTTCCTCGCGCTTTGCTTCGGCTGTGCCATCGGCGGAGGTTTCTTTTGTGAGAAGCTCGTCGCTCATTCTTCATTCTCCTTCTTTTCATCGTCATTGCCGTCATTTGCCGTCGGATCCGCGTCAAACTCGCTCTCCTCGCCCTCTGTCGGCACGTAGTCCGGGTTGAGCTTGAATCTCATCTCAAGTCCGGTATATTCGTATTCCGCAACATCCTCGACGTATTTCACGGTCGTTATCTCTATGCGGTGTATCTTAACAAGCTCGAGTATGCCCATAAATCTGGCAACGAGCTCGGGGCGCGAATCGGCGTCCTTGAGCAAAAAGAACAGCGATGCCTCCTCATGCTCTTCAAGCAGCTCGCATATCTGCTCGATCTTTTCCTCGACCGAAACTATGTGATGCTTTATGAGCGGGTTTACAAGGTCGGTGGGCTTTCGCTCCGCCTGTGCGATCTTGAGGCGGCGCATCACCGCGCTCAGCGCCTTCAGCAGGGCGTTCGTGCTGAGATTGAGCGGCAGTCCCTTTTCGGGCGGGACCTCGTCCGTGCCCTTGACCGTGCGCCCGGAATACTCCTCGTAAAGGGGGCGGAGCTTTTTTGCCGCAAGCTTGGCCTGCTGGTAAAGAAGGAGCGCGTCGGCAATCTCACGCCGCGGATCGTTCTCCGTGCCTTCCTCGTGCGGCAGGATCATTCGGCTCTTGATGAGCATGAGCTCGCTTGCCATGACGATGAATTCGCTCGCAATGTCGAGATCCATTCTCTGCGCCTCTTCGATATATTCCATATACTGATCGCAGATTATCGCGATCGGAATGTCGGTTATGCTGACCTTGTTTTTACTTATCAGGGTTAAAAGCAGGTCTAACGGCCCCTCGAATTGATCGAGGCGGTATGTCAACTGTTGTACCATTTTTGTCCTCGTTAAAAATTAAATAAACGGAAAGATGCTCCAGAAGCTGAAAATAAGAGCGGAAAGCTTGCTTAAAAGCGCGGAGAGCATGTCGCCGAGCGAAAATACGCACGCGACAGCGGAAAGAACGGGGCTCGCCGCAACAGCGGGGAGAGAGAGCAGGGCGCTTTTGAATATATCACCCAAAAACAGCCATGCGATAAGTCCGAAGTATATTTGCCGCTCGTAACGCATGATGGAGAAATATGTCTTCTGCGGAAGGACGATGTTGAGTATCCTCGAGCCGTCGAGCGGCGGAATCGGGATCAGATTAAATATCGCAAGACCGAGATTCACCGCATGAAAGGCGTAGAGGAAGAGCAAAAGATTTTCGGCTATTCTGAATGTTAATTCAGAGGTGAAGGCTATGCCGGAAAAGGCCTTCCATGTCAAAAGGTAGATCAGCGCGAAGATAAGTGCCATCAAAAGATTGGATAAAGGTCCGGCGAGCGCCGTGAGAGCAAAGTCCCTCTTCGGCTTTTTGAAGTATCGCGCATTTATCGGAACGGGCTTAGCCCATCCGAATCTGAAGAATATCATGCAGAGTGCACCGAACACGTCGATGTGCTTGATCGGGTTCAGCGAAAGCCTGCCGAGATTTTTTGCCGTCGGATCTCCGAGCTTGTATGCGGTAAGACCGTGCGAGAACTCGTGGACGGTAAGAGCGATCAGCGCGGCAAGTGCGGTGATCAGGTAATAGCTTATATTAGACATTTTTATTATTCCTATCCGAATATTTAAGAAATGCTGTCATAAATTATATTCCAAAGCTGCTCTTTGCCGACTCTTGTCACAGATGAGAACGGCAGTATTTCGATCCCCGTTCCCGAAAAATAGCTTTGCGATATCTCTTCAGTTGCCGCCTTCAGCTGCGACGCAGGCAGCTTGTCCGCTTTTGTCGCAACGACGGTGAAGGGGACTGAGTTATCTATCAGCCAATTTATCATCATGATGTCATCGTCCGTCGGACCCGTACGTACATCGATGAGCTGTATGACGAGCTTTATTGCGTCCGCGGACGGATTCTTTGTGAAATATTCCTCCGTCAGGGTGCTCCACACTCTTTGCGATTCTCTCGAGCGGCGCGCATACCCGTATCCGGGCAGGTCGACGAGATACATTTTGCCGTCAATATCGTAATAATTGATGGTGATCGTTTTGCCCGGCGCGGAGGAAACGCGCGCGAGCGATTTGCGACCGAGCAGAGTGTTTATGAGCGAGCTCTTTCCCACGTTCGACCTGCCCGAGAGGGCGATCTGCGGCTTCAGCTCGCGGGGGAACTGATGTGCGGCCCCGACGGACATGGATATTTTCGAATTGCTTGGATTTATCTTCATATTAACGTACAAGTGCGGAACGAAGGACATCCTCTGCCGTTGCGCAAGGGATGAATTCGAGTGCACTTTTTGCCTCCGCGTCGATTTCGTCAAGATCCGCCCAGTTGTCCTTGGGGACCAGGACGGTCTTTATTCCCGCACGGTATGCTGCGAGAGTTTTTTCCTTTAATCCTCCAATCGGAAGGACCTTGCCCCTGAGCGTCACCTCGCCCGTCATTGCGACATCGCGTCTGACGGGGATGCCGCCGAGGGCGGAGACCATCGCCGTCACCATGGTAACTCCCGCGGATGGGCCGTCCTTGGGTACGGCTCCCTCGGGGAAATGTATGTGTATATCCTTGGTCTTGTAGAAATCGCGCTCGAGCTTGTATTCGTCCGGCAGAGTCCTTACGAAGGTGTGCGCGATCTTCGCTGATTCCTTCATGACATCGCCGAGCGAGCCGGTCAGCTCGATCTTTCCCGTTCCCTCCATGACCGCGACCTCGACCTTGAGCATGTCGCCGCCGGATTGCGTGTATGCAAGTCCGTTGACAACTCCGACGGGGTTTTCTTCCTCCGGTCGCTCGGGGAGTATCTTCGGCTTTCCGAGAAATTCTTCTATGTTCTTTTCCGTTATCCGAACGCTCTTCGCCTTGTTTTCCGCGATCTTTTTCGCGCTTTTGCGTATCAGCGATGCGATGGTGCGCTCAAGTGTTCTTACGCCCGCCTCACGGGTATAGCTCTTGATGAGCGTCAGGATGCCGTCGTCGGAAATTCGGAAATATCTGGACGTAAGCCCGTTTCTCTTCAGCTGCTTCGGAATAAGATGGTTCTTTGCTATGCTGAGCTTTTCCGAGTCCGTGTATGTCGAAAGCTCGATTATTTCCATTCTGTCGAGCAGGGGGGCGGGGATGCCGTCGTAGCTGTTTGCCGTTGCGATGAACAGCGTGTCGGAGAGGTCGATCGGGATCTCCATGAAATTGTCGCGGAAGGATTTGTTTTGCTCCGGGTCGAGCACCTCGAGGAGCGCCGATGTCGGATCCCCTCTGAAATTGTTTGCCATTTTATCGATCTCGTCGAGCACGATAACGGGGTTCTCCGCCTTCGCATTTATAAGTGCGGTAACTATTCTGCCGGGCATTGCACCGACATATGTTTTCCTGTGTCCTCTTATCTCCGCCTCGTCATGCATTCCGCCGAGCGAAACGCGGGCATATTTACGTCCGAGTGCGCGCGCCACGGATGCGGCGACCGAGGTCTTTCCCACACCGGGAGGGCCGATGAGGCATATGATTTGATTCTTTATGTTGTCCGAGAACTGCTTGACCGCCACAAATTCCAGGATCCTGTCCTTGACCTTGGCAAGGCCGTCGTGATCCTCGTCGAGTATCCTTTTTGCTTCCGCCACCGAAACATTGTCCGTCGTTCTCTTGCCGAACGGGAACTCAAGGCATGTGTCGAGGTAGGTGCGGAGCACCGTGCTTTCCGCGGCGCCGAATGGCGTTTTCGCAAGCTTTCCGAGCTCCTTGCAGAGCTTCTCCTTAACCTCCTCGGGCAGGCTTGCCGCCTCGATCTTGTCCTCGTACTCTCTGATCTCGTCATCCTCGTCCTCGCCGAGCTCGGACTGAATTGCCTTTATCTGCTCGCGCAGGAAATAATCCTTTTGGTTTTTGTCGATCTTCTCGCGCACCTGGAGCTGAATATCGCGCTCGCATTCAAGGAGCATGCGCTCCTCCTCCAATGCATAGAGCAGGCGCTCGAGTCGCGTCTTCGGCAGAAATGCCTCAAGGACGTCCTGCTTGTTTTTGTAATCGATTATCGCGCTTGAGGCGACAAAATCCGCGAGATACCCGGGGGCGGTGATCGCATCGGCGGTCATCTTCAATTCATCGGTGAATGTCGGATGAAAGTCGACAAGACCGGAAAGATGATTCTTGACCTCCAGCATAAGTGCCTCACAGCTGCCGGACGATCTGATCGCGCTCGGCTCGGGCTTGATTACAGCCTCCGCGGTGAAAAAGCCTTGCTCCGAGGAAACGGATCTGATCTTCGCGCGGGCGATGCCCTCGAAAACAACGGAAAGGTTTCCGTGCGGGTTCTTGACCACGTGCTTGATCTCGGCGAGGACGCCAGTCCTGTAAAGGTCGGCCTCGGTGGGCTCCTCCGTCGCAAGCTCACGCTGTGCCACAAGCAGAATGCGTGCCTCGTGCATCGTCGCCGCGGCGGTAAATGCCTTGAGCGAGATGCCTCTGACGATCTCTATATTTTGCTGTACCGCAGGGAAGGCGACTATGCCGCGGAGCGGTATCAGCGGTAAATTGACTTCATTGTAGATTTCCGTATTATCGGTCATTTTTAATTGCACCTCTTCAGTTTAACCATATTAATTCATTTTATTATAGCACAGAAACGGACGAATGTCCACCCGTTTTTCGAAAATTAAAATATTTTTAATACTTTTATTTAATAAAATTAACCCAATGAAGAAATGCGGCGGAGCTTTTTTCGAAATAATCGCCTTTTATACGAAAATCTTCAAAAAAAGATTGACTACTTCGTCCGAGTATGATAAAATAAATAAAAGATAACCTTGAATTTGGAGGGGAGATTGTGATAATTCTCGGAATAGATCCCGGCCTTGCCATCGTGGGCTGGGGCGTGATAGAGAGCACGCGCGGCAGCATCAGGCCGATTGCATACGGTGCGATAACAACTCCCGCCCACACAGATATAGAGAAGCGCCTGCTAATGATCAAAAACGACTTGGAGACAATTATCGAAAAGTATAAGCCGGACGAGATGGCGGCGGAGGAGCTCTTTTTCACGAACAATATAACGACGGGTATCGCCGTGGCGGAGGCGAGGGGTGTGATACTTTGCACCGCGCATGCGCTCGGGGTCAAAATATTCGAGTATACGCCGCTCCAGGTCAAGCAGGCCGTGGTTGGCTACGGTCGCGCCGAAAAATCGCAGGTCATCGCAATGGTGACATCGCTCTTGAGGCTTCCGTCGCCGCCGAAGCCGGATGACACCGCTGACGCGATCGCGATCGCGATCTGCCACTCACAGTGCGCGGGCTCGGCAATGGGAAAGTATTTTAACAAAAGAAAGACATTTTAGAGGTTTATATGTGGATCGCAGATAAATGGCAGGATTACAGAATATTGGACACCTCGAGCGGCGAGAAGCTTGAGGCATGGGGACCCTATACGCTCATAAGACCCGATCCTCAGGTGATATGGAGATCGGAGAAGAACGCGCGCCTTTGGTCCCGTGCCGACGCGGGGTATAAGCGCAGCTCGTCCGGCGGCGGAAAATGGAGCGAGAACAAGCTCCCCGAATCCTGGACGGTGAATTACGGAAGCTTAAAATTTATGATAAAGCCTATGGGATTTAAGCACACCGGCCTTTTCCCCGAGCAGGCAACGAACTGGGATTGGTTCTCCGAGCTGATCCGCGGTGCGGGAAGACCGGTAAAGGTGTTAAATCTCTTTGCATACACCGGCGGTGCGACCGTTGCTGCGGCAAAGGCGGGAGCCTCCGTGTGCCATGTCGATGCATCCAAGGGAATGGTTGCGACGGCAAAGGAGAATGCGCGTCTTTCCGGTCTTGCCGACGCGCCGATAAGATATATCGTTGACGACTGCAAGAAATTTATTGAGCGCGAGATCCGCCGAGGCAACAAGTACGACGGAATAATAATGGATCCGCCATCATACGGCAGAGGCCCCACCGGCGAGGTCTGGAAGATCGAGGAGAGCATCGACTCCTTCGTCGAGTTGACTGGCCGACTGATCTCGGACGATCCGCTGTTCTTTTTGTTGAATTCTTACACGACAGGGCTCTCGGCCTCAACTATGAAATACATCACAGATATACGTCTTTTGAGTAAATTTGATGTAAAAAGCAAGGCAGATGAGATAGGGCTCCCGGTCGAGAGCACCGGGCTCGTGCTCCCGTGCGGCAGCAGCGTGCGTGTCGAATTCTCGAAAAATAAATCAAGGTAAGGTTTGAAAATGAGTGAACCAATTATAAAGTGCGAGCACCTCGGCTTCACATACACGGACGATTCTGCGCCGAGCGGAGCATCAAAGACGGAGATACCAGCACTCACGGATATCACCGCTTCGGTGAGCAGAGGCGAATATATTGCCGTCCTCGGCCATAACGGCTCGGGCAAGTCCACGTTTGCGAAGCTCTTGAATATGATCCTGATCCCGACGGAGGGAAAAATATATATTGACGGCAGAGATGTAACGGCGGAGGACTTCGGTGAGGACGATGTGTTCGACGTGCGCCGCAAGATAGGAATGGTGTTCCAGAATCCGGACAATCAGCTTGTCGCCACGACCGTGGAGGAGGATGTCGCATTCGGACCGGAGAATCTCGGTCTGCCGCGCGAGGAGATAAGGCGGCGCGTCACGGACGCTCTGAACCTTGTGTCAATGCAGAATTATGTGAGCCATGCTCCGCACAAGCTCTCTGGCGGTCAAAAGCAGCGCATCGCGATAGCCGGAGTCATCGCAATGAAGCCGGATGTCATTATATTCGATGAGTCGACCGCAATGCTTGACCCGCTCGGGCGTGCGGAGGTCGTAAGAATAATGGAAAAGCTGAACCGTGAGGAGGGGATCACTGTCATCAATATAACTCATTATATGGATGAGGCGGCGCGCGCGGATCGCGTTTTGGTGATAAACGACGGACGGCTCATTCTCGACGAGAGCGCGCGCAATGTTTTCTCGCACATCGAGCTTTTGCACGGCATCGGACTTGAGGCTCCGCAGGGTGCGGAGCTTGTTTACGCCCTGCAGAAGGACGGCTTTGACCTTCACACGGAATATCCCCTGACAGAGGAGGAGAGCGTCGAGGCCATTGTCAAATTGATAGAGAAGTACGGCGCTTAAAGCTCGGTCTACGATAATTATAATAGGAATCGGATAAATGAACAGTATAATAAAGGTGGAAAACGTCTCACACGTTTACAGCAGCGGAACTCCGTTTCAGCTGACCGCGCTTGAAAACGTGAGCGTTGAATTTGAAAGAGGAAAAATAACCGGTCTTATCGGGCATACGGGCTCGGGCAAGTCCACGCTCGTCAACATGCTCAACGGCCTTATCCGTCCGACGGAGGGAAAAATATTTCTCGACGGATGCGATATTTGGGAGAGACCGAAGGAAATAGCCAAGATACGCTACAGAGTCGGCTTGGTCATGCAGTATCCGGAGTATCAGCTCTTCGACGAGACCGTAAGGGCGGACATCGGATTTGCTCCGCGGAACCTCGGTCTGTCAAAGGCGGAAACGGAGGAGCGCGTTGCCGAGGCGGCGGCATTCGCCGGAATAAGCGACGACTTGCTTGAAAAATCGCCGTTCGAGCTCTCCGGCGGACAAAAGCGCAGGGCGGCCATCGCGGGCATACTTGCGATGCGTCCAGAGGTGCTCGTCCTCGATGAGCCGGCGGCGGGACTCGATCCGCGCGGCAGACGAGAGATCCTCGGCGGTCTTTGCAAATATGTGGAACAGAATAATGCCTCTATAATTTTGGTCAGCCATTCTATGGAGGATATGGCGCTTTACTGCGATAACGTGGTCGTTATGAATCATGCCCGCGTTTACAGAACGGGGACCGTGGACGAGATATTCTCCGACGCGGAAGCCCTTGTCGACATCGGGCTGAACGTTCCGTCCGTTGCGCGCATCGGCGCCGAGCTGCGCCGCAGGGGAATAAACATTTCTGGAAGGCTTTATACGGTTGACGGAATGCGCGAGGCAATAAAAAATTATATCGGGAGGAGCGGAAAATGATTTCTGACATAACTCTCGGACAGTTTTTTCCCGGCTTTTCTCCTCTTCATAAAATGGATCCTCGGATGAAGATCGTCACGGCGATACTTTATATCGTCGCGGTCTTCTTGGCCGACAGTCCCGCCGCGTTTTTGTTTATCGCGCTGATGACTCTCGCCTTGATATTGATAAGCAGGATCTCCTTTAAGGTAATACTGAAGGCGGTGAAGCCGATAGCGTTCATATTGATATTTACCGCTATAATAAATGTTTTCTTAACTAAGGGGACGGGCGAGCCGCTCGTTGCGTTTTGGGTCATAAAAATATATAAGGAGGGAATAATAAGAGCTGTCTTTATGGCACTGCGTGTTATTATTCTCATAATCGGAACGAGCGTTCTTCTGACATATACAACCTCGCCGATCGCCTTGACGGACGGACTCGAATCGCTCCTCTCACCGCTGAAAAAAATAAAGGTCCCCGTCCACACGTTCGCAATGATGATGTCGATCGCGCTGAGATTTATTCCGACGCTCATTGAGGAGACGGAAAAAATTATGAATGCCCAGAAATCGAGGGGTGCCGATTTTTCGAGCGGCGGCTTGAGAAAAAGGGCAAAGGCGCTCGTTCCGCTTCTCGTTCCGCTCTTCGTTTCATCGTTTAAGCGGGCGGAGGAGCTCGCCACGGCGATGGAATGCAGATGCTATCGCGGCGACAAGAACCGTACAAAGCTGGTCAAGCTCTCCTTCAAGCCGCGCGATTTTATCGCACTTTTGCTTTTCTGCATCTCGCTCGGCTTGATAATATTCTCGAAAAATGCGGTGGATATTACGGGCATCGGCGGCAGAGTCGCGGATATTTTATTCTATAAGATTTGATATCACGGATCATGAATTATTTTGCAAAAATAAAATACAACGGCGGCGCCTTTTGCGGATTTCAGGTCCAGCCGAGCAAAAGAACTGTGCAGGGGGAGCTTAATTCCGCACTGGATCTGTGCTTCGGCGCACCCTGCCGCGTGACGGGATGCAGTAGGACGGATGCCGGCGTTCATGCCAACGAGTTTGCCGTCAAGATCGAAAGCGAAGGCGCCACAGTCCCGCCGGACAGGCTTCCGCTCGCTCTCGCGTGCTATCTCCCCTCCGATCTTTCGCTTTACTGGGCGCGGGAGTGCGATGCGGGATTTCATCCGCGCTATGATGCGGTATCTAAGGAATACCTTTACCGAATATACAACAGCAGGATCGCCGATCCGTTCGAGCATGGGCGCTCATGGTTCCTGCCTCGAATTATCACCGAGGAAGGCATAGACAAAATGAATTCCGCCGCAAAATACATAGAGGGGCGACACGATTTTACCTCCTTTATGTCGAGCGGCTCGAGTGCGTCGGACACGGTCCGCAATGTTCATTACCTTAATGTAAAAAGGGCATCGGAAAGTATTATAGAGATAAGGATCGCCGCCGATGGATTTTTGTATAACATGGTGCGGATAATCGTCGGAACGCTCGCCGAGGTCGCTCTCGGACGCTTTGCGCCGGACTATGTAAAGCAAGTAATAGCGGCAAAGGACAGGAGTCTCGCGGGGCCGACAGCACCGCCCGAGGGTCTTTATCTCAACAAAGTCAATTATTAAATTCGTTGCCATAAATATCAGCACATATATCAAAGCTCTCTCGGGAAAAATTCCTTTGTGGAATTTTCGGAAAGGAGAGCTTTTTGTTCTGTAAAAATGAAGGCTTTTAAAAAGACCGTGACAAAAGCGGTAAAGATACTGTTTTTTACATTATTGACTTTGTTTCTGCTCACAACCGTTTTCTGCCTCATATTAAGTGCGACAATTGATTATTCCGTTGACGAAGAGCTTTTCAATGCCGCTAAAAACACGAGTGTGACGCATTTTTACGCAAACGGATCTGAGGACGGCGGATACATCCCCGTGGAAATAGAGGCGACCGCCTTCGGTGCGGCAAAAAAGGTCTGGTATTCGAACGGTGAGATATCGGATCATCTGAAAAACGGATTCATCGCGGCGGAGGACAGAGAATTCTATTCGCACGGCGGAGTTAATTTCAGGCGGACGGCGGGAGCTTTTTTAAACTATGTTTTCGGATCCAAGAGCAGATACGGAGCCTCCACGATAACACAGCAGGTAGTGAAGAATATAAGCGGCGACAATGAGGTCAGCGCGAGGCGTAAGCTCCTTGAGATATTCCGCGCCTTGAATATGGAGAAAAGACATTCTAAGGCGGAAATACTCGAGCTCTATATGAACATCGTCCCGATGAGTGAAAATATAGCCGGAGTGGGCTATGCGTCGGAATGCTATTTCGGATGCGAGCCCTCGGAGCTCACTCTTGCACAGGCAGCGACGATAGTCGGAATAACGAACTCGCCGACGAGATACGATCCGCGCATTCATCCCGAGGCATGCATACAGCGGCGCAACACCGTTCTTGTTTCGATGCTGGAGATGGACCTAATCACGGCGGAGGAGTATGCGGCGGCATCGGCGGAGGAGCTGTGCCTCGAGAAAAAAAGCGACAGCGGCTATTCCTCGTGGTTTATCGAAACGGCGGTAAACGATGTGGTGAAGGACCTCTCCGCCAAATATGGAATATCCCGTGCGGCGGCGCGTTTAAGGCTCATCCGCGGCGGATACAACATTTATACCACCGAGGATCCGAGGGTGCAGGCCGTCTTGGAGGAGATCCTTACCGATGCGGGAAATTTGCCGAAGGAGGTGGGATCGGGTCTTAATTTCGCCATGTGCGTGTGCGATTCCAAGAGCGGTGATCTCGTCGGCATCGTCGGCGCGGCAGGTGCGAAGCGCGGGAACCGATTGCTTGATCTCGCAGAAATGCCGCATCCGCCCGGCTCGTGCTTGAAGCCGCTCGCGCTTTATGCTCCGCTTTTGAACGAGAAAAGAATAAATTGGGCGAGCGTTTTTGACGATGTGCCCGTCGAATTTTCGAAAAACGGCGACAGCTATACCGAATTTCCGAAGAATTCTCCCGAGGTGTACAGCGGGCTCATAACGGTCAAGGACGCCGTCAGGCTTTCGAAAAACACGGTCGCCGTCAGGCTTTACAAAATGCTCGGCGCCCGCAAAATATTCAATTCCTTGAAAAACGATTTCGGCTTTGAAACGCTTACAGAGCGTGCGCAGGGGAGCTTGGGCGCGGTGAGCGACCTTGCCGTCTCTCCGCTCGCGCTCGGTCAGCTGAGCTACGGCGTGAGCCTCAGGGCACTTACCGAGGCGTATACTGTTTTTCCGTCCGAAGGAATATACAACGGAGGCCGCAGTTATCTTTACGTCACCGACAAAAACGGTGCGACCGTGCTCAAGAGCCGTACTGAACCGAAAAGGGTCTTCACCGTCTCGTGCGCACGGATAATGAATCAGCTGCTCATGAACGTCGTCGCTGACGGAACGGCGCGCACCGTTACGCTGAAGGACACGGTGGACACGGCGGGGAAAACGGGAACAACGGCAAATTCGAGAGACAGGCTTTTCGTCGGGTATACTCCGTATTATACCGCCGGAATATGGTGCGGGTATACGAATTCGTCCGCCTCGGTCGGCGCGATCGCTCCGTCACATCTTGAAATTTGGGATAAGGTAATGACCGGAATACACCGCGGACTCGACGCGGAGGAGCATTTTTCGACATCGGGGCTTGTTTTGCGCGATTACTGCAAGGATTCCGGCGACCTTCCCGGTTCGGCATGCTCACTCGATATGCGCGGCGGCAGAACGGAGCGCGGATGGTTTACGCCCGATAATATGCCGCACGAGTATTGCACGCGCCATATCCTTTGCAAATACGATCTTAACGAGGGAAGGGCGGTTTACGACGAGCGTGAGGGGGATAATATTGTGATAGTATCGCTCTTGAATATACCCGAGCGCGATCTTCCGAAAAATATAAATGTCGCTGATGACGAATATATTTACCGCAGACCCGCGGGCGATAATCCTTTTCGCGGCATTGATCGCGGCTATTTACCGAATGCTTTAATTCCGAAAAGCGAAAACGGCGAGGAGGACGTACCGCGTGAAGGAGATATAAGAAGGATCCGCAGAGCCCGCAAATAAGCTCTGCGGATGATCTTTTAAGAATGCCGAATATAGGAATTTTATTAAATAAGCGGCCGAAAGATCGATTACGCGGCCTTTTGCAATAATCTTTTTGAAAAAATCGCTCAAAAACCTTGACAAAATCTTTTTTATTTGGTATAATAACAAGCGTGCATAGGGGTATAGCTCAGTTGGTAGAGTACTGGTCTCCAAAACCATGGGTCGTGGGTTCAAGTCCTTCTGCCCCTGCCAAAGGTCGACAGATGTTGAGTCTGCCGACTTTTTTTTACCGAGTCCCTCATCTGATTTTTTGCGAGAAATACATTTTAATATTTGTGTTGAAAAAATCAAAAAGATATTGTATAATATATTTGATCGGCAGCGGCTCGATATATCCATCGGGCAAGAAGGAGCTGCGGCGGGGACGGATACGCGGAGGTAATTATGGCTTTTGATTTCAAGAAGGAATATAAGGAATTCTATATGCCGAAAAACAGACCGGAGATCGTAAATGTTCCGAGGGCAAATTACATCGCGGTCAGGGGAAAGGGCGACCCGAATGAGAGTGACGGAGCGTATCAGCGGGCGATCGGTGTTTTGTATTCCGTTGCGTATACGCTTAAGATGAGCTACATGGGTGATCACAAGATCGAGGGCTTCTTTGAATATGTCGTTCCGCCGCTTGAAGGATTCTGGTGGCAGGACGGAGCGGAGAAGACGGATCCCGCTGACAAGTCCGCATTTAATTGGATATCCGTCATTCGCTTGCCCGATTTCGTTACAGAAGAGGATTTCGCTTGGGCGGTAAGGACGGCGAGTGAGAAGAAAAAGCTCGATTGCTCGTCGGCGGAATATCTCACGGTCGATGAGGGGCTTTGCGTTCAGATAATGCATTTCGGGTCATTCGACAGGGAGGCGGAATCCGTGTCGCTCATGGATGAGTATTTGGAGCAAAACGGATATGTCAACGATATGAGCAAGGAGAGACTGCATCACGAGATATACATGTCAGATGCGAGAAGAGTGGCACCCGAGAGGTGGAGGACGGTCATCAGACATCCGATCAGAAGAGCTTAATTATCCGCAAAAACGGATAACGGCCTTATCGGAGACAACGCAATTTATTTTTTTAAAATATAAAAATATCGGCTAAGGAGAGGAAAAATGGAAAAGCATTTCGGAGATAAGAATTGGCGCGCATATGTACCGGCGCCTGTGTGCGACGCACACCCCGAGTGGACGGATTTTTATTACAAGGCATGGCAGATGGCATACGATCATATCAAGAGCCTGCCCGGCATGCCGCAGGATCCGTATATGGATGAGGCATTTTGCGCAACGCAGGTCTGGATATGGGACAGCTGCTTCATGTCGCTGTTCTGCAAATATGCGGGCGACGTGTTTCCCGGAGTGGAAACGCTCGATAACTTCTACGGTGTTCTGCACGAGGGGCGGCACCTCGCCACGGTCATGCCGCCGAAAAACGAGCCGGATTGGGCAGGCGCCGTGTACGGAGAGCCTTACGAGGTCAAGATTCATATAGCAGATAATCCGCCGCTCTTTGCATGGGCGGAGTATGAGAATCTTTTGATGAGCGGCGACACCGAGCGCATACGCCGCTTGCTCAAGGAGCGCCGCGTTTTGCAAAAGCATTATATGTGGATCGAGGGCCTGCACGGTCAGGTCAAGCCCGCGGGGGTGCTCCACCTTACGTACCTTATGTCAGAGGAGGATGAAAGCGGCTATCGCTGGGAGGGCGGTCGCTCCGGCATGGACAACACTCCTCGCGGACGCACCGGAGAGCATGCGGTCGGCATGCGCCCGAACAACCCCGATATGCTCTGGCTCGACGCGATCTGCCAGCAGGCGCTTTCGGCACGTATGCTTGCCCGTATGTTCGACGCGATAGGCGAGCCCGAGGAGGCGGAGCGCTGGCGCGCACGCTATGAAAAGAAAAAAGAAATCGTCAACACGCTCTATTGGGACGATTCCGACGGCTTCTATTACGACATCGACCGACATACTCACGGCTTCTACCGCATCATGTCGATCGCATCTTATTGGACGATGACGGCGGGGATCGCCACAAAGGAGAGGGCGGAAAAGCTCGTGCGCCTGCTTGAGGACCCCGCGGCCTTTGGTGGCAAGGTCCCGTTCACCTCGCTCTCCCGCAGTGACAACGACTATATGCCGAGCGGACGGTATTGGCGCGGCAGTGTATGGCTGCCCACCGCGTATGCAACGCTGCGCGGACTCGGTGAATACGGCATGCATTCGCTGGCGCACAGGACGGCGTCCGTTCTTCTCGACCACATGTACCGTACATATACGGACTATGAGCCGCACACCATATGGGAATGCTACAATCCCGAGAAATACGAGGCGGCGACGATCGCAGAGGGCGAGGAGTGGCTTGTCCGTCCCGATTTTTGCGGCTGGTCGGCGCTCGGTCCCATCAGCATTTATATAGAGAACGTGCTTGGCTTTCATACCGTCGATGCCTTGAAAAACAGGGTAGAGTGGGAAAAGCCGAATGATCTTGACGGCAGGATCGGCATACGCGGTCTTCGCTTCGGCGACACCGTGACGGACATCGTTGCGGACGGAAATCACTGCCACGTGCATTCGACCGGCGCCTATACGCTCTCTGTCTGCGGTAAGGAGTATGAAATCGGTGCGGGAGATACGGACATTACGCTTTAAGATAAAAGGCGCATTCTCACGCAAAATAAATAAGGTAACAAAAAACGGGGGCAGCTCAAGACAGCCCCCGCAACTTTTTATTAAGGTCACGTCATGCTCGGAAAGCGAAGGACGGGATCTTTTTTCTTTCGGTTATTGTTTTACCAATTCTTTTTTTCTTCTTCTTGCAATCGCTGTTGCTTTTTCTTTCCTTCACCATGCGGCAGAACCATTCCACCATATTCGGATCGGTATGCGAGAAGAAGGATGAGCGCCCCTTATCGATCGCGGCAATCGCATTCATATCCTCATCGGTCAAAGAGAAATCGAAAACATCGAAATTTTCGCGCATGCGCTCTATGTGCGTGGATTTCGGAATAACGGCGACTCCTCTTTGTATATGCCAGCGCAGTATCACCTGCGCGGGAGTTTTTTTGTATCTCGCGCCGATGCTCTTCAATTCCGGAAGATCGAACATTCCGCCTCTGCCTTCGCCGAACGGAGCCCATGCCTCCGGCAGGACGCCGTATTTCTTATGCCATTCGAGTGCCTCGCTCTGCTGATTGTGCGGATGGATCTCGATTTGATTTACAGCGGGCTTAACGCGCGCAAAATTCGCAATATCGACCATACGATCGGGGTAGAAATTGGAGATGCCTATAGCGCGGATCCTGCCCTCATCCGCCAGATCCTCAAGCGCGCGATAAGCACCGTAAACATCCGAAAACGGCTGGTGGAGAAGGCATAAGTCGATGTAATCCGTTTTGAGCTTGCGCAGTGATTCGAGCACAGACGCTCTGCATTGCTCGTATCCGTAATGCTCGATCCACACCTTTGTCGTCAGAAAGATCTCATCGCGCGCAATTCCGCTTTTAGAGATCGCGTTGCCGACCTCCTCCTCGTTGAAGTAGCTCTGCGCCGTGTCGATCAGACGGTATCCGACATTAAGCGCGTCAAGCACGCAGCGTTCGCACTCGTCCCGCGAGACCTGGTAGACTCCGTAGCCGAGGACGGGCATTTTAACTCCGTTGTTTAAGGTTGCATATTGCATATTTTGCTCCCCCTATTGATTTTTATTTTAATTGTGCTATAATTGAATTGCTTAATTATTTTATACATTAAAATTCGTTTAATGTCAAGGGCTTTTTGATTTTTTCAAAACAGAGGTAAAAAAATATGCTTTGGTTGATCGCGGCGATCCTATCCGCCGTTTTTGCCGGACTCACATCGATACTTGCAAAATGCGGCATCAGAAAGACCGATTCCAATCTTGCAACGGCATTGCGCACGGTGGTTGTCCTCGTTTTTTCGTGGATGATCGTTTTTATTGTCGGCTCGTACAGAGCGATAACGGATATCGGCGCCGTGTCGCTTTTGTTTCTTGTTCTGTCGGGGCTTTCGACCGGTGCGTCCTGGATATGCTATTTTAAGGCGCTTGCCGTGGGGGATGTGAACAAGGTCGTTCCGATAGATAAGTCGAGCACGGTGCTCACCGTCCTTTTGGCGATAATCTGCTTTGGGGAAACATCTAATCTCGCGGTCAAACTCATCGCCTCCGCGCTGCTCGCCGTCGGTATTTTTCTTATGGTCGAGAGGCGGCAGACCGAGCAAAAGAGCGAGGGCAGGGCATGGATCGTTTATGCCGTGCTTTCCGCCGTTTTTGCCTCAATGACCTCTATCCTCGCGAAGATCGGCATATCCGGTGTCGAATCCAATCTCGGGACCGCCGTCAGAACGGGCGTTGTCCTCGTTATGGCGTGGGCGATCGTTTTTGCAAAGGGAAAGCACAAGGGACTCAAGACGCTTGAAAAAAGAGAATTGCTTTTTATATGCCTCTCCGGGATTGCGACGGGCGCCTCGTGGCTGTGCTATTACTACGCAATCCAAAACGGAAGCGTAAGCGTTGTCGTTCCGATCGATAAGATGAGCGTGCTTGTGACCGTTGCGTTTTCTTATTTTGTTTTTAAGGAAAAGCTGTCGAAAAGGGCACTTGTCGGTCTTTGCCTCATGCTTGCGGGCACGCTCCTGATGGCCTTCTTTAAATAGACGGGTACATAAAATATATGCCGTGCGGTATATGATATTTGCTTCGGTTCACGACTTTAAAATGATTGCGAAAAGCAGAGAGAGAGATAGAGATAGAGGACTTTTATTATGGGATCTTTTGATGAAAAAGTTTACATCGTCGGACAGGTGTTCGGAATTTGTCTTGCGGCGCTCTCGTTCTTGGTTTATGTGCAGAAGAGCCGCGAAAAAATTCTCGCGACAAAGCTGATACTTGATATACTCAATGTCTTTCAGTCGATAATGGTCGGCGCGTTTACCGGCTCGGTGATAAACGGAATAGCCGTTTTAAGAGAGGTCGTATTTTACAATAAGGAAAAAAGAAGATGGGCGCGCAGCAGAATATGGCTTGCCGTATTCATTCTCCTTATGGCGGCGGGCTCGCTCTTGAGCTGGCAGGGGCCGGTCTCGCTTTTGCCCGCGACGGGCAGCTCAATCGTCGTGATCGGGTTTTATTGCACGGATCCGAGGGCTGTGCGGATCCTCGGGATAGTGGGGCAGTCGTTCTGGGTGGCTTATACCTGCCTAATACTTAATATCGGCGGGATCATCGGCTCCGCCTTGGCCATTGTCGGCGCGGTCATAGGCCTGATAAACGACATAAGACGCAAAAAAGCAAATTAAATAAGGACACGGACTCGGGTGCAGGCGGCTGTATCCGGGTCCGTGACTTTTTTTATAATTATAAAGATCGGCGCGTGACAAAATTCGACACCCAGAATTTCGTATATGAGTAAAGCTCATCGAGCGTTCTTTGAGAATACGCGCGGCAATACTTCATATACTCGCAAAACAGACCCTCCAAAAAGATCTGGATCTCGATCTCTATGTAATCCGTGTTTTTGATGCGGCTGTCGCTCTGACAGAGCTCGAGCAGCTTTTTCGAGGCTATGGATGTGAGCTTCTTCGCGGCAAAAATAACCTCGTTCGACCTGCAGAGCAGGCGGTAGTTTTCATCGTTCTGCCTGATGTATTCGAAGACGGAGTCGATGAATTGCATGATATTTTGCGAATCGACCAGCCGCGTCTGATCGAAGAAGGTATCGATGAGCTCATTTTCGTACTCCTCGGCGACATCGTAAATATCGCCGTAGTGGGAATAAAATGCGCCTCTGCTGATCTCCGCGCGCTTGCAAAGCTCGCTGACGGAAATGGCAGACAGACTCTTTTTCTCGGAAAGCATTTCGGCGAAGACTTTTTTGATCAGGCGTTTTGTTTTTTTGGAAGAATTGTTGAGATTCTTGGCTTTCATTTTTCGTACACCTCCTGAAAATAAACAGAATCGCCGCGGTTGTCAATATTTTTTCAACCGACGGATTTTTGTGCTTTTATTTTGATTTTAAATGTATTATACTATAACGCAGTTGAAATGTCAACAGTGTTCATCGGAGGAACGGAAAATTGGATGAAAGAACAGTTTTGAATTCAAATGGCCCACACGTGATAGAGACCGAGCACCTGACAAAGGATTACGGATTCGGTCGCGGCGTTTTCGACGTCAATATTCATGTGGACGAGGGCGAGGTGTTCGGCTTTCTGGGGCCGAACGGTGCGGGTAAGTCGACTACCATAAGGCACCTTCTGGGATTTTCGCGTCCCGATTCGGGCAGCACGAAAATTCTCGGATATGAGGCATTTGACGATTACGACAAGGTTTTGAACCGCGTGGGATATATCCCCGGCGAGATTGCTCTCCCCGCGGGATTGACAGGCTGGAAATTTATAAGGATGATGCAAGATATGCAGGGGATCCGAAATGAGGAGCGCTTGGGCGCAATGCTCGATCTTTTCGAATTGCGCGACAGCACTTTGAACGAGGAGACAAAGCGCATGAGCCTCGGAGTAAAGCGCAAGCTCGCCGTTGTAACGGCGTTTATGTCCGACCCCGAGGTGCTTATCCTCGACGAGCCGACGAGCGGACTTGATCCCGTTATGCAGGAGAACTTCATTCGCCTGATTCACGAGGAAAAAAGGCGGGGCAAGACCGTTTTGCTCTCGAGTCATATTTTCTCGGAGATCGATTCGACCTGCGACCGTATCGCTATTATAAAGGACGGGCGCATCGTTTCCGAATTTGTCGCAGACGATTTGAAGCACGCGTCGCGGAAATATTATACGATACGCTTCAAGAGCGCGGACGCGCAGGCGACGTTTTTGAAAAAGGCGGAGGAAATCGGGTCCTTCATCTGCATTTCAAAGGGGCAGAACGAGACCTATATCTCCGTGGAGGACAGAGATCTGAACATGCTTATCGCGATTCTGTCAGCTCTTCCCGTATCGTCGTTCAGCAACAGGAACGAAACGCTTGAGGATTATTTCATGAAGTTCTATAAAGAGGATAAGGATTTCGGAGGTGCACTGTCATGAGCGTTATCGAAATTAATAAGCTGACCAAGGATTACGGCGGCGGGCGCGGAGTATTCGACCTCGATCTGTCGATAAACGAGGGTGAAATGGTGGGCTACGTAGGCACTAACGGAAGCGGAAAGACGACGACCGTGCGGCACATCATGGGATTTTTGAAGCCGACGTCGGGCACCGTCTGTGTCAACGGACTCTCCTCGTGGGAGCATTCCAGCGAGATAGTGAAGAATATCGGATATGTCCCGGGGGAGATCGCTTTTCCCGATCTGAAGACCGGAATAGACTTCCTTAAATGTCAGGCGGACTTTCTCGGCCTCGGCGATATGTCGTACGCCAACGAGCTGATAGAGCGCCTGCAGCTCGATCCGCGTGCAAATCTTAAGCGCATGAGTAAGGGAATGAAGCAAAAAACGGCGCTTGTCGCGGCGCTGATGAACGATGCGCCGATAATCATTCTCGATGAGCCCACAACGGGACTGGATCCGCTGATGCGCGCTACCTTCCTTGACATAATCAAGGAGGAGCACAAAAGGGGAAAGACCGTCTTCATGAGCAGCCATAGCTTTGAGGAGCTGGAAAAGACCTGCGATAAGGTTGCCCTGATAAGCGACGGACGCATTGCGGATGTGTGCGACATGAATGATATAAGAAATCGCGAGATAAAGGATTTTAAGATAGAATTCCATTCTGCCGCCGATTATAACAGGTTTTTAAAGGAAAAGTACGAAATAATACGCTTGCAAGAGCAATACGATCAGGTGACGATCCGCATCCACGCCAAGGACACGGCGAGCCTGCTCGGCGTATTGCACGGCTATGACGTGCGCTTCATTTCCGAGCTGCCGTACACGCTTGAGATGCACTTTAAAAACATACTGTTTTCAAAAACAAACCATTTAAAGGAGAAGGAATGATTTATGTTCAGCAAAGCTTTATTTAAACAGTCATGCAAGGCAAACGGAACGATGTGGTCGATCATAACCTTTGCGACCTGCTTCATGCTTGCATGCGTTATGCTGATCTCCGGCAACGGGAATATCGGCACGGTCAAAAATTCGATTCAGGACACCATAATAACAAAGGAGATCGACGCGCAGATGCAGAGCCGCTCGCTTTCGTATTACGGGAACGCGAAGGACGGTATGGAGAAATTCGACAGCCTGCTCGTCGACGGAGCGACGGACACGCTGACCTATCTCGCTTGGCTCGGCAATATGCCCTCTCAGGACAGCTACGGCAATCTTGAGGAGTACGGCGCCGCAGTCATTGCATGGCAGAATGCGAAGCCGACGGTGAAGACGGCGGCGGGTGAGAATTATGCCGCTCTTGTTTCCGCATGGCAAGCGGATATGCCGACCCGCGAGTCATTTGAAAGCGAAGGCGAGTATCTTGCCGCTCTCGCGACATGGAGTGAGAGAACACCCGCAACACAGACGACGGCGATAGAGACTGCATATGTCGCCGCCTGTGCGGAATTGCAGACCTATACTTTGCAAAAAGCCGCCGCACAGGGATATGCCGAGAGCTCGACCGAGGCGCAGGAAATGCTCGGCAGTGTTATGTATGCCGTAAATCCGAACGGTATGTTCGATTCCTTTTATACAGAAAACGGTGAGTCCGCGCCGTCCGATTATGATTTTCTTTCTCCGATTTCCCACATTTCGTCGGGTGACGCCGCGGAATATCTCGCCTCGTCCGAGCGTGAGAATTACCGCGCGGAGAGGGCGGAGGAGTGCTCGTCCGTTTTCCTTGCCGGAAATATGGTAAAGGCAGATAATGTTTCGGCCCTCATCGACGCGCTCTCGTCCTACGGTGTAGATAAGGAGAAATACGATTCCTTCGGATATAATTATTCCTCAATAAAGCATTTGGCGAAGACAGCCATCGTTACTTACCGCGGAAGGCTCGAATATGAGACGGGTCTCCTCAATGCAAAATTCGCAAACGGGGAATTCGTGAGCGAGGAGGAATACCGCGGTGCGCTTGCGGCAAAAATGCAGGAGCTCCGCTCCGAGATTTCGTCCAGCTTCTTAACCACGCTTCCCGCGGAGGTCTCCGAGGCGCTGGAGGAGATAGGAAAGATGGATCTTTACACGCTGGTCGTCGGTTCCATATTCTATAAGCTTGCAGGCTTGCTTCTTCCTATAATATATATGATAATGGCATCAAACAACCTGGTCGCCGGTCAGGTGGACAGCGGCTCCATGGCTTATATCCTCTCCACCTCGACAAAGAGGATCACCGTTGTATTTACTCAAGCGGTGTATCTGATCGGATCGCTGTTTGCGATGTTCTGCCTGACGACCGCCACGGGATGCGTGTGCCTCGCTTTGGTAACGGAGGATGTCGAATTGACCTACGGAAACCTGATCCTTCTTAATCTCGGCGCGTTTCTCGTTCTTCTGGCGCTCTCCGGCCTTTGCTTCCTCACATCCTGTGTATTCGACAGGAGCAAGCGCTCTATGGCGATCGGCGGAGGACTCAGCATTTTTGCGCTCGTTGCGGCGATGCTCGGCCTGTTCGGCAGCCCCGTGATCCCCTCCGTTGTCAGACTCGGCGCATTGAACAACTTTAACTATGCGACGATAATCTCGCTCTTTGATGTCATATCCATAATGGACGGCACGAATGCCTTCATTTGGAAGTTCGTCATCCTCGCGGCGGTCGGCATCGCCGGATATGTGCTCGGTGCATTGAGATTTACGAAAAAGGATCTGCCGCTGTAACGCGCATGCAACTTTGCCGTTTCAATTTAAAAGAGAAGTAAAAAAATAAAAAAGCCGCGAGAAATTTCTTGCGGCTTTTTTTCGACACCTCCGTAGCCTGCGTGCTCCCGTGCCGAGCCAGGGCATGGGAGCAAAAAGCAAAATGAGCCGATCTATTTTTTGGAGTAAACTACTTATTAAATCTAAATCGCTTATCCGTGCAGTACGGAATGTTTGATAGATAAGAACCTGATATGAAACAAATGAAAAAACGTAAGTCAAATCCTTGGATTCAACTTACGCCTTCGTTGGTGCGGGAAACGGGAATTGAACCCGTACGGTAAAACCACACGCCCCTCAAACGTGCGCGTCTGCCAGTTCCGCCACTCCCGCAAAACCTATATTATTATATACCATTTTTCTTTATTTGTCAATAGGTTTTTCGACATTTTTTAAAAAATCTTTTGAAAACTTTTGAAACCGGCGCCCGAGTCGGATATCGGTAAAAATATAAAAATATGAAATACGATTTTTTTGCGATTTTTTGTTAAAAGGGTATTGCATTTTGTCGAAGAGTGTGATATAATATGGAACATATTAAACCGTTGAAGTTTTTAGAATTCCGATACGTCGGAAGACCGAAAACGGAGGGGCTCTGGAGAATCTCGTAAGAGTGCCGAAGGTGCAAGGAATCCGAAAGGATGTCCGAATCTCTCAGGCAAAAGGACAGGGCGACATCTGGAAAAGGTGTCATTTTGTTTTTTCTCTTTGGAGCCACTGATGGGATCAGTGGTTTTTTTATTTTCATTTTTGAGGCCGTCAATTAAACGGCAAGGAGGGCTTTATGACAGCTGTATCGGATTTTTTGCTTCCAATCGTTCAGAGGATCAACGCGTATCTCTCTGACTACATTCTCATTATCCTTTTGGTCGGTGTGGGAATCTTCTACACCGTGCGCACCCGTTTTGTTCAGGTCCGCTGCTTCGGCGAGGGCATGAAAAGGGTGTTCGGAAATCTTTCCTTGAAGGGCGGAAAGCACGTGGGAGGCCTTTCATCCTTCCAGGCATTGGCGACCGCCATCGCCGCCCAGGTCGGCACGGGAAATATCGTCGGCGCCTGCGGTGCCATTCTCATCGGCGGTCCGGGTGCGATATTCTGGATGTGGCTGGTCGCCTTTTTCGGAATGGCGACCATTTATGCCGAGGCCGTGCTGGCGCAGGAGACCAAATCTCTGCAGGCGGACGGCTCTGTGCTCGGCGGTCCGGTTTATTATATCAGACGCGCCTTCGGCGGCAAATTCGGAAAATTCCTGGCAGGCTTCTTTTCCGTGGCTATTACATTGGCGCTCGGCTTCATGGGCTCGATGGTGCAGTCAAATTCCATTTCCGAGGCGACGGGAACGGCGTTCCACATCCCCGGATGGGTCGTCGGACTTATCCTTGCGATGCTTTGCGCATTTATTTTCATCGGCGGAATTCAGCGCATCGCCTCCGTTGCGGAGAAGATCGTTCCCGTTATGGCGGTGCTTTACCTGGTGATCGGTCTTGTGATCCTTTGCATAAATATTAAGGAGATTCCCGCCACCTTCGGCATGATATTCAAATATGCCTTCGCTCCGCAGGCAATTATCGGCGGCACGTTCGGCGTGGCAATCAAGACCGCCGTCAGCCAGGGCGTTAAGCGCGGACTGTTTTCCAATGAAGCCGGAATGGGCTCGACACCTCATGCGCATGCGCAGGCAAAGGTGGAAAAGCCACATGATCAAGGCGTTGTTGCAATGATAGGTCTGTTTATCGACACGTTCGTGGTCCTGACCATCACCGCGCTCGTGGTAATCTCCACACTGTATACGGGCGAGGGCCTTTTGAGCGACGGAGTCAATAAGGCCAACATGATGCAGACCGCCGTCGGCGTGGCGTTCGGCAATCAGGCGGTCGGAAATATTTTGGTCGCGATATGTCTGACATTCTTTGCCTTCACAACCATCATCAGTTGGAACTTCTTCGGAAAGCAGAATGTGCAGTACATGTTCGGAGGGCATTCCAAAAAGGCGGTCGCGGTCTATTCCGTTTTGGCGGTCGGATTCATTTTCCTCGGATCTCTGTTCCCGAACGACCTCGTTTGGGAGCTGGCGGACATGTTCAACAATATTATGGTCATTCCCAACGTAATCGCGCTGTTTGCTCTGTCCGCAATCGTGGTATCGGCAATGAGGTCGGGAAAAAAGAAAAAGCAGCTCGCCGAGGCAAAAAAGGAAACGGAGCAAAGCGGGAAATGACATGCCCGTGCGTGCTTACTGTCAATCATGCCTCCGCGGCTGTGCCCGAAAGTTGAGCTTCGAGCCCGTGCGAGTGCATTTTAAAAATTTTTGAAGTTTTTTGAAAGAAAAGCCGAAAAAGTACTTGATTTTTTATCAAAGGTGTGCTATAATAATACAGTATGTAATAAATAGCGGTCGTGCCGCGGATTTTTCCGTTCGGACCCTCTCAGCCGGGCTGTGACAATGAGGCTGCTGACTGTTTAAAAAATAAGGAGATAAAAATGGCTAATATCAAATCGGCTAAGAAGCGTATTCTTGTAAACCAGAGCAAGGCTCTTCGCAATCAGATGATCAAGTCCAATCTCAAGACCACTGTTAAGAAGTTTAACGCGGCTGTTGATTCGGGCGACAAGGCTGCTGCATCGGAGCTTTATAAGCTTGCTGTAAAGAAGGTCGACCAGGCTGTTGCTCACGGCATTCTTCACAAGAACAACGCAGCGCACAAGAAGGCTCAGTTCACTCTTAAGTTTAATACAATGGCATAATGCCTTAAATCTCGTCCGTTGACCCGCGGACGGGATTTTTTATTGACAAAATGCGCTCTTATATGTTATACTGTAAGAGTAAAACAATTATTTTACTTATTTTAGGAGAACAGAATGCCTAATTACGAAAAACTCTCCGCCGAGATCTCGGAGCGGATAAGATTCGATATAGAAAACGGCACGCGTCCCGATTTCGGTGCAAAGGGTGCAGATGCGAAGAGGAGAAATCAGAGCTTTGACCGAGAGTCGATCTGGCGCCCCGCCTATGTGCGCGATGTCGACAAGATCATGCACAGCCCGTATTACAATCGCTATACCGACAAAACGCAGGTGTTTTCGTTTTACAAGAACGATGACATAACAAGAAGGGCACTGCATGTTCAGCTCGTTTCAAGGATCGCGCGCTCGATCGGCTCGGTTTTAAATCTGAATCTCGATCTCATTGAGGCGATTGCTCTCGGCCACGACATAGGTCACACTCCGTTCGGCCACGCAGGCGAGAGATACATAAGCGAGGTATTCAATGCCGAGACCGGCAGATATTTTAATCACAATGTGCACAGCGTGCGTGTCCTTGACGGCATCTTCCCGCTCAATATAACGCTCGACACGCTTGACGGAATAATAACGCACAACGGTGAGTTTGAGATGCATGAGTATTATCCGTCCGTCATGGGAGATTTCGATGCCTTTGACAGAATGGTGGAATCGTGCTATACCGATGAATCGAATATCAGGAATATCGTTCCGTCCACCCTCGAGGGCTGTGTCGTCCGTGTTTGCGATATCATCGCATATCTCGGAAAGGATAGGCAGGATGCGACAAGGGCGAAGCTCGTTGACTCCGATTCCTCGCTCGGTGACGAGGGCATAGGTACGATAAACGCGGAGATCATAAACAATCTCGAGGTCAATATCATAGAGAACAGCTACGGAAAGCCGTATATAATGATGGATTCCGATCATTATAAGGGCATGAAGGCGGCAAAGCAGACGAACTACGATATGATATATAAGGCGGACAGAGTGGCAAAGGTCCTCGACGAGACCGTAAAGCCGATGATGCAGAGGATGTATTACAGGCTGCTCGACGATCTGAAGAAGGGAAATACCGAGTCGCCCATATACAAGCATCATATAGATTTTGTTCAGAATAATCACTATGCCGCAAAGGTGCCGTACATCGAAACGGAGCCTAATCAGATCGTTGTTGATTACATGGCGTCGATGACCGATGACTACTGCACGGAGCTTTATCGCTTTCTTTATCCAGACAGCCGTCTGAACATCAGGTATCACGGATATTTCGAGGATCTTATAAAATAAAATTCATTTTGCGCCGCTGCGGCACTCTCCCTTTAAGTAGGCGATTGCCTCCTTGATGCCGCCGATCTCGTCTATCAGTCCGCATTCCGTCGCCTCGAAGCCGTCGAGGATCGAGCCGATGTCGTTTACGAGTATGTCCGTCCGAGAAAGCAGATTTCGCAGGTGCTCGGCGCTTATATTCGAGTGGCCGGTGATAAAATTGATTATTCTGTTCTGCATTTTCTCAAGGTAGTCGAACGCCTGAGGAACGCCGAGCACGAGTCCGCTCGTGCGCACGGGATGTATCGTCATCGTCGCGCTCGGAACAATGAACGAGCGTCTCGCGCTTACGGCGAGAGGGACGCCGATGGAGTGACCGCCGCCGAGGACTATTGATGCCGTTGGCTTTGACATGCTTGCGATCATCTCCGCCATTGCGAGTCCGGCCTCCACATCGCCGCCGAGCGTGTTTATCAGAATTAAAACGCCGTCGATCTTGTCGCTTTCCTCTATGCTGACCAAGAGGGGCAGAATGTGGTCGTATTTCGTCGTCTTTTGCGACGAGTCGGAGATGTAGTGCCCCTCGATCTGTCCTATGACGGAAATGCAGTAAAATGTCTTACCGTCGGATTCTATTTGCGCGGTTCCGAGTGCGCGAGATTCGCCTGTGCTTTCGCTTGCTTCCATTTTGATCCTCTCCGTTTATGCTTTTATTTTTTATTCTTTGCCGAAAAAATTGTGTTTATACGCGTATATGGGAGGGCGCGGCGAGCGGGATCCTCGGTATATGCGAAAAAACGATCTGCATGCGGCTTTTCGGGTAAGCTGTCGGACTGCCGTCGGAAAATCTCCGAAATCGCCAAAAATCTTTAAAATCTTTATTTTATGCATTGATTTTCAAAAAAAACTATGCTATAATACTATAAGTAGATAATCGCGCGGTGTGCGCCGCGCTTGTAAAAAGGAGCTTTGTGAAATGAAACAGGTAATCATTGAAACATCTGCAAGGCATATCCACGTATCTAAGGAGGCGCTCGAGGCACTCTTCGGCGCGGGATATGAGCTTACAAAAAAGAAGGATCTGAGCCAGCCGGGTCAGTTCGCATGCGAGGAAAAGCTTGAGGTCATCGGCCCCAAGGGTAAGCTTAAGGCATCCATTCTCGGTCCCGTCCGTCCCGCGAGCCAGGTCGAGCTTTCGTTGACAGACGCGCGCTCCATCGGTGTCAGCGCTCCCATCCGCGAGAGCGGAGATGTTGCGGGCACACCCGGATGCAAGCTTGTAAATCCCGAGAACGGAAATGAGTACGAGCTGACAGAGGGCGTCATCGCCGCAAAGCGTCATATTCATTTCACCCCCAAGGACGCAGAGGAATTCGGCGTTTCCGACAAGGAGATCGTTTCGGTGAAGATCGATTCGAACGGCAGAAGCACGGTCTATGGCGATGTTGTTGTGAGAGTCAGCGAGAAATTCGCCGCTGCAATGCATATCGACACGGATGAGGCAAATGCCGCATGCGCGTTCGGTCAGATCTACGGCACGGTAATTAAGTAATTTTAATCATCGGAGGGGATCATGCTGATATTATTTCAGGGCGA
The DNA here is from genome assembly GCA_964593825.1 of uncultured Ruminococcus sp. Lineage (GTDB taxonomy): Bacteria > Bacillota > Clostridia > Oscillospirales > CAG-272 > UBA1740. The sequence continues at coordinate 31,244 of CAZQII010000010.1, forward strand.
CAGTATAACTGATGCCGGCAGGGACAAGCGTAATTATCGCGACCTCGGTCCGGGATATCCGAAATATGCGGCACAGGCCATTCGCGAGGAATGCCTGGGCGCGGATCTCGATTTTATAAATATGGGCATCAGCGGTAACCGTACGTCACAGCTCTTTGACAGGCTGTATACCGACGCTCTCGAATTTGAGCCGGATATTATATCGATACTCATCGGCATAAACGACATATGGCATCGCCACGGTGCGGAGAGGATAGCGACCACCGATGCGCAGATCGCGCTTAATTACAGATCTATCCTTGAGCGCATAAAGAAGGAGTCGAATGCCAAGATAGTTATTCTCGCACCCTTTGTCCTCGACGCACCCGATAAGGACTTTTTGCGTGAGGATATAAAAACGGTCCTTCCGATCGTCAGGGAGCTCGCGCGGGAATTCGCCGACGTGTATATTCCGCTCGACGAAAAATTTGCCGAGGCGGTGAAGACTCAGCCGCATGCGCTTTATTATTCGCAGGACGGCGTGCACCCGAATCAAAACGGATCGGAGCTAATCGGCAAGTGGTATGCGGAAGCCGTTAAACCGCTTATAGAATAAGATAATTTTAAAAAGGAGATATAAACAATGGCAGAACTCGTCTGTTCGCACGAAGTACAAAATATGTGCGTAGTAGCTAAGGGTCCGAACCACGGACCTGCGCCCATTCCCGAAGAAGGTCTTTGGGTCAAGGCAAAAGAAATTAAGGACATTTCCGGACTTACACACGGCATTGGCTGGTGTGCACCTCAGCAGGGCGCATGCAAGCTGACGCTCAATGTTAAGGACGGCGTTATACAGGAGGCACTCGTCGAAACGATCGGTTGCTCCGGTATGACTCACTCCGCTGCTATGGCGGCTGAGATCCTTCAGGGAAAAACGATCCTCGAGGCACTCAACACGGACCTTGTCTGCGATGCGATCAACACCGCTATGCGTGAACTGTTCCTTCAGATCGTTTACGGACGTACGCAGTCTGCGTTTTCCGAGGGCGGTCTTACGATCGGTGCAGGTCTTGAGGACCTTGGAAAGGGCTCGCGCTCTCAGGTCGGAACAATGTACGGCACCGTTGCAAAGGGCGTTCGTTATTTGGAAATGGCAGAGGGCTATGTTACAAGAATGGCTCTTGACGAGAACGATCAGGTCATCGGCTATGAGTTTGTAAACCTCGGCAAGATGACCGACTTCATCAAGAAGGGTGACGATCCCAACACTGCTTATACAAAATCCATGGGTCACTACGGCAGATTCGCTAAGGAAGACGGCGCCGTTAAGTATATCGACCCGAGAAAAGACTGATAGGAGGTAGCGAAAATGGCTTTATTTGAAAATTATGAAAGACGTGAAGCGAAGATCCTCGCTACACTCAAGGAGTACGGCATCAATTCCATCGAGGAGTGCCGTGATATAACTCTCGCAAAGGGCATCGACTGCGACAAGATCGTAAGAGAAACACAGCCGATCTGCTTTGAAAACGCCGTTTGGGCCTATACGGTCGGCGCAGCTATCGCAATTAAGAAGGGCTGCACCAAGGCTGCAGATGCCGCTGCCGCAATCGGTATCGGTCTTCAGTCGTTCTGCATCCCCGGCTCCGTTGCGGACAACCGTCAGGTCGGTCTCGGCCACGGAAACCTCGGCTCCATGCTTCTTTCCGAGTCCACGGAGTGCTTCTGCTTCCTTGCGGGACACGAGTCCTTCGCCGCTGCTGAGGGCGCGATCAAAATCGCTCTTAATGCAAACAAGGTTAGAAACAAGCCCCTCAGAGTTGTTCTTAACGGTCTCGGCAAGGATGCCGCTATGATCATCTCGAGAATCAACGGCTTCACTTATGTTCAGACAGAGTTCGATCCTTACAGCGAGACTGTAAAGATCGTAAAGGAGATCGCTTATTCCAACGGAGACAGAGCAAAGGTTCGTTGCTACGGTGCGGACAATGTTCCCGAGGGTGTTGCTATCATGAAGCTTGAGAAGGTCGGAGTTTCCATAACCGGAAACGCCACCATCCCCTCTCGCTTCCAGCATCCCGTTGCAGGCACCTACAAGAAGTGGTGCGTTG
>CAZQII010000011.1:0-33261 GCA_964593825.1 uncultured Ruminococcus sp.
TAACGGAGTACCAAAACATAAATATGACGATTGACTATGTTCCAATCCCCTGAACTGCAAAGCCGTAGTTCAGGGGATTTTCCGTTTATTAAATCTCTTCGCCTGTTTCGATGTCAATAAATTTGATTACCATTTCATAGCCAAGAGCATTGGCTATCTTTTTCAATTCGCTCTCTTTGAAATCGTCTCTTTTCATCTTGTTGTTAAGGTTTTGAGGGGTATCACCCATTCTTGCCGCCAAGTCCCTCTCGGAGAGATTGCCGCGCTTTACGCGCATAATTCTGATTTTTTCTGCCATTGCCATAACATCGCACCTCCTATCATCTTCATTATACACTATTTAATGTATCTTGTCAATATATTTTTGAAAAAATAAAAAATATTTTGATTTTTTTATCAAAAAGCACTTGACAAAATACACTTTTTAGTGTATAATATATATGTAAGGAAGAGGGGAGGTGATAAAATGGACGAGAAAAAGAAAGAAGCCTTGATTGAGTTGCTGAAAATCTTGTGTGATTGCCCTGAGTTAGCAGACAGAATAACAATCACAATCAAGCCGAACAGCAAACCAAGCAAGGCTGAACCCGAAAGCGAGTGGCTTTCAAGGCAGAGAGGGGCGGAAGCCACCGCCCCCTCGTAAGTCCTATTATACCACACCAAAAAAGAAAAAGCAATAGGAAGGACTCAAAAATGATGTGTGATTTGAAAAAGATAAGCCAAAGAACGAAAGACCTGTTTGACAAACTTGACGAAAAGCTTCGCCACACCGACGAGTGTTACAGATACCGTCTTGGTGTAAATGGTCTGAACGAGGTTTGCCTTACCGATTTCCGAACGATGACTGACATCAAGGGCAACAGAAATATTCAAATCGCTATTAAGAAAATGTTGGAGGAATTGAAATAATGAATAAGATGCGTAGAACCGCTCTTGCGAGCATAAAGGAAAAAATTGAGGAACTGAAAGACGAGCTTGAAACCCTGCTTGAAGAGGAAGAAGAATACCGCGATAATATCCCGGAAAATATGCAGAGTGGCGAGCGATACGAAAAAGCAGATGAAGCAGTAAGCGCACTTGAGGACGCGGTCAGCGAATTGGAAAGCGCGATTGATAGTACAAAATAGATGTAGATTCAATGCAACTATCAATATTTCCGTCAAAACTCGATTTTAATGTCGCCATATTTAGTAACTCCTTGTAGGTTTTTGCAATATTATACCATATTTTTATGAATAATTCAATCTGTTTTGCATACCCCAAAAATGAATTTACAAATAATTTATAAAACAAGTTGACATCATATGTTTTTCGTGATATAATAAAACAAAAACTACATTAGGAGTGGTTTAATGAAGAAAAGCATAGTTGTGGCAGAAAGATTAAAAAAATTGCGTGAGAGTTCGCACCTATCGCAAGCAAAGCTCGCCGAACAGTTTGAGGGAGTAATGCAGAGTGCGGTTTACCGCTATGAAAGTGCGGAGTCCTTTCCCCCGTATAGCGTGCTTATGCAGTATGCGGATTTCTTTGACGTTTCCCTTGATTACATTTTCGGAAGAACGGATAATCCGCAAGGCAAGCTCTATAAGTACCAACCGAAAATCGTTATCGAGGACGAGCGTATGCAAGACTTTATTGAAATGTGCTTCGACCCGAACACCGAAGCGAATGCCAAACTCAAACAAGCCTTGTTATCACTCTTGGAGGAGCAGAAAAATGCTAATCAATGATAATCAATATTTATCCGTAATTGATGAAATCAAGAAAGAGATAGAGAAGGCGCAATACAAAGCGGCTTTGCAAGTAAACCGTGAATTGATTGTGCTTTATCACGAAATCGGACAAATTATCAATCAGCACAAAAGTTGGGGTAACAAGTTTATTGATAATCTTGCAAAAGACATCAAGCTCGCCTATCCCGAAAACACGGGCTACTCCGTAAGAAATTTGAAATATATGGCAAAGTTTGCGCAAATATATCCCGACATAGAATTTGTGCAACAAGCCGTTGCACAAATTCCGTGGGGACACAATATCGTTCTTATGGATAAGTTGGAAGATAACGCAGTCAGACTTTGGTATGCTCAAAAGGCAAGTGAGAACGGTTGGTCAAGAAATGTTCTCGTTCATCAGATTGAAACGAATTTGTACGAACGTCAAGTGATTGCAAATAAAGTCAGCAATTTTGAAAACAGATTGCCTTCTCCGCAAAGCGAGCTTGCAATACAGACGATGAAAGATCCTTACGTTTTCGGTTTTATTCCGTTCAAGGAAGATATGGTTGAGCGCGATATTGAAAACGCTCTTGTAAAAAACATTACCGCGCTTCTTTTGGAGCTCGGAACGGGCTTTGCGTTCGTTGGCAATCAATATCACTTGAACGTAGGTGGTGACGATTTTTATATTGACCTACTGTTTTACAATATCAATCTCCGTTGCTACGTTGTTATCGAATTAAAGACAGGAGATTTTAAGCCCGAATACGCAGGACAGCTTAATTTCTATTTGTCTGCCGTTGACGGAATTTTGAAAAAGGAAGATGATAAGCCCTCAATCGGTCTTTTGCTTTGCCAAAATAAGAATGATATAGTTGCTGAATATTCGCTTAAAGATATGTCAAAGCCGATGGGCGTTAGTGAATATCGTATTACAAGCAATCTTCCTGAAGAACTTGAAAATCAGTTACCGTCTATCGAGGATATTCAAAAGCGCATTAAATAATCTATTTGTGACAACAGTGTTGACACAAATAAAACTCTCGCCACGGTGAGAGAATTTCAGAGAAAGGAGATACAATAATGAGAGCAGTTATATACGCAAGATTTTCTTCCGAGAAATAAAACGAAGCGAGTATTGAAGGTCAGCTTCGTGAGTGTCTTGATTATGCGAAGCATAACGGCATTGAGGTAATACGTTCGTGCTGTTATCGTTTAGGCTCACAAGTGAATAACTGCAAAAAAAGACTATCGCTTAATTTTGATAGTCTTTTTTTCTATTCATTTCGATTATTTTATTTTCGTTTTGAGCACATCAGATACAACAAAAGACGCCGAAAATTGCACCTGCCGTATTCGCAAAAAAATATCGCGCCCGACTTTCAGGCATGCTCCGTCCGATGCAGAGAGCTCCCGAATGTCAGGCGCGATATTTTTATTTTAAAGAATTTTAATTCCGGAGGCCGCCTCGAAATGATACTTCACGATTCCGAGATCCGTCTTTGTATAGAATCCGACTCCGGCGCGTGCCTCGACCCTGCCGTCCGAATAAACGAGCTTGAATTTCTGCTGATTCATCGCCGTCGGCGCAAGCAAAGCCGCCTCCACGCCCTTGTCGAACCATTCCGGAGTGCCGTCGCCCGCATTGCTCACATCGGCCGCGCTCTTCGTCTTATGCGCCGTGCCCTGAGTTTTTCCGTAGCCTATGGCGATGACGACTGTCAGCCTCTCGCCCTTCTCTACCTTAAAGGCGCCCTTGATCTTTTTATATGTCAGGGCGACCCAGCAGGTATTAAGACCGAGCTGCTGTGCCTTTATGACGAGTCGCTCGCCGTAATATCCGCAAAGCTCATCGAGCTTATCGCTCTTTTTCCCCACAAGCGCGATATATGACGTAACGCCGCTGAATTTTCCGTAATGCGCCATAAATCCGTCAAACGCCCTCGGCTCATCGGTGACGAGCTGAATGTGCAGTCCGCTCTCCGCGTTGCATTTTTCCACCTCGCCCCTCAGCTCCTCGAGGGTCGCGCCGTCTATCGCCTCCGCCTCATATTGACGGACACTGTGCCTTGCCTTGATTGCATCTGTAATTTCCATGATTTTATTCCTTTCCGCTCCTGTCAGGTAAGCTCTCCATGATCTCCTTTGCGTCACCGAGCATTTTTAAAAGCTTGGTAATGGCATCGGTGTCCGCATCGAAGTAATAATAATTTTTCGTTCCCTCGCGCCGCACCTTTATCAGCCCGGCGTCCTTAAGTATCTTGAGATGGCGCGAGACCGCGGGACGCGAGAGATTCGTCCTCTCGCACACGGTGCCGACGCGCACGCCGCTACACTCGCCGCTCTTCATCATCTCGATGATAAGGTGCTGCCTGTTCTCGTCGCCGATCGCCGTCAAAAGGCTCTGGCAAGTCTTGAACTCCTCCGCCAATTTCTCGATTTTCTCCAAAGATCACCCCACCTTTATTCTATACTTCCGGTCAACATTATAGCACATTTGCGGGCAAAAAGATTAATGGTAAAGAAAATAAAGACGAACAAAATGTAAAAATTTCTTTCCTGCCCATCCATCGCCCCTGCCCGAAATGAGATCCGCGCGCTTTTATTATAAAAAAAGCCCTTTCTTATTGATTTTTTCTTTAAAAAATGATAGAATATAAATACAGTAGCAAAAAGGAGCGATAGCTATGGATCTCACAAATTTAAACCCGACCGTGCGCTCGGCGGCAATAATCACAAGGCTCGCGAGCTCCGCGGAGTGCAAGGCGTACGACTCAAGACTCATATACATATACTCCGGCGACATCACGGCGACCGTCGATTCGAAGAAGCTCGGCCACATCGGCTCGGGCGATATGCTCTATATCCCGGCGGGCACACCGTACAAGCTCAAGGGACAATATGTCGAGGCGGCGGTCATCACCTTCGACGTCACATCGGAAAATCCGGAGCCGCAGTGCAAGATCCCGCCATCCGCAACGGACAGCTTTGACAGCTCGCTTTGTCACTATCCCACATTGTCGCCCTTCGACACGGTGATGAAGATGTCGGAGGCGGAATCGGAGGCGGACGCCCTTAAGCATGTATGTAACCTGTTCATCTCGGCGGAGGGGACTTACCGTGCGAGAGCCTCCGCGGCAGTCAAATCCGTGCTCATAAAGCTCGCGGAGACCGCGGATGAAAACGCCCTGCCCGCGCGCATGGTGGAATCGCTCGACAATTATATAAGAGAAAACTACACCGACGACATTTCAAACACCGAGCTCGGCGCCCTGTTCGGATATCATCCGTTCTACATCAGCAAAATGCTCAAGGACAAAAAGGGAATAACACTCAAGCAGTATATAATTAAGTATAAGCTGAAGGCGGCTCGCGCTATGCTCGAGAACTCGGCAAAAACGATAAACGAGATTGCGGAGGAGACAGGCTTCACCGACGCATCCTATTTTACAAAGACGTTTAAGAGCACCTTCGGAGAAACGCCGAAGGAATACAGAAACCGTTTTAAGGACGGTTTTGTGTAAATAAATGTTTACATTTTTCAAAAGATACCCCCAACCGTGTAAAATTTTAAGCTTGGAGTTAGTATGGTTTTAAAGAAGAACGACATAATCTCCGTCCGGATCGTCGACATCACGGATCTCGGCTTCGGAGTTGCAAAGGTCGACGGGGCCGTGATATTCGTGGCGGACACCGTCCCGGGTGATACGGCACAGGTCAGGATCATCAAGCCCGCCGCGTCCTATTATATCGCAAGGCTCGAGCACCTCACCGTTTCCTCGCCCATGCGTGTGCATGACAGATGCAATATCTCTGCGTGCAAGAGCTGCACATACAAAAACATTTCATATAAAGAGGAATTAAGGCTGAAGGAGGGGGGCGTGCGCGATTCCTTCAAGAAGGTCGGTCTCGCTGACATCACTGTCGCTCCCATCGTCCCCTCGCCGCAGGCATGCGCCTACCGCAATAAGGCGCAGTACCCCATAGCAAAGGACAGAAACGGAGAATACAGAATCGGCTTCTATGCACCGAAGTCGCACAGGGTCACCGAGGCCGCGGAATGTCCCCTCGCGCCCGAAGGATTTGCCGAAATTCTCGACACGGTACGCCGCTTTGCGAAAAAATACGACCTCTCGGTATACGACAGCGAGAGCGGCGTCGGCCTTTTGCGCCACATATATCTCCGCCGCGCCGAGGCAAGCGGCGAGACCCTTGTTACAATTGTCATTAACGGCACGTCTCTCCCGCATTCGGACGAGCTCGTCGCAATTCTTTTAAAAAAGCATCCCGACATAACCGGCATACTTCTAAACATAAACCGAAAGCAAACGAATGTCATCCTCGGCGAAAGCTTCGTCACCCTCGCGGGCAACGATTATATGACCGACACGCTGTGCGGAGTTCGCCTTAAGATCACCGCGCCATCGTTCTATCAGGTCAACCGCGGCGCGGCAGAGCTGCTGTACAAAAAGGCCAAGGAGCTCGCCGCCCCCGGCAAGAGCGACACCCTGCTCGACCTGTATTGCGGCGCAGGCTCTATCGGCCTTTCCATGGCGGACAGCGTCGACGAGGTCATCGGCATAGAAATAGTCGAGAGTGCCGTGGAATGCGCAAAATTCAACGCCGCCGCAAACAATATATCCAACGCGCATTTCTACACCGGCGACGCAAAAAACACCGAGCTGCTGCTCGAGCGCGCCGAAAAGGAGCGCGGCGAAAAGATCGCCCCGAGCATCATCGTCCTCGATCCCCCGCGCGCAGGCGCTGACGAGTCTCTCCTTAAATATATCGCAAAGCTCAACCCCGAAAAGATAGTTTATATCTCATGCAATCCGAAAACTCTTGCGCGCGATCTCACAGTCCTTATCCCCCTCGGCTACTCCCCGAGTGAGGTAACCCCCTTCGATCTTTTCCCCTGCACAGGACACGTTGAAACTGTTGTTTGTCTAAAAAACAATAATCTCAGCAACTAAGCTTGCCTGCGATTGGTGGAGTAAAAACTTCACTGAAAAAGATAAAGACTATGAAAGGCTCAGCATATATGAAAGATGCTTTCAAAAAATACTTGGAAGAAGAAAATAACGAAAACAATAAAAACAAAGCATTAGCCTTAAGAGACTGTTCGTATAAAAACATTGATCATAGTCTAACAGATCAAAACGTTAATAACGAACTGGCAACCTATGGCGATGCGCTGTTAAAGCTTGCTCTCTGTCAGCTTTTGTTTGAAGAGAAGGTTGAAAACATTACCGAAGAAAAAAAGAAATACGAAAGCGATAAAATTTTAGTTAGTGTTGTGGCTAAAGAATACGACTTATTACAATATATAAGTTTCGACAAAAAAGATGAGAAAATCCCTCAAAATTATGAATATGAGAAAAATGGCAATAAATCTACTCACAAATACATTGCCACAGCGGCAGAAACTCTGTTAGCAGCCTTTTATTTAGATAATAACAAGAATTTCGATTTAACGCTTGGCATCGTAAAGAATTGGAAAGATCTGATTGACAAAGCTGTCGAGCAGTCCGAACATTAACCCGCATTTATGTAATTTATCAAAGAAAAATCGCTTGTATTCCCACGTTTTCCGGACTATTCAGTATAAAACGCATCGGTTACAAGCAAAAAACAACGTGCAAAGTGCTATTATTACACCGCACGTACAAAGTATGTATGCTCTTTTAACACCAAGCGAAAGATCCCGTGTCATCCTGAGCCTGTAGCCGAACCCCGCAGGGGCGATGCGGACGTTCGCTCCGCATCGGGATCTCGTGCCCGCTTCGGTATGTTCGTCGGACGCACAGGCTGCGGCACATTCGACCCATATCGCAAAAAGTATAAAATCAATCATATATTCAAGGAGAAAAATCAATCATGGAAGTATCGGTAAAACGAAAAAACGGAGCGCTCAAGGTGGACATAAACGGCAAGCTTTACGCTCCGCTGTCCTTTAAATCCTTCCGTCCGAATCCGAAAAACATATCCGAGTTTTACGCCGCGGGAGTCAGACTCTTCAGCGTTCTTTCCAGCGGCATCACATCCGCGCTCGGTGTCCCCTACTCTCACTTCGGCGAGTCATGGATAGACGATGACACCTATGACTTTACGGCAATAGACAGGCAGATGGACATGTTTATCGAGAATGCTCCGGATGCATATTTCGCCCCCATGCTCCAGGTCGACACACGCCCGTGGTACATAAAGAAGCACGGCGTGCCCAACTCATTCACAAACCTCTCGCAGGTCGCATGGGACGCAGAGTGGCGCCGCGCCGCAGCGGAATATCTCAAGGCGGCAATACGCCACTGCGAGGAAAAATACGGTGAGCACATATACGGATACTTCATTTTGGGTGGCATGACGACCGAGTGGCTCGCCCACCCGGACGAGGAGGCGCCCCATCCCATAAAGGAGGCGGGCTTCCGCCGCTGGTGCGGAGATGCCGGCGCGACTCTTCCGACGAAGGAGGAGCTTGCGCGCAGCGGCAACGTCTTCCTCGGCAGTGATGAGAAGAGCATCATTACCGCACGCAGATTTCACGCCGAAACCGTGTCCGACCTTGTCCTCTATTTTGCCCACGAGGTGCAAAGCGTCATTCACCACAAGAAGCTCCTCGGCTGTTATTACGGCTACCTGCTCCACCTCAGAGGAGAATTTCTCTTCAACTCGGGGCACCTCGATTACGAAAAGGTCTTTTTGTCCCCCGACATCGACATGATATCCAGCCCCTCTGACTACTATTACCGCGGCCTTGGCGATCCCAGCGCATTTATGCTGACGCAAAAGACCCTCGACGCACACGGCAAGCTTTACTTCCTTGAATTTGATCACATCACCCACGTCGCCCCGACAATGATAAACGAGCCGTCGCCCGATCCGTCCGAAAACAGCTGTCTGAAAAAGATCCCCGGCGCAGACAGCAAATGCAAAAATAAGGACGAATCTCTCAATCTCATGTGGCGCGATTTCATCCTATGCTATGCAAACGGCGCCGCCATGTGGTGGTTCGACATGTTTGACGGCTGGTTCCGTTCCGAGGAGATGATGTCGGCGATTGAAAAAATGATCTCCCTGCATGTCGCACTCGACAAGGTAGATAAATCGAGCATTGCCCGCGTTGCAATATACGCCGAGGGCGGCGAGTCACTCTATCACGTAAGGAAAAATTCCGAGCTCAACTCCCTCAGCCTCTCGAAAATGCAGCGCACCCTTGCCGAGCTCGGCGCGCCGTACGACTTCTATTCCTCCGCCGACATAGATATGTGTGACCCCGAGCGCTACCGCCTTATCGTAATGCTCGACGCCTACGATATCCCCGAGCACCGCATGAACAAGATCCGTGCGCTTCAGGCAGCAGGCATCTCCGTGCTTTGGCTTTATGCTCCGAATTACGCCCACGGTGAAAACAACAGCGCAGAGCAGATCTCCGACGCCGTCGGCATGCATGTCTCGGCCGGTGACACACCGCACGGCGGCTATGCTTACAACGGTCATATAACGGCCAGCCCCCTCGCCGCGCCTTATCCCTTTATCGATGACCCCGCCACGGAGCCGCTCTGCCTCTTCGAGGACGGAACCACCGCCGCCGCAATGACAAAGGACGGCTCGTCCTTCTATGTTGCCGCGCCCCTCATCACTTCCGATCTCATGCGCGACATACTGCGCAAAAACGGCATCTTCATATACAGCGACTGTCCGACCGTATATACCTACGTCAATGCCGGCGCGATCTGCGTTTACAACGCCTCAGAGAACGATGCCGTCATACGTCTCCCCCATGACGGAAAATACACGGATCGCATCACGGGCGAGCGCTTTGAATCGACGGACGGAATGCTCACCCTTCCGAAAAGAGTGCTCAACGCCTATCTTCTCACAGAGGGCGATTGAACCGCAAAACCAAAGGAACAAAAACGGAGAAACACAAGATGATTGCAAATTACCACACCCACACAGTGCGGTGTCGCCACGCCGTCGGAACGGAGGAAGAATATATAAAGAGGGCCGTAAGCTCTGGGCTTAAGATCCTCGGCTTTTCGGATCACACGCCGTATTTTTTCGACGGCGGTTATACCTCCGCGGCAAAAATGGACATCTCGGAAATGCCCGATTATTTTAACACGCTCCTCACCTTGAAGGAAAAATACAGGTCGCAAATAGATATCAGGATAGGATTTGAGACCGAGTACTACCCGCGGTATTTCGACCGCCTTATCGCCGAGTATAAGAAGTATCCGCTCGACTATATCATCCTCGGTCAGCACTTCACCGGCAACGAGGGAGACGCGGATTCCCTCTCCTCCTTTACCCCAACATACGAGCGCTCGAGCCTCTCCGTATATACGAATCAGTGCATAGAAGCGCTCGAGACCGGGCTCTTCACCTATTTCGCCCACCCGGACTGCTTCAATTACGTCCCGCTCTCGGACTCCGACGCGGAGTTTACCCTTTACGAATACGAAAGGCTTATCCGTGCCGCCATGCGCACGGAAACTCCGCTCGAGTACAACCTGTGCGGCATGCGCTATAAACGGTACTATCCGAATCCGCGCTTCTGGCGCCTCGTCGGCGAGCTCGGTGCCGAGACGGTCATCGGATGCGACGCCCACGCCCCGGAAAACGTGTGCGACCCATCGGAATTAAAGGCGGCATACGAGGCCGTCGACACCTTCTCCCTCAACCTCATCGAGGACGTAAGATTAAAGTCGCCCGTCCGCTGATTTTTCAAGATCGTATAACAAAGAGATCCGAAGCGATCGGCCCATTTCGGCTGTCGCTTCGGATCGTTTTTTGTATTTTACCGTTTTACTGCGTTCTGAGCGCCTCGATCGGGTCCTTCTTCGCCGCGCTTCTTGACGGAATGAATCCGGAGATGAGCGTGAGTCCCACGCTGAGCGCGATGAGGATCAGCGAATGATGCACGGTGAGCATGACGAGATTATCCACACCTATCAGCGCCTTGAATATCACATTGGCGATGAGTGCCACTATTCCCGTCGCTCCTATTCCTATCAAGCCGGAAAGGAGACCTATTATAAACGTCTCCGCATTGAAGAGATGGCTGACATCGCGCTTCCGTCCGCCGAGCGAGCGTATTACTCCGATCTCCTTGACCCGCTCAACAACGGAAACATAGGTTATGATGCCTATCATTACCGTGGATACCACAAGGGATATGGACGTAAAGGCAATGAGCGCCGTGGAAATAATGTTGATCATGTTGTTTATCAGAGCAATGACGAGCTCCAGCGTGTCCGTATACTGAACGGAATCGCGATCTGCACTCGAATATTCCACTCCGCCGACAACAATGGTATCATCGCCGTTCCACCTGTCAAGGTAGTCCGTCACAAGATCCTTAGTGTCAAAGTCATTCGGATAGACCGTCACCGAGTTTGCGACCGAATTGCCGCCGACCGCGCGCAGATCAAGCGTTTTCACACTCGCCATGGTTGCGAAGATGTCCGAATATCCGGAGCCGGCCGCCGTGCCGCCCTCCTCACCGGAGGTCAGGGAGATGCCCGTTTCGCCTCCGCTGCCGCTACCGCTTCCGCCGACCATGTTCGAGAGCATATCCTGAATGTTCGCAGTGCTTCCGAGGGCGTTGACCGTTTCTATCACATCCCTCTTTCCGTCGCCGTCCCGGTCGTAAAGAACATCGTAATGATAATGTATTCCGACATAAGAGGTAACCGCACCGCTCGTGCTGCTCATGCTGTTTACATCACCGTATTCCTTCATGAACTTGACTATTTCCGAGCTCGCGTTTTCGCGGATAACATGCTGTGTGAGCGCCTCTGTATAATAAATACCCGATCTCATGCAGCCGTACGACGTGTTCTCGTTCGGGATGAGAATTCCGACCACCTTGAGCTCCATCCCCGCACCCGTGTCAAAATTTTCGGCACTGCAATTGTAATCAAAGGTGTCCGTGCTCTCGTTCGCTCCGGCGAGGATATTATATATACCGTACCTTGCGTTCTCCGCCTTTGAAATACCTGTCGGCTTTGTGAACACGGTGTCGTTGCCGTAGTAATAAAAGCTCTTGCCCATAAGCTCGTCATACGTGAAATAGTTTCGGTACGAGCCGTCGGTGGGCTGATTTGTCGCCGTCTTTACTATCGCCTCAAACTCCGCCTGGCTGTAATATCCGAGTCTGGCGAGCAGGACATCCGTCAGCCGCTCGTTCGAATCGAGCACGAGCATGATCTCGTTCTTCTCCGTTGCGACATCACCGTAAACACTGTACTGCGAGCGTATGTATTCCTCGCTGTTCGGTGCCTGCTCAAACGACGGGATCATGCTCTCGACGTAGCTCGAATAGCTCGAAAGCGGCGTTTGCTTCAGTATGGACGTATATATGTTCGTGAGCGCGGTAAGCGAGAGGCGCTCATCCATCCCCTCACCGTACGAGCCGTCGACGGAGAAGTCCGTGTAAATATTGTTCTCGAGCGCAAGACCGTATCCGAGCTTCATCGCCGCATAATACTCCTGCGGCATGGCCTTGACATAATCGATATATTCCTTCGTAATATTGTTCTTGATCAGGAACTTGTTCATTCCCTCGCTCATCTCGGCGATCTGCTTTACCAGCGCATCGATAAAAACCTTGTTCGGCTCTTTTATTATCTCGCCCTTCTGCGACGTCGACATCATGCTGGTCAAAACATCGAGATCGTACGTGCTCTCCTCGATGACTATCGGGTTGCCCGAGAGCATATCGTCCTGCATCGACGCGACATACGCCTTGATTCCCGTGGAAAAGGCAAGCACGACCGCAATTCCGAATATTCCTATCGACCCCGCGACGCCCACCATCGCCGTTCTTCCCTTTTTGGTCAGAAGATTCTTCGCGGAGAGCTTAAATGCCGTGAGGAACGACATCTTCGCCTTCTCCTTCTTCTGCTTCTTTACCTTGCGCCTGCGTCCGTCATTCTGTGCGGCGACCTCTGCGTCCTTCGCCTCCTCTGCGGCGAGCTCCGCCTCACGCAGGCTCATCTCGTGCGCCTCACGCTCCTCCTCCTCTGCCGTCATGGGATTCGTGTCCTCGACGATGCGACCGTCAAGCAGGCGTACTATTCTCGTGGAATACCTCTCGGCGAGCTCGGGGTTGTGCGTTACCATGATTACGAGCCGCTCGCCCGAGATCTCTCTTATGAGCTCCATTATCTGCACGGACGTCGCCGTGTCGAGCGCTCCGGTCGGCTCATCCGCAAGAAGAATCTCCGGATTGTTTACCAGCGCTCTCGCTATCGCAACTCTTTGGCACTGGCCGCCCGAGAGCTGGTTCGGCTTCTTGTAATACTGCCCTGCGAGTCCGACCTTGTCGAGCGCCGCCTTCGCGCGGCGTACGCGCTCCTCCTTGCCGACTCCGGCAATGGTCATCGCAAGCTCTACGTTGGCGAGAACGTTTTGATGCGGGATCAGATTGTAGCTCTGAAAAATGAAGCCGACTCTGTGGTTTCTGTAAACGTCCCAGTCTCTGTCCTTATACGACCTTGTGCTTCTTCCGTTTATTACAAGGTCTCCCTCGGTATATTTATCGAGTCCGCCGATTATGTTGAGTAGTGTCGTCTTTCCGCAGCCGGACGGACCGAGGACGGACACGAATTCCTTCTCTCTGAATGATATGTCGATGCCCTTTAAGGCATTGACCGTTTCCGATGAAGTCACGTAATTTTTCGTGATTTTTTCAAGATGGAGCATTCTTATTTCCCTTCACATTTGATTGTATATAAATATTGTACTCGCAAAATATGAATATTTCCGCAATATCCCATAAACTTTTATACCCGCGCGTCCGTAGCACGGTTTATATAAAAAATCGGCCGCCCATCCGGCAAAAAGCCGCGGCGACCGATATTATCATTCTCCGAATACCATGCGTCCGAAGCACTCCGGCTTGTGGAAGGTGAAGCTCTCCTCCGTCACCCTGCTCCACGAAAGAAAGTGGCCGGGCTCCGCCATGTCGGCGCATTTAAAGCAGTTCGCGCGTATTGCCTCCGACGGCTTCGGATCGAAATCCGGGAAGAAGATCCTGACGAAGCTGTAAGGAATGCGATATTCTATCTCCCATCCGTCGCTGACAAAGCGGATCTCGGGAGCAAATCTCTCGTCGATGTCCACAATCAGCCGCGCGGCATTCTTATACCCGTTTCTGAATCCGAGATAAAGGCACTTATTGCTGTTGAATTCAAAATTGAAATATCTCGGGTCATCCTCCTTCGGGCAGAAGAAGAATTCAAGGCAGCTGTCGTGATACGGCTCGCCGAGCGGACCGCTCTCCTCTCTTCTTATCTCTCCGGGCTCGACCGAGCGCAGATAAACATACAGCGCCTCGTCGGAATATGCGATCTTAGCAAAAACGCGCGCATCCTTCGGCGTGTCGATATAACGGTTGCCGAGCTCTATCTCGGGCACGGTGCTCCAGTCCGGCTTTGCCGCCGTTCTTTTTATTACGTATGTATTCATATTATCCTCCCGATAGGCGCCGCGCGCCTCTTTTTTATTTCCCGTACATCAGTGTCCGAGTATATCCGACAGGTTAGCCTGAATGCGCATTGCGACATCCGGCTTGTTCATCGAGTAGACGTGGACGTGCGTGATCCCGTTGGCATAAAGATCGATTATCTGATCCGTCGCATAGGCGATGCCCGCCTGCTTCATCGCCAAGGGAGAAGAGCCGAACCTGTCGACGAGGCTCTTGAACCTGTGCGGCATGAACGAGCCGGATAGGCTTATCGCACGCTCGACCTGATTTGCGTTCGTTATCGGCATGATGCCCGGGATAACGGGGACTGTTATACCCGCCTCGCGGATCTTGTAAAGAAAGCTGTACAAAAGATTGTTGTCGAAGAACATCTGCGTGGTCAGAAAGTCGCACCCCGTGTCGACTTTTTCCTTCAAATGTGCGATGTCCTGCCTTGAGTCCGCACTCTCCGGATGGATCTCGGGATAGCACGCTCCTCCGATGCAAAAGTCGGCGCCCGATTCGCGTAGCTCGCGCACAAGCTCTGCCGCATGCGTGTAGCTCCAACCGGAGCGGTCAGCACCATCAAGCTCCTTCGGTATGTCACCGCGCAGCGCCATCACGTTTTCTATTCCCGCCGCCTTTATATCCTCTATCCGCTCATGCACCGTTGCACGCGTGGACGAAACGCACGTAAGATGCGCGAGGCTCGGAACGCCGTATTGCTCCTTTATGCTCCTCGCGATGTCCAAAGTGTATCTGCTCGTTCCTCCGCCCGCGCCGTATGTCACGCTCATGAACGAGGGCTTAAGCTTTGCGATCTCCTCGGTCGCATGGCGCACGCTCTCGTAATTACTCTCCGTCTTCGGCGGGAAGACCTCGAACGAAAGCGAGAGCCGCTCATCTTTAAGTAATTCCGTAATTCTCATATGTTTTCTCCTGACGGATTTAATTATAACATAACGGAGAAATGTAAGTCAAGCGTTTTCACAAGAAAAATCAAAAAAAGGAGGGCATTCTCTGCCCTCCAATCGTTGTTTTTCACACCGTCCTCATTCCTCGGTCGGCAGACTGCGCGCCGTTTTTCTTCACACGGCTCCGCCCTCAACGTGATATTCGCTTACATTCTTCACCGTTTCTCCGTCGATCTGGAGCGCGGTCGGACGGTCGAATCTGACCGTTATCGAGTGACCCGTGTGCACGGAGACCATCCTCGAATGCTTCACGTGCTCGCCCTTGAAAATACTCGGAAAGACGGTGAGCGTGCGTAGCTTTCCCGCACCGTGCATGAGACACAGCGAGACCTTTCGCTCCGTATTCAGTCTGTCCTGATCGGGCGTCGGCATCATTCCTCCGCCGTAAAATCTTCCGTTCATCGAGGGGGCGATCCACACTCTCTTGTATTTGTGCTCGACGCCGTCGACGGTCACCGTCGCGTTGACGGGCTTGAAATGGAAGAGCAGCCCCTTGATCGCTATCATGGTATAATTTACGGGCTTCGTCGATCTCTCCTTCTGTGCGTCGCCGACCTCACAGCAATAGCCGTCAATGCCGTAGCCCACTCCGTTTATGAATTTGTATTTCCTTCCGTTGACCTCGACGGTCGGCAGATCCGTTATGTACTTGTTGATGAGGATCGGCTCCTGTGCTCCCTTTGCCACATCGTTCAGAAAATCGTTGCCCGTTCCCGTCGCGTAATAATATACATCGCTCCTGCAGTCCACGTCCGCCATATCGTTGACGAAGCGGTTCAGCGTTCCGTCGCCGCCGCAGATATATATCTTATCCTCCTCGGTGACCTTGCAAAAAAACTCGCCGTGATCGTCGATCTGAGTAATATCTATATATTCGGGATCCTCCTCGGCCAAGGCGGCTCTGAGCCTCTGCATCAGCGCCTCCGCCCTTTCCGCATTTCCCGCCTTGGGATTGTACAAAACATATGCCTTACCCATGGATGTTAAAACCTCTCCCTCTAAGAATATACTGTAAAAATCAAACTGTAAGCTTATTTTACCACAAAGCGGACGTAATTGCAACCGCTTTGCCGATATTTCCGTAATAAATCCGTTTTTACCGCTCGGACTCGGACGTGCCGCCAGTCAGATCCTTGTATTTCACGATCGCCATCTTGCTCATCCTGCCCTCCGCATATTCGAGATCCACCGTGTAGCGCAGATCGCTTTCGTCAGAGTATGCCTCATTCACCTTGTCGCGGTAGGGCTGTGCCGCCTCGTTGTATGCCTCGTCGCTCTCGTAATTCTCGCGCTTTATCCCGTTGGCCAGCAAATAGTATGCTATATCCTCCTCTATTATCTTTGCGGCAAGCGTCCGGTACTCCTCGTCCGTAGGCAGAAGGTTCTCCGCCCTGGCGACGTAATAGAATATCAGCTTTTCCTTGATCTGACTCTCGGCGACAAGCTTTATATAATCCGTCCATACGAGCTCGTAGCCGAAATATGCCACGTACGCGTTGGCGTATTCGTCAAGCGAGCTGTAGCCGCCGTTATTGCTCTTGTATGCCGTCTCGATGCTGTTCCTTTGCTGACGGACAAGGCGGTTCACCTCCGCCTGCGGCAGCTCCTTAAACTGCGCGATGCTGTAATAGTGCGACCACATCGCCTCTATCAGGATCTCGTCGATCTCCGCTTGGTTCTGCTTCTCGAGCAGGTCACGCATGTAAGAATAAAATTTCTCTACCGTGTCCTCGCCTTGGTATTCGGCGAGCACCTCGTCGGTGACCTTGAGCGTCTCCTTTATGAAATTCTCGTTAAGCTCGGGGACATTGTACTTCACCGCATAATCGATATACAGCTCGAATATAACGGGCGTCCCCTGAAGCGCGACGGTCGAATATGTGCACGGCACCGTGGTCTTGATGCAGACGGGCTCCTGATCCGCGTCCATCCTTCGCATAACGTACTCGATCTTTACGTTGTTATAAACGATCTGACTGTATTCCTCTGTCTTAAAGTCGGTTTTTCCGGTCATGTCGACCGTCTTGCCGATCTGCATGCCGACTATCGAGTCGAGGAAGCCCTCGCCCCATGCGGCATCCACGTCACCGTCGAGATTGAGGCGCACGGACGAGCCGCTCTTTTTCTCCCATCTTCCGCCGCTCGTCATCGCGTAGGCATCGTAGGTGATGAACACGATGTCGCCCTCGCTCACCTCGCCGTCAGAAGCTATGCGACACGCCGTGTATTTCGAGAGATCCGTTCCGACGAGCTTGAGCTCGAGGTTGAGTCCGAGCTTGTCCAGCGCGCCGCCGCCGATGGCATACGTACGCTTCTCATCGCTCGAGACCGTGAAATTGCCAAGTCCGTCGATCGCATCGCCGCGGCTGCCGTCCTCGTTTACGGCATATGCCTGAAAATAAAGAAGAATGTCGTCGCCGACCTCCACCGTGGCATTTGTCTCGCCGCCGCCCGTCGCGGAGTGATCGCCCCTCTCACCCGTCAGGATCTGCATTATTGCCGTTCTTACGGAGTCGTCGGTGATCTCATCGATCGCGATAGTGACCTCATATCCCTTGTATCCCGTGCGGTTCTCGGGCGATATGTATATATATTTACCGAGATCCTCGTTCAGATAATCGAACGGCTCGTTGCGCTTATTTCTGTAATATATCACGCCGGCGACGATTCCCGCAATGATCGCGGCGACCAGAATTGCCGAGATCAATATTATTATCCTCGCCCTGCGCGAGAGCTTGCGCGGCTTTTCGCTCACCGGGCGCTTCCTCGGCTGATATTTTACCGCCGTGTTATTTGCTCGCTTTTCCTTTTTATTCATTAGATCCTCCGCCGAATCATTAATTTTGAACATCTGCCAGGGCATCGGCAGCTCCGGTCGCCAATGCGTCGCACCGCTCGTTATATCCGTGGCCGTTATGCCCCTTCACCCAAACGAACTCGACGCTGTGCATCTCCGTCAGCGCGTACAGCCTCTCCCAAAGATCGGGATTTTTAAGCTCCTCGCGCCCGCGGCGCCAGCCCTTCGCGCGCCAGCCGGCAACCCAGCCCTGCAAAAACGCGTCGACCAGATATTTCGAGTCGGAATAAAGCGTGACCTCGCACGGCTCCTTAAGCGCGGCGAGTCCCTCTATCGCGGCGGTGAGCTCCATTCTGTTATTTGTCGTTTCCCTCTCCCCGCCGGAGAGCTCCTTTTCGAATCTGCCGTACACGAGTATCGCGCCCCAGCCGCCGCGCCCCGGATTGCCGCGGCATGCCCCGTCGGTATACAGCTGCACCTTTTTCATATTAACGTCCCTCCGTTAAGTCCATGGGAGCGCGCTCCTGTGACCGCTCCGCAGCGTTTTCTTCCATTTTTAAAATGAAATCCGACAGACGGACTGTCGGATTTCATCACTTACATTAAAACGCGTGGAATAAAGCCGTTTTTCCGTTTCCCGTCTTATGCCTCGTCTGTCTTAATAGTATATTTCAGCATTTTATAATCGAAAAGATTGTTTTCGTCCACGACCTTGCTGCCGTCTGCGTTCTCATTTACCGCAAACAAAGCGTCAAAGAGCTTCTGTGCCTGCATCGCGATGTGGAGATCCTGCTCGGTCATGTATGTCATGCCGTAATAGTATTCCCAGATCAGCGCGGTGGTCGCATTGTACTTCTCCTCGTAGTCAACCTCGAATTCCTCATCGGTGTAAACAAGGTCGAAAAGCTGTGCCGCCTTGTAGATCTTAACGATCTCCTCGACGTAATCTCTTGCCTCCTCCTTGAGTGCCTTCTTCGCGGACTTGAACGAATCCGTTCCGGTCTTTATCATAAGATAAGCCTCAAAGTCGCCGTCATACTGATCGTAGTAATTGTACGTGCTGTCGGCGTAGCTTGCGCTGTTAAAGAAATCGTACTTATGACCCTCGTAGATCTTGTCGTATGCTTCCTTCACAGCCTTTTTCGGGAGCTTTGAGCGGTCGACGGTAATGTGCTTGCTTATTGCAGCGTATACCGCCTTCATTATCTTCTCGTTGATAGCCTCGAAGTATGTTTCCTCAAGAGCATCGTAAACGCTGTCCTCGAACTCGTCGACGATCACCTCGGCGATATCCTTGGGCTCGTCTTCGCCATCCTCAGCTTCCTTGGTTACGTTAAAGAGCTTCTCTTCAAGGAACTCGTCGCGTGCCTTCAGCGCCTCGTTAAGTGCCTCTGTCGTGCTCTTTGTCTCTTTCGCATCCGTGCTGTGATTATGGTCACAGTCATCGTCGTCGCAGTCGTCCTCGTCAACAACATCGGTGCCGCAATTATCGCACTTTCCGTCATCGTCCGAGTCAATGTGATCGACATCCGAATCGCATCTGTCGCACTTGCAATCATTGTTCTCGTCTACGTGGTCGTAAGAAGCGTCGCAAACATCGCACTTGCAGTCGCCGTCGGCATTCTTGTGGCCGAGTGTCTCGCATGCGCTCTGGAATTTCTCCTTCGCGGTCTCGAGCTTGCCTGCAAAGCCCGTGTCGTCCTTTTTATCCGGATCGCCGTTGAGCGATGTCTCGTTCTGCTTAAGATATTTTTCAGCAGTCTCAAGAGCCTCTTCAAGCTCCTTCTTTTCCTTCTGCTTATCCTCGTCGCCCTCGATGTCGGGGTTTGCCGCATTGAATGCGTCGAGCGCCTCCTGCGCCTCCTGCTTTCTCTTTTGAGCGTCATTGACTGCCTCAACTGCGTTGTCGTAATCCTTCTTTGCGCTCTCGTAGGACTTCTTCGCGCTCTCGAAGGCGCTGAGTGCCTTGTCGTAAGCGGTCTTCGCAGTCTCGTATGCCTTTTGAAGAGTAACGAACTCCTCCATTATCTCCTTGAAGGTCTTAGTGACCTCCTTGGCATCCTCGCCCTCACCCACGGTATATGTGATCTTGTAATCCTCGTTTGAGAATATGTCAAGCGCGCCGACCTTGTCGCCGGTTGCCTTTCCGCTGTCGTCGGTCAGATCCTGGATGCTCGCAGAGCCGTAGAACACGGTGAGGATCGCCGTTGCGTTCTTAATATAATCGGCCTTCGTCGAGTTTTCGTCGAGCTTTACATAATCTACCTTTTTTATATGAGTGGGAAGCACGTAATAAGTAACCGTCTTGCCCTTAACGTCAACCTTGTTTCCAAAGATGTCCGTCAGCTTCTTTTCGTCCTCGTCGTTGTGATCGACCTCGACCGCGGTATATTCACCGCTTACAACGCCCTCGACGGTTACTGCCGTGTAGGATACCTTCTTCTCCTCCGCGGTCTCGCCCTCGTCATCCGCCTGAGTGCTCTCTGCCGCTGCGGGGAGAGTGAACTCGAACGTCTCCGCAGTCGAGCTGCTCGTCGATGTCGTTATCTTCTTTCCGACATTCTTGCCGACAAGGCTCCATAAAAACTTCTCGAAGAACTTCAGATCCGCAACGGAATTTATGTCCGATCCCTCCGCGGTCTCATCCAACGTAGGCTCGGATGTGGGGATCGTTACGAAGAGGTTTGCGATCTTCTTCTCGACTCCCTCGGCATTCTTGTAAGTAAAGCTGAGGATGACCGTGTCTCCCGCCTTTACCTTAAGGTCGCCGGAGCCCGCCTTGTCATCGTCGCCGATGTTCGTGTCGAGCGAGTATACCTTATCGGTTATGTCATAATTTGCAAAGGCATTCTCTATCGCCTTCAGAAGCTCGTCGTCTGCGTTCTCGCTGACGCCGAACTGGATATAGGTCTTGTTGGCCGGCAGTATCGCATAATCCGTCTTTCCGTCCGTCTTGGGGAGCGTGAAGATGTGCTCAACGCCGTCATCGTCAGTGTACTTTGCGAAATAGCAATAATAGAGTGCGTCCGCATAGCCCGCGATGCCCTCCTTGTACTCCTCGTCATCTGCGTTGTCCGCATTGAGGAGGCTTCGGAGAATTATGTCGTGGAGCTCGTTCTTTCTCGCCTCGGAATCGACGGAGAACTCGTCCTCGTCCTCAATCTTAAGATTTGCAAGTGCCTGAAGGAGCGCCGCCTTGTCCGCGGTCATGAACTTATCAAGCTTTGCATCCGAATAATCGTATTCACCGCAGCCGAAGAGCGTGAGCACGCTCATAACGACAACGAGAATAAGAGCAATGATTCTCTTTTTCATGTGTCTTTCCTCTATATATTTTATTTATTACCCGTATAACCTCAAACGAGGAAGGCATCCGTCCGCGGCACCGCGCCGACGGCATTGCCGTTTTCGTACATTAGGCAAGCATTATTATAGCACAAGTTTTCCCAAAATGCAACTGTTTTTTTAAAATAATAATAATTTTATATATTTGTTTTCAAAAAATTCAAAGCGCCGCCGACGGCGCCGACACCTCCGCTCGCGGGCCGGAGCGCGGAGGTGCTTCAAATAAAATCGCGGCTTGCCTCCACACGGGGCAAGCCGCAACGGTTATTTTTCTTTACACGGCATCAGCCTATCGGCTTAAAATCGGGATAAGGATCGTTTATATCCAGCTCCTCGCCGTTCAAGATGCCTATAAAGTTGGTGACGATCTTTTCGAACGCAAGCGACGTAATGTAGAAGTCCGACGCGTACTTGCCGCCGACGACGCTGTTGTTCTTTTTCTCGTATATGCGCACCATCACGCGCCTGTCGTCGCATCTGTAAAACTCGTAAATGTACGACTTGTCCGTGTCGGCATTCTCATTCTTGTCGTTTAGCTTGAACGTCATCCGCATGAGCATTCCGCTCTCCAGCGCATCCGCCTGCTCCTGCTCGGTGAGGGTACCCGTGTAGCTTGTAAGGTACAAAAGCAGCAGCATTTCCTTTAACATACCCGTACCCATGCTGTCGCTTCCGTAGCTCACCGTCTTATCCGGATTGCCTGTGATGACCCAGTTGTAGAATTCCTCAAGCGTGGGCAGAGTTTTGTTTCCGCCCGCGGAATTGCCGTTGTAGCCGAGGTACTCGAGGTACTCGTCAAAGCGGGTCTTGAAGTTGGATGTGCCCTTCTTCTTTACATCCACTCTGATCCAGTCATACATATTTGCGGATCCGACATCGACATCGTAATGATTAAGAATGAAATCGAAGCTGCCCGTAAGGTCACTCATGCTGAATTCAACATCGACCTCACCCACGTACTTAGAATCCACGAGCACGAGGTTGCGCCTCGCCCAGAAGTCAACGCCGTCGAGCTCGAGATATCCGAGCATGTCCGCATCGATCTTCACGATTATGTCGTACATCTCCGAGGCAACGTATCTTACCGTGGACTCGGTGTCGGGATCCCACACGGGGTCGCTGACATAAAGCACGAAATCAAGCGTCCTGAGCCAGCCGTAATCGTCATACTCGTTTTCTTCGGTCTCGACGGCAACGTAGAGCTCCCTCGGCAGAGAGAAGCGCACGATATGGGCATAGCAGTTATATTTCTTCAGCTTTTCCGGCGTAACACCGAGTGCCACCGTCTCCTTACCGACAAGGCCGTCCGCGCTCGATGTCTCCGCGATTCCGCCGAGGAGCTTAACGACCTTCTCGCATGCATCCTGACTCACGGCATAGAGCATGAAATCCTCCGAGCGCTCAAAGAACGATTCGCCGTAAAAGGGATCGCGCTCCGAAACGTTGACAAAGCGGAAGGCGGTCACGATCTCGCCGCTTATATACGCGTCTATGCTCTCGAACTCATAAAGGATGTAGTCCGATATTATATCCGTGTATACGTTTTTCTTCATTACCTCGATGGCGGATTCCGACGAGCTCTCCATCCACGCCTTGATCGCCTTTCTTATTTTGGCGAGGCCATCATCCTGCTCGCCCTCGGCGGCAGCCATGCTGATATATCCGATATTCGCGTTCTGCGCCTTACCGTCGTAAACGTAATAGTAGCGGTAGACCACGAGCGACGTGTCGCTCACCTCATAGGCGCGACCGTACGATACTACATTTCCCTCCTCATCCTTGACCGGCTCGTAGATCTCGAGCACGCTGTCGAGGTAATAGGTCATGTTGCTGTAGGAGAGGCCTGTTTTGTCTCCCCCGGAGTTCTTCTTCTCGTAGGTCACGTCGATGCTCACAAAGGGCTCGAGCTCCCCTACCGTGCCGAGCTTTTCCAGAATTTCCGAAGAAATTCCGATCTTCTTAAGATACTCGAGGTCAATGATGCCGCGCGTCTCCGAAGCATATTCGTTGTACTCCGTCTTTCCGTCATCACCGGTCACGACAGAGGTTATATTGTTCACCCGTGTGAGATTTTCCTCACCGTCCCATGTCCAGAGGTCGTACGTCACGCGGATATATCTGTTCTGTCCGACAGCGGTGCCCGGCGTCTCGATGTCGCCCGCGTCGGTTATGACCGCGTCGACCGAGCTTATTATATAACGGTATTTTTCGCCCTCGTTATTCTGCTTTTCGTACAGTATGCTCTGCTTTAGGCCGCCCGTGCCGAGTTCATGACCGGCGAGAGCCTTTATAAGATAGGGATAAAGCTTGTTGTCCGAGAGCTCCGTGAGATTGAATATATAGGAGCCGAGCTCGTCCTTTACGTAATTGTTGAACAGCAGCGTCTTGTCGTAAACGACATACTGCGGGCTGTACGCATTCACGGTTGCGAACACGTCGGTCACGTTCTTCATCTGTGCGCTGTCCGTGGGGAGCGCGCCGAGCTCGTGGAGCTCCGTCTTCCACTGTCTGTAATCCGGGGTGAGATACGGAGCATAGAGCGCGTGGGAATCGTTGTCGAGTCCGCTCGCGATAAGGACGGGATTGATGTACGCCTCGATACCGACCAAAGCGTATTTAAAATAATTGGTCTCGCGCGTTACGTAAATGTAATCTCTGTTGTCGACGCGGTAATAATATCCCTCTCCGGTGATGGTGTGCGCGCCTATTTCGATCTTGTGGCTCTCGGTCTCGCCGTCGTCGTTCTTGTAGGAGAATCTTATTATCCTCGTTGTGGATGACGCCGCCTGAGTCTCCGTCCCGTCATTCTTGTCGGACGAGAGCCCGTAGACTCCAAGCTGCTTATTGCGCTCCGTAATATCCGAGGACAGCTCTATTCTGTAATCGAAATACGGTGCGCGTATCGCGGAGAGCAGATATGTCAGCATGGGTATCCTGTCATATCCGTCGCCCTTGACCTTAGCGTACAGGTCGTCGTAGGTCATGTCATCCTCGTTTGCGAGTATGTCGGGATTGTAATATGTGTAATTTCCCTCCTCGTCAACATCGTAGAAGAACTCATAAGAGTCGGACGACGAATCCGGCGGGACCGCCATAAAGTACGATCCGTTCTCGTTCTCGATGCTGATGAGCGTTATATTCTTCAGATCGTTGATCGGCTTATACGCCACGGGGTAAGAGTTGTATCTTCCCTCCTCGTCGCGTATCGGCGTCTCCGTCTTGGTCGCCGTCCCGTCATCGGGGTCGTCTTCCCTTTTCGAAAGGAGCACCGCACAAACGGTGAGCGCTACGATCAAAGCTGCCAAAACAGAGAGGAAAATTATTTTTTTCGGTACTTTCTTTTCTTTTCTTTTAAATTGCATTTTTTTCTTCCTGTTTTACAAGTATTTTCTTCTTGTTTTTACAACTATGCATATAGCAAGAGGAATAACCGGCACCGCAACGGAAATAATGACCGCCGCTCTCTTTGCACCCGGGGTGAGCGCCTTTATCGTTTCCTTGCGTGTACCGTCTCCGTTATAAACGGTGGACGCAGTGTCGCTGAGCGTGTCGTAGACGAGCTGCTTGCCGCCGTATTTCGGCGAGTTGAGCGACGTGCCGCCGAGATTCACGGAGGCATACATGTCTATTCTCGATATATTGTTTATCAATGCGGAGGCTATGTCATAATTTGCATACGAGTTGTTGTAAAGGAGCTCGTTTGAGAAGAAGTCTGCGCTGTTTGCGCAAAAGACGTAAGAGTACTCAGCCTCATTCGTATATTCGTCGAGCTTGTAGCGCACGGTCACCGCCGCAAGGTCAAGGCACTCGTCCTTCTTTACATCCGCGCCGGACTTGTCCTTTGCCGTCGCGGTGGAATAGGACGTCATAAAGGAATTGTACGTGAGCGTGACCTCCGAGGAGCCGTCTTCCTGCCTTACATCGGTCTCATAGAACGAGCACTCAAGGTATCCCGTGTTCATAAATACGGTGTTCGGTGCGGAGGCGAGGCTTGCGAATTCTCCGTAGATCGCGTTCGCGTAGCTGTCCGACTCCGTATCGTATACGCCGATGATCTTATCGGTGTCGGTCTCTGCGCCGACATGGTTCTTTCCGTCCGTTACCGAGCAGTCGCCGAAGGCGAAGCCCCATTCGTACAGAAACGCATCGAGATTTTCAAGGCTGCCGCGCTCGGAGCTGTCATAATCCCTCGCCACCATGAGCGCGCCCTGATTTTTCCTTAAATAGCGGTCGATCTTGCGCGTTTCCGAGTCGTAATAGAAGAGTCCCGCGCTCTGGCTCTTGTCATATGTGAAATCGCTCTTCGGATCGTTTATGATCAGTATCGCGCAGTCGTCGGGGATCTGCTCGCGCGAGAGATCGACAACTCCGACATTAAAGCCGCGCGCGGACAAAAGGTCGTACAGCGCCGCGGAGGCAATGCTGCCCTCGCTCTCAGGATTCGATGCGTCGTAATAGGTCTCACCGTGTCCGACAGTAAAATATGCGGCGGGCTTGTTTACCGCGGTGACCGACATGATGAGCGACGCCATTTTATATTCACCGTTATAGGAGAAATACGTGTCCTGATCTGTCACCATCCAAAGGCTCTTCGCGCTGATTATACGGTATGTCGAGCCGTAAGATACGATGATATCGCTCGGAGAGATCTGCGTCAGGGACGTCGTCTTGTATTTTGCGAGCGCCGTGGGATTGTACGTGACGTTCACCGTTCTGACGCTCAGGTTCTCGTACTCGCGCTCCATTTGAAGCGCCATGAAATACGGAACTCTCGTCACCGTGCTCGACGTAAGCTTGTCGGGGTCGTTGCAGAAAATTATCTCAAGCTCCTTGTCCTTATCGTCAAGCTCCTTTATAAATGCGCACTCCGACTTCATCTCGTCGCTGAGGGAGTAGAGACCCTCGGGCGTCATGTCGACATAAAGCGCCCTTCCGCTTATAAAGTAAGTGATAAGATAATTCAAAGCGAGAAGGACGATCACGGCGAGCGCCGTTATCGCGGTAAAGACCTTCGTCCTCGTGCTTTTGTTTTTCAGAAAATTATTGTTCATAAGTCGGCATCACCTGTTCTTTCTTCTCTTGTTTACGGCTATTCCGACAATTACCAGCGCTACCGGCACTGCCATAATAAGCGCCGTATAGATCCTCGCCCTGCCCATAGTCATGTTCTCGAGGTATTCCGTGTTATAGGGCACAAGACGGCAGCCGTACGGTGCGGACGGTGAATCGAAGCATACATCAAGCACCGCGTATGTGAAATTGCGGTTTGCGTACGAGTCGCTTATCACCGCGTCCGACGAGGTGAGATAAACTCCGGATATGACAAGCACGCGAGATGTGTTCTCCCCGTGCGTCTTCTCCGAAACGGCGGCAACGCAATAGCTTCCGTCGCCGTTGACGCGATTTCCGTCCGCGACCGTCACCGCGGAGGACGAGGAGACGAGTACAGGCTGTGCTTCGCCCGAAAGTATCAGCTCTCCCGCATCCTTAACGATCACATCGTCCGAAACGTATCTGTCGGTCTTCTGCGCGAGGGCCGCGCCGAAGCTGCTGTCCGCGTAATTTGCGACGAACGTATATCCGTCTGTCGTTATCGCATTCTGAGGATCCTTTACTATATTCTTGACCGTGTTGCCCTTAGAATCCTTGCTGACCGAGACCTGTATACCGTAGGAGGCAAGCAGCTCCTCAAGGTTCGTAAAGCTTCCCGCATACGGATCGAGTGACACGTAGAGCGCGCCGCCCGCCTTAAGATAATCCTCAAGCTTGTTGATCTCGGTGCGCACGCCGTCACGTCCCTTGGCGAAATCCGCCGTCGGGTTCGAAACGATCACCAGCCCCGCGCGGTCGAGGTCAAGTCCGCTTTTATCGCCGTCGACCGTTCCGCCCGAGCGGTATAGATCCGTCCTGACGAGGTCGAGCGTCTTTATATAATAGCCCGCGCATGTGAGCATGTTCGTAAACGTGATGTCGACGGATTCTCCGTGTCCCGTCGTAAAGTACGCGATCTTGTGCTCGGGCGCCAAGGTCCAGAGTATCATCGACGCAATGATCTCCTCACCGTTGTATGCCGTTATATATCCGTCGGCATCGATGTGATAGAAATCGACAAACGCCGTGCCGCCGTACATGTTGCCGAGGACCTTGAAGTCCTCGCGCTCAAGCCCGGCCGCATCCGTAACCTTGCTCGAAAATATTACGCTTCCCTTATGGAGCGTGATCTCGTCTCCGATGCCGTCCGTCTGATATTTCGTGAAATCCACGATATTGCCGTCGGCGTCCTGCATCGTTCTGACATTGTAGAATTTAAGCTCTATCAGCGAAGGGTATCTCTCCTCAAACTGCTTTGCCGTTTCAAGGACATCCTTTCCCGTCTTGTGAACGGCGAGCTCGTCCTCGGGCATGCAGAAGATTATCTCCACCCGTCTTCCCTCCGCGATCGCATCGGCGAAGAGCAGATCCGTGTTACCGCTTATCGATGAATCGACGTCCGAGGCGTACACCTTATACCAGCCGTTGATCTGCGTTAAGGAATACAGGACGATATTTACGAGCACGATCGCGGCGATAACAGCGGCGCTGACAGCTGTCGAAAACAAATTATCCTTTAATTTACTTTTCATCTTTGCTTCCTTTCGCTAAGCATCAGCCGACTCTGCGTCTGTCGTACACTCTCCAAGTGAGGTAAAGGAATATGGCCGTTACGGAGAGGAAGTATACCAAGGATGCAACATCGAAATATCCGCTTGAAAAAGCACTGAACCGTGCGAACACGGAAATACCGTTGAATACGTATCTTATCCAATAGTTCGAGGGGATCAGCGAGCTTACGAGGCTGATGGCGAGGAAGAAGACGATTATCGCGATCGAGCCTATCGCCGCGGTGAGCTGATTCTCCGTGAGCGAGGAAACGAAAAGTCCTATGCTTATGAACACCATTCCGATGAGCAGAAGCGCGACGAGCTGACCGAGCAGGAGCGCAAACTTAAACTGCGTGTACGGAATGAGGATCAGGAAGTAAAGCGAATTGAGCAAGAGCGCACCCGCAAACATTGCGTAAGATGCAAGGAATTTGCCCATAATTACGGAGATCACCGAGACGGGTGCCGTCATGAACAGCTGCTCCGTTTTCGTCTTCCGCTCCTCACTGAAGGACTTCATCGTAAGTATCGGTAATATTATCGCGCACATAAGAAGCATGACGGTGAACCATGTCGTCGAGCTTCCCGACATCTGAAACAGCGTCGAAAAGCAGAACACCGCGCCCCCCACCGCGAAGAACAAAACAAGGAATACATATCCTATAACGCCTGTGAAATAGGCGTGCATTTCTCTTTTAAATACTGCGAGCATTTTTTACCCTCCCCGAGTTTACATTTCTTTTTCCGTCCGAGATCGGCGACCGTGCCGTGTCGGAGCGCTCAACAAGCTTAATGAATACCGTTTCGAGATCCGTGCCCACGGGCATGAGGCCGATGATGGGCCACCCCTTCGACGCACAGACCGAGAACATCGTGCGCCGCACATCCGTGCCGCTCGCGCTCTCGACAAGATAGCAGAATGCCTCGCCGTCCTTCTGCCCCGTCGGCACGGCGCTCTTCACGCCTGCGCACGAGGACAGCGCCTTTTGGACGTCTCTTTGCGGACCTATTATTCTTATTTCGTACTGATATCCGTCCTCAATGACCTTCGTCAGGCTGTCGGTATGCTCGTCCGCGATGAGCTCGCCCTTGTTAATGATTATAACTCTTTCACACACCGCCTGCACCTCCGCGAGGATGTGCGTGGAGAGGATGACGGTATGCCGCTTTGCCAGCGTACGCAGGAGGTTTCTGACCTCGAGGATCTGCTTGGGATCGAGTCCTACCGTCGGCTCGTCGAATATGACCACCTTAGGATCTCCGACCAGCGCCTGCGCGATGCCGACGCGCTGCTTATATCCCTTCGAGAGATTTTTGATAAGACGGTGCTTTACGTCCGTGAGCTTTACAACGCTCATGATCTCGGAGATATGCGCCTCGCGCTCGAGCTTGCAGCCCTTGAGCTCATAAACGAAATTCAGATATTCGAGTATGGTCATATCCGGATAAAGAGGCGGCTGCTCCGGCAAAAATCCGATGAGCTTCTTTGCCGCTATCGGATCCTCGAGCACGTTTATTCCGTCTATGTAAGCCGAGCCGGAGGTCGATGAAAGATATCCCGTGAGGATATTCATCGTGGTACTCTTTCCCGCTCCGTTCGGACCGAGCAGACCGACGATCTCTCCGTCGCCTATCTCAAAGCTCACGTTATTCAAAGCGTAATTCGTTCCGTATCTTTTGACAAGATTTTCAACTTTGATCATTTTTTAATCCTTTCGCCGCCGCACCTGATGACACGGGGTGCGGACACTTTTTTCATCGCGTTATCCGCGAAGCCGTACTTATATAGTTTATCATATAAATATAAATAAATTATGAATAAAAGTATATTATCGAAATATTAATTTTGTCAAATAAGTAAATGTTATGGAGCGTTTCGTGCAATATGTACAAACGCTTGCGCGCGATTTTGTACAACATAAACAACATCTCTATTTTGCCGTGAAGCACCGCCGCGCACTTTTTATCCGCTCGCCTCTTGACAAAAAAACGGCCAGGGTGTATAATCATGGTATTAAAACGCAAGAGGAAGCATAAATGGATCAGAACAGGAAGACAGTTTTCTCCGGGGTCCAGCCGTCGGGCAATCTCACCATCGGCAATTATCTCGGGGCAATAAAGAATTTTTCGAGATTTTCGGATGACTATAAAACATTTTACTGCGTTGTGGATCTGCACGCGATAACGGTGCGTCAGGTTCCGGCCGACCTGCGCAGAAGAACGTACGAGACGCTCGCGCTCTACATGGCGTGCGGCCTCGATGAAAAAAAGAACACTCTGTTCGTTCAGTCGCATGTGCCCCAGCACGCGGAGCTCGGCTGGATACTCGACTGTTACACCATGTTCGGCGAGCTCTCGCGCATGACGCAGTTCAAGGACAAGAGCGCTAAGCATGCGGAAAACATCAATGCGGGTCTGTTCACTTACCCTGCGCTCATGGCGGCTGACATACTTTTGTATCAGACCGATCTCGTCCCCGTCGGCATAGACCAGAAGCAGCATCTCGAGCTCGCGCGCGACATCGCGATGAGATTCAATCAGATATATTCCGACACCTTCACCGTACCCGAGGGATATATTCCGACGGACACCATGAAGATCATGTCCCTCGCCGATCCGACCGCAAAGATGTCGAAGTCCGATCCCAACCAGAACGCCGTCGTCTATATCCTTGATTCCAAGGACGACATAATGCGTAAGTTCAAGAAGGCGGTCACCGATTCCGATGCCGAGGTCAGATATGACGAGAGCAAGCCGGGCGTGTCGAATCTTATGACTATCTACAAGGCATTCACGGGTCGCTCGTTTGCCGAGATCGAATCCGAATTTGCTGGCAAGGGCTACGGCGATTTCAAGCTTGCCGTGGGCGAGGCATGCGCCGACGGTCTTGCACCGGTCAGAGAGGAATTTGCGCGTCTCATAGCAGACAAGGCGCATCTCGAGGCGGTGATGAAGGCCGGCGCGGATGAGGCGGCCTTCTATGCGCGCCGCACCATGTCCAAGGTAAAAAGAAAAATAGGATTTGTAAACTAATATTTACTTTAAAAGTCGTTTTCCGTCATAATGTGAATTAAATACAAAAAAGAGGCGAGTCCCACGAAAAGGACCTGCCTCTTTTTAATTTATTCGATCAAAGCTGCAAAAACTCGACACGGGTTGGCTCTTGTCAGCCATTCAACGAGTCTACATAATCGCACGCGGCGATTGCCGCGACCGCGCCGTCCGCGGCAGCGGTCGTCACCTGACGTATGCGCTTGGAGCGGCAGTCGCCGGCGGCAAATATACCGTCCGCCACGGTGAGCGTGTCCTCGCCCGCCGCTATGTATCCGCGACCGTCAAGCTGTACCTCGGCCTTGAATATCTCATTCTGCGGAACGAGTCCGACCGCCAAAAACAGTCCGTCGAGCTCTATGTCGCGGCACTCGCCCGTTCCAGAATTTCTGATCCGTATTCCTTTGAGCTCCCCGTCGCCGAGATAATTCACGACCTCCGAGGAGAGGATCACGTTCACATTTTCCTTCTTATAAAGTTGCTCCGCGAGCCTTGCCTCGCCGGTCAGGAAGTCGAGATTTTGCACCACGGTTACCGACCTCGCGATGTCCGAGAGCAATATCGCCTCCTGCAGTGCGGAATTTCCTCCGCCTATAACGGCAACGTCCTTGCCCTGATAAAAGGCACCGTCGCAAACCGCGCAGAACGATATTCCCTCTCCGATAAATCCGTCCTCTCCCTCGAGCCCGAGCGTGCGGTGCTTGGCACCCGTGGCGATAATTATTGCCCGTGCAAGGAAATTGCCCGAATCGGTAAGCACGGTCTTGACCTCGCCGTTTTCGATTCCCGTGACCTCACAGCACTCCACATCTGCGCCCTGCTCCATGACCTGCTCGACGAGCCGCTCGGCAAATTCATTGCCCGTCACGGAAATAAAGCCCGGTATATTCTCAACGCGCGGCGAATATGTGATCTGCCCGCCGAACGTCCCCTTCTCAAGCACCAGCACGCTTTTGTTCGCGCGCCTTGCATAGAGGGCGGCGACGAGCCCCGCAGGGCCGCCGCCGATTATAGCTATATCATATAAAACCGACATTTTTCTCTCCGAATTATGCGCCGAGCATCTTCTTGATGTCCGAAACTCCGGCGAACTTCTCCGCCGCGCCGTTTTTGACCACGACGAGCGTGGGCGCCTGCTTAACGCCGAACTCATTCGCCATCTCCGCGTTCTCGTTTGCCAAAACGGTATGATAAAGATATCCCGCCTTGTCGAGTATGCTCTTCGCTATCTTGCAGTTGGGGCATGTCGCCGTTGTGAAGAGATATGCTCCGTCTGCAACCGATGCACCGCCGGGTGCGGCCTCCGTCTTTTCCTCGGTATCGGCCTCGCACGCACTTCTCTTAAGCGACGATGTCTCTATGTTGTAGACCTTGCGGTCGCGGTATTCCTGCATCTTTCCGTCGTTCCAGTTCTGCACGGGGCGGTAGTAACCGGTGATTCGGCTGTATACCTCCGCCGTCTCTCCGCAGACGGGGCACTTGAAGTGCTCGCCGGCGAGATAACCGTGGTTCTTGCACACCGAGTATGTCGGCGAGAGCGTGTAATAAGGCATCTTGTAATTCTCGGCGATCTTTCTTACGAGATTTGCCGCCGCCTTCCAGTCGGGGAGCTTCTCTCCGAGGAATGCGTGGAATACAGTTCCCGACGTGTAAAGCGTCTGGAGCTCGTCCTGAACATCAAGAGCCGTGAATATATCCTCCGTATATCCGACGGGGAGATGCGACGAGTTCGTGTAATAAGGAGTCTGATCGTCGGTCTTCGCCGCGGTTATAATGTCGGGGTAACGCTTCAAGTCGTGCTTTGCGAGACGGAACGCGGTGGACTCTGCCGGAGTTGCCTCAAGGTTGTAAAGGTCGCCGTACTGCTCCTGATAATCCGGGAGACGGTCGCGCATATGGTTAAGCACGTCCTTCGTAAACTCCTGCGCCTCCGCATTGGTAAGATCCTTGCGGATCCACTTTGCATTAAGGCACGCCTCGTTCATGCCGACAAGGCCGATGGTCGAGAAGTGGTTGTTAAATGTTCCGAGATATCTCCTCGTGTAAGGATAAAGACCCGCGTCGAGGAGCTTCGTTATAACGGTACGCTTGATCTTAAGCGAGCGCGCCGCAATGTCCATCATGTGGTCGAGCTTTTCGTAAAATTCCTTCTCGTTCGCGGAGAGGTACGCGATTCTCGGCATGTTTATCGTAACAACGCCGACAGAGCCCGTGGACTCGCCGCTTCCGAAATATCCGCCGGACTTCTTACGCAATTCGCGAAGAT
>CAZQII010000012.1:0-30336 GCA_964593825.1 uncultured Ruminococcus sp.
GGCGGCGGCCGTCGCAGAGGTATTCCCACTCCGTTCGGCACAACGTTCATCGAGGACGAGACCGCAGGTCTCGGCGCTCTTGCGGACATCGGATGCTACTCTCTCGACATGGTGCTCAACGCTATTGGATATCCGAAGCCGCTCACCGTTTCCGGATACAAGTCCGACTTCTTCGGCAAGGATCCCGATTACATCGGATATAAGCAGTGCGGACATCCCGAATATTACAAGAAGTTCGGTGTTGACGACTTTGCTGCGGCATTTGTACGTCTCGAGGGCGGCATCATCATCGACTTCCGTATTGCATGGGCGATGAACCTTGACACATCGGGCGACACGATCATTTACGGTACCAAGGGCTCGCTCCGCATTCCTTCGACAGAGTGCTGGAACGGTTCGATCGGCGGCGACCTCACCATCTATCACGAGGTTGCAGGCAAGCAGGTTCAGACCAAGATCCCGCAGATCATAGCAAAGCCGGGTGATCCCTCCAACTTCGATAAGAAGATCCGTACGTTCCTTGACGCTTGCAAGAACGGCGGCACCGCTCCCGTTCCTTCGAGCCA
This sequence comes from uncultured Ruminococcus sp., assembly GCA_964593825.1. Classification (GTDB taxonomy): domain Bacteria; phylum Bacillota; class Clostridia; order Oscillospirales; family CAG-272; genus UBA1740. The sequence goes on from CAZQII010000012.1 coordinate 567, forward strand.
GATCCTTTACAACCAGGCTATTCTCGACGGTATCGCAAAGTCCTCTGACCTCGGCAAAGAGGTGGAGATCGTTATACCCGAGGTTTGATCGGTATAAAACGGTAAAAAAAGTGACCTCCGCCTTTACGGAGGTCACACAAATATATACGGCAAAGAGGAAAAGAAGATGAAAAAGTTTAAGGTTGGTATTCAGCTCTACGGCTTGAAAAAAGCCATGGCGAACGATTTCGAGGGCACGCTCAGAGCAGTGAAGGCACTCGAATACGATTATGTCGAGTTTGCCGGTTATTTCGGAAGAAGCGCCGAGGAAATAAAGGCCCTGCTCGATGAAATAGGACTTAAGTGCATATCCGTGCATCAGGCACTTGATTTTTACAATGACGATGCGGACGCGGCGGCGGAATTCATAAAGACGCTCGGTGCGAAGTATTCCGTTATTCCGTGGTATGAAAAGGATAAGCTCGCGGGAACCGAAAAATGGGAAGAGACGGTCAAGCACTTCAACAGTGTTGCCGACGTTTTGGCAAGGCACGGAATGATGCTCGCTTATCACAACCACGATTTCGAATTCGAGAAGTTCGAGGGAAAGTACCTCCACGACTATATTTTCGAGGCGGTTCCGAAGGATAAGATAATTCCCGAGCTCGATACGTGCTGGGTGTGCTATGCCGGTCTTGATCCCGCGGCGAAGATCCGCGAGTTTAGCGGCAGAGTAGAGATCGTCCATCTGAAGGATTTCACCGCGAAAAGGCTTGCCGGAGGTCCCGCATATGCGCTGATCGACAAGGACGGCAACGAGATAAAGACGACAAGAGAGGACAACGGCTTTGCCTTCCGTCCGCTCGGACAGGGCAGACAGGATATGGCGAAGATCCTCGAGGCCTGCGAGGAGAGCGGCACCGAGGTAGTCATCGTCGAGCAGGATGATTCGTACGATCTGCCCGAGATCGAAGCGGCAAGGATCTCGAGAGAGTATTTGCGCGACACATTCGGAATTTAATTTTAAAAGATCTGATCTTAAAGAGTCGGTTCCGCACGGCACCGACTCTGTCTTTGTGCCGTGCGGTATTGTGCCGCTGAGCTCCCCTGATATCGTGGGGTAGGCTGCGGACGGCGCAAAATAAAATAAAAAAAATCCGCTGTTTTTTGCAAAAATCACTTGAAACGGCGGGGCTTTTGATGTATACTGTTATTGTGAATTTTTTCCGACGGAGGTTTTTCTATGGAATACGAATTAAATGTTGCCGGGCTTAAGAGAAATCTTTTGCTGTGTCCTATATCGGATAAGCTTAATATAGGTGCATTTATTCTTTTCGGCGATATCGAGCTTACAGAAAGATGCGCGGAGGAGCTTTTGAAACGGGCGCCGGAGCATGACGTAATGATCACGGCGGAGTCCAAGGGCATTCCCCTCATTCATGCAATGTGCCGCCTCGCAGGAGAGAACAGATATGTCCTCGCGAGAAAATCGGTGAAGCTTTATATGCACGACGTAAGAGAGTGCTCGACAAGATCCATTACGACGTCGAAGGATCAGACGCTTTATATAGACGGAGACGACGCCGAATTCATGAAGGGAAAGCGCGTGCTCATCGTCGACGACGTAATAAGCACAGGCGGATCGCTCGCGTCGCTTGAAAATCTCGTGCATCAGTCCGGCGGAGAAATAGTCGGAAAGATGGCCATCCTCGCCGAGGGAGATGCAACGGAGCGCGACGATATCATTTATCTTGAAAAGCTTCCGCTCTTTGACAGCGAAGGAAATCCGATATAACGGCACCGTCACCCGACGGATGCGATTAAAATAAAAATATCCGACAGACGACCTGCGGGGAGAGGACCCGAGGCACGCACTGCCGGATATTTTTTTATTTGCCGTCTTTACCGTTTTTCTTGTTTTGTATGCTTTTCGTCGCATACGAGATGCCGTAGGTCGCGGCAATTATTATGCCTATTATCATAAATATTCCGAGCATACCGATGCCCATATATTTAAGATTTTCTATAAATCTTCCGAAATCAACGTTTTTCATTTTGACCATCCTTTCTTATTTGAAGAAGCCGAGGACGAGCGCGCCCGCAATGACCGACGCGATCTGACCGGAAACATTTACTCCGACGGCCTGCATAAGAATGAAGTTTTGATTGTCCTCCTCAAGCGCCATCTTGTGGACGATCCTGCCCGACATGGGGAAGGCGGAGATGCCCGCGGCACCTATCATGGGATTGATCTTTTCAAAGCCGAAGATCTTAGCCGCCACATTGTACAGCTTTGCAAAGAGGATGCCGCCCGCCGTGTCGAATATGAAGGCGAGGAGTCCGAGCCCCAATATGATGAGGGTAGAGCCGCTGAGGAACTCGGAGGCGGTCATGTTGAATGCGATCGTTATACCGAGGAAAAGGGTCACAAGGTTTGCAAGCACCTTTTGCGCGGTATCGGACAGGGAGTCAAGCACGCCGCACTCGCGGATAAGGTTACCGAACATCAAAAATCCGATCAGCGATGCCGCACCGGGCGCAAAGATACATGCGATCACGGAGATGATGATGGGAAAGAGGATCCTCGTCGTTTTGGAAACGTCGTTCTGCTTATACGTCATGCGGATCAGGCGCTCCTCCTTGGTGGTGAGGAGCTTGATGACCGGGGGCTGGATTATCGGCACCAGGGCCATGTAGGAGTAGGCGGCGACGGTGATCGCCGAAACGTAGTTGGAGCCGAGCGCGTTTGCGACGACAATGGAGGTCGGGCCGTCCGCCGCGCCTATTATCGCGATGGAGGCGTAATCCTTTGCCTCGGGGAAGAATATCGATGCCGTGCAGAGGGTGAAGAAGATTCCGAACTGCGCCGCCGCGCCGAAGAGCATGAGCTTCGGGTTATTTAAAAGCGGGCCGAAGTCGATCATCGCGCCGATACCTATAAAGAGTATCAGGGGGAAGAGCTCGTTCGCAATTCCCGCGTTGTAGAGCGCGTGCAGCGGCTCTGCGATGCCCGTATTCGGGAAGTTCATGAGTATTGCGCCGAATCCTATCGGCAAGAGAAGTGTCGGCTCCATCTGCTTTTTGATCGCAAGATAGATGAGAAGACCGCCGATCGCCCACATTACGATCATCTTCCAGTTGTCTCCTTCAAAAAAGCCGAGCAAGCCGTCGAAGAGTGTTTTAAAAGCATCCATGTCGGTTTAAAATTCCTTTCGAAAAATAAAAAATAAAGAGACTCTTAACAAGTAATACATAATACTCATTAAAAGTCTCGTTTTAAACTTAAAGCTCACGGTACCGCCGGCCGCTGATATTACGCGACGTTCTGACGACGGCATCGACACGGCTCCGCGCAAACGAACCCGCGCAAACTACTCCCTTTTATTATAAGACCGCGGCAAAATACATACCCGATCTCTTCGGTTAATATTTTAATACAAAATTAACGCCGTGTCAATACCTTTTTGAAAAAAGAGTTATATTTTAAGAAAAAACATCTTTTTCACTCTTCTCGGTAAGGAACGGCAAAGCCTGATATTTTTAACACGCCCCCGGGTTTGTGCGTTTATTTTTGCCCTTTTATGCACATACTTACATTGCCGCGGTGCAAATATCGCACCGCGGCGGATAATGAATGAGGAAAGTGCGGATTTCACGGGTGAGAATGAACAAGGTTGAGATTTGCGGAGTTGATACATCGAAGCTTAAAACACTGACGGAGGACGAGAAGCAGGAGCTCCTGAAAAGGAGCAAGGAGGGGGACGCCGGGGCGAGGGAGGAGCTGATAATGGGAAATCTGCGACTTGTGCTCAGCGTTGTCAGCCGATTCAATCCGCGCGGAGGTGAGTGCGCGGACGATCTGTTTCAGGTCGGCTGTATAGGACTCATAAAGGCGATAGACAATTTCAATCTCGAGCTCGACGTAAGGTTCTCTACCTATGCCGTCCCGATGATAATCGGTGAATTGCGCCGCTACCAGCGCGACAACAATTCCGTCAGGGTGAGCCGCAGTATAAGGGATCTCGCCTACCGTGCGCTCGGGGCGAAGGAGCAGATAGCAAGGACGGAGCAAAGGGAGGCGACGATCGCCGAGATCGCAAGGATCCTCGGTGTCACGGAGCGCGATGTGGGCGAGGCTATGGAGGCGATAGTCGAACCCGTGTCGATTTTCGACTCGGTTTACGGTGACGGGGAGGACACCGTGTTCGTCATTGACAAATTGGCGGACGAATCCGACACGGGTGACATGCTCGTCGAAAATATCAGCCTCGGCGAGGCGCTCGGAAGGCTCTCCCCGCGCGAGCTCGGAATAATAAGGAAGCGGTTCTACAAGGGGCGCACGCAGATGGAGATCGCCGATGAGATAGGTATAAGTCAGGCGCAGGTCTCAAGGCTCGAAAAATCTGCGATAGAAAAATTGCGGAAATACATGCGCTGACGGCTCGGGGCACTTATACGTGTCGCATGCTCGGGGAAAATGCGGCGAAGAACGACAAAATTAAATGGTAAAAATTGAAAATTTAGTGATATGTGATATTGACAAAAGCTTCCGAGTGAGTTATAATATTAATGTAATATTATTTCTAAGCATATTTAATTGCTTTTAGGCACAAAGGAGTTAAAAATGGCAGAGAAGGAAATTAAAAAATACGATGACGGAATGGATGTCGTCAAATGCTTAAAAATATTGTGGAGGCATAAGCTCGTAATTATAGCCGTGACGGTGCTTTTGGCCGCGGCCATGCTTGTTAAGACCGCGTTCTTCACCGATTATACCTATACCTCCTTCGGCATCCTGCACATGAACAACAGGGAGAGGAACTCGGAGTCGACCGACGTCATACTGAAAAGCGACGTGGAGGCCTCCGAGGCGCTCAACTCCACTTATATCGAGATATTGCAGACGCGCGCCTTCTTAAACGAGGTCAGCGAGGCAATAGGCGGAAAATATACCGCAGGGCAGATCTCGGGAATGCTCAACATCTCGGCGATAGACGACACGGCGCTGCTTAAGGTCTCTGTCAAGGCGGGCAATTCGAAGGACGCGCAATTGATCGCGCAGACCATACTTGACAAATCGCCGGCAAAGCTGACGAGCGTGTTCAAGGGCGGTGAGGTCACGATAGTCGATCCTGCACAGGAGCCGAGCGCCCCGAACAGCAAGGGATATGCCAGAAATATGCTTATAGGAGCTCTCGCGGGCCTTGTCATCGGCATCGCGTATGCTTTTATCCGCGAGTTCTTGGATAAGAAGGTGCACGGCGGCGACGATGTCGCGGCTCGGTACGGGATCAGTATCCTCGGCGAGACGGATCAGCTCTTCGACACCGTTAAGAAGCCTCTTGCGGCCGGCGGAGAGGACGGTGCCGCGGACGGCTCCGATCTGATCTTAAATGACGAAACGGATTTCGGCACGCAGGAGACATACAGGTCGATACGTACGAATATAATGTTCTCGACTCCGAAGCAGGATCTCGGCAAGGTCATTGCCGTTACGAGCTCCGCACCCGGAGAGGGAAAGACGACGACGGCGATAAATCTCGCCATGACCTTTGCCAAGACCGGGGCGAAGATCCTGCTCGTCGACTGCGATCTGCGCCGTGCAAGGTCGCACAGATATTTACATATCAAGCGCCAGGAGGGCGTGAGCAACGTCGTCTGCGGATATGCGCAGCTCGACAGTGTAATACAGAAGAACGTGCGGGAGAACCTCGATTGCATTACGGCGGGAGAGATTTCGCCGAATCCGTCCGAGATCCTGCAGGCCGAGGAATTCGGCAATATGATCGCGGAGCTGCAAAGGCGGTATGATTACATATTTATCGACACGCCCCCCATCACCGTGGTGACGGACGCGGCCCTGGTCGTAAAGCATTGCTCGGGCGCGGTTATAGTGATAAGGAGCGAAATGACGAGATACGATCTATTGGATTCGACGGTGCAGGAGCTCAACGACGCGGACTGTAGGATCCTCGGAGCTGTCGTCCACGGTAGCGCAAGACGGAAGAGATACGGATATTACGGAGCCAAGACAAGGGCGGAAAACGAGTATTGGTATTCGTACAGGGCAGAAAAGGGTGAAGACGGAAATCGTTAAATGATAGATCTGCATACTCATTTTTTGCCCGGGATAGATGACGGAGCGAGGGATGTCGGCGAGAGCATCGGAATGCTGAAGGCCGCCGCCGAGCAGGGCGTGCGCATATGCGTCGCAACGCCGCATGCGGTGGTCCATAATGAGGGCGATATCGATCGCTTTCTTGCAAGGCGGGAGAGCGCACGTGCGGCCGTCGCGGCTATGGCGGCACAGACTCTGCTCGAGCCGGTGCATATGATCATGGGTGCGGAGGTCTATCTTGACAATGACATCAATCGCTATGACGGGATCGGACGGCTGTGCATGGAAAATACGGACGCCATGCTGATAGAGTTCCCGAGGGACAGGGGCTTCGACATTAAGACGGAGGATCGGCTTTATGAATTGAGCCGCGGAGGAATCACGCCGGTCATCGCTCATATAGATCGGTATCCGTTTGCTTATGACGCTTTGTCGGCTCTGCGCGGCATCGGCGCGGTCTATCAGGTCAATGCCTCGGCGCTTGCGACCCTCGGCGGTCGGCGCCTTGTAAGGAGACTCGAGCAGATGAATGCCGAGATCGTTTTTGCAAGTGACATGCATAACACGAGCGATCGCGCATGTAATATGCTCGCGGCGTATAAAAGAGCATCGAAAGGGTACGGTGCCGAAAGGGCGACGGCGATGTTCTCGGGCAATGCGGCGGCATTATTGAGCATCGGCTGACGGCATTTTATTATCAAAACAATATGAAATACGGACAAAATACAGTTGTCCCTAATATATCACACTCGCCGGCTGTGCTATATTAGGGACAACTTTTTTCGATCGTTTTGCTTTTTTGATTACGCCGCCTTCGGCATGGGGGATTTTGCCGCGTTCAGCATGTTCTCGATAAAAATTCCGTAGCCGACCGTCGGTTCGGAGACCATGACGTGGGTTACCGCACCGATGAGCTTGCCGTCCTGTATTATCGGACTGCCGGACATGCCGCGGACGATGCCGCCGGTCAGCGCCTTGAGTGTCTCGTCTGTCACCCTGATCTTAAATGATTTTGAGCCGCTCGATGTGTGATCGATATCGAATATCTCGATCTTGTATTCCTCACGCTTTCCGTTTTTGACGGTGGAGTATATCGTGGCCTCGCCCTCGTGCACATCACTGCTTTTGCCCACGGGAATTGCGATGCGCTCGGAGTCGGGGATTTTGTTCAATTTTCCGAAGACACCCTCACCCGTGTTGCAATATATCTCGCCTATAACCTCGTCGGTGAGCAGACCCGTGAGCTCGCCGGGCTTTCCCGCCTCGCTCCTTTCGATGCCGCTCAGTATCACTCCGTTCGCGCTTCCGCGGAGCATTTTGACGGGCTCGGATCTTCCGGATTCGCATATCGCGTGTCCGAGTCCGCCGAACTCACCCGTCGTCGGGTCGTAATAGGTGACGGTTCCGATGCCGGCAACACCGTCCTTCAGAACGGCGCCGAGCTTGTAGCCGCCGTCGGTCTTTTTCGGTATGAGCTCGGCCTCGAATTTTTCTCCGCCGCGCTCGGCAACGATGCTCAGGGGACTGCCGTCCGAGTCATCGAGTATTTTTTTCACATCGGACAGGGTGCGTATGCGCTTTCCGTCTATCGAAACGATGAGATCTCCGCACTTAAGCGCAGACTCCTCGTCCGCGTTGACGACGCTGACCGCGCTTTTTACGATCTTAACGCCGAAGGCGTCACCGCCGGGGCAGAGGCAGAGCCGATTCTCCTCCTTCTTTTCTTCATTTATATCTCCACTGCCGTCGCTCTTCTTTTTCTTGCCGAAGAGCAGCTCCAGAAATCTTGATGAGACCTCCGTGTCGGCGCTTAACGCCGCGCCGACCGCCTCGCCCGATTCGTTTATTGAGTAGGATGCGTCCGCCGAGATCGCCGCGGATGTCGGCAGAGCGCTCGAGCAGAGCTGTGTCAGCATTAAAATGGCGCCGATGACGGCACCGTGCTTTTTTTTCATTGCTTTTCCTCTTTCTTCCTTTGTTCGTTCTTGTAACATTTGTTTTTCGTTACAGCATTAATTTGCGATCTTTCGCTCCTTTATATGTGTAACAATTTTAGGAATGAAAAAGTTTTTTAAATAAAAAAGCGGCACGGAGCCGCTTTTTTCTCCGTGCCGCTTGGCAAAATATCAAGCTCCGCAATTGGGGAGCGGATGAGGGCGTTTTGCTTGAGAGTCGGACTTCGTTTTCTTGACACGGGTCCGTCATTTTACGAGCTTGAACGTCTTCGTCTCTCCGAGCTCGGAATAAAATTCGATCTCGCTTACGTTTTTGCCGTAGAATTTTTTCTCATATACCTCGTAGGGGGAAACGGGGTGCTTGAATTTCAACCTTTTCATGCCGGAGGATGACGCATGATGCGTTGCGAGATTATCGTTTGCGTAGAAGGTGTCATCCGACTCCGACCATATATGGCATCCCGCAAAGCGCGCGATCTCACGCAGGGTGCGGCTGTCGATGAATTTCGAGCCGTAGTAGACCGATGTATATCCGTCAAGCTCCTTGACGCAGACGGCAGGATGACCGGAGGTGAGGAAGCTTGCCAGAACGGTGGCGTCACCGTCATCGGGGTAGAAGAGGGGATAAAGATACGTGTTTGCGAATGTGTATTCGTTCGGAACGCCGAGACAGCAGTATCTCTTCCTGCTCATCCTGCCGAACAGCTCCCTGCGGTCGAGGCGCTCACTTATGCTGTGGGGCGCGCCGTTCCATCTGAACACGGAGTCGAGCTTATCGTTCACGGCAGCGAATTTTATGCCTGTAAGCTGCTCCATGTTGTCGGTGCTCTGCGGCTCGTCGGAATCGGGATCGATAAAGCCCGGTGCGTACATCCAAAGTGCGACGGCACCGTCGCGCTTCAGCTTTTCGGTGATCTCACGGCGCTCCTTTGCCGTTAAGAGGTATGTGTTCATGAACACGTACAGCTTGTATTTCGGCATGGACGGATTCTTCATATCGTTGTGATAATAAATATCTGCCGGGGCGCCCACCTTTGCCAGCTCGTAATTTCTGAACATCTCGAAGGTGTCCTTCGATGTTTGGAACGAGACGGAATTTATGCTCTCCTCATCGATGATGATCGCGATCTCGTTGCCCTTTTCTCTGTTCTGCGAGTAGAGCTCCAGCGCGATCCTCTGCTGCTCGGCGATGAGGGAGTAGATCTCTTTATACTTGTAACGCCTTCCGCCTATGAGCTGATCGAACCACCATGCCTGCACATCGTCGGCCATTGTGCGGCCGAATTCGCGCTTCATGATGTTTATGCTGTCGACCATGTCGTATATTTGATACTTATCCATGAAGAATTGGTTCTCCGCGAGGGTCCTCGTATCGTCCTCGACGATAAACATTTTTCCGTTTATGGCGAAGGAGTCGTGATTCTCGCGCTGTCCGACACAGCCGCCGGGCAGGCGGTTCTCATAAACTCCCGGCGCCGCGAGGAAGTCGATGCTCTTGCTCTCGAGGAGCTTGTAGGTGGCGAGGGCATTGCCTGCGACCACAAAGTCGTTTGCACCGAGCGCACCGTAAAACGCGCCGACCAGCCTGTCCGGAGCCAGGCGCTTTATGACATCGGCGAACGCGAGGATAGAATCCGCCGTGCCGATGTGCCACATACGGTAAAAATCGTACACCTGCCTGTTCGTTTTGAAATCGATGAACGAGCCGATGTTCGTTCCGTTGCCGAACGGGGGCGGGGGAGGATTGTTTGTATACATTCTAACGGGGGGATAGAGTGCATTTCTATCCGCCTCGTTCACAAAGTAATGCTGCGCCACGCTCGGTATCGGCGGATCCGCGATCGTTGCGCCCGGCAGATTCCAAGCCTTCTCAAGTGCAGCGTCCGTTCCGTAGCATTCCTTGAGGTAGGCGGAAAATGCGCGCTTGAACGCATCGCTGCTGTCGAGCGTTGCCGTTTTGTTGAAGGGGGGGAGCATGTTGTACCATTCCATCGTTCCGCCCGCACCGAAGAAGACGCCGATAATCCTGTCCGCGTAGGGCAGGGCCATCATTTTGTTCCAAAGGGACTCGAGTGCCGCGGAGGCATCGTCGCGCCATTTCGATGACATGAGGGAGTACTGCATCGGGTAGTCGGCCTCAAAGCTTTCCGCATATATATGCACTGCGGGGGAGGTGCCGTCCGAATATCTCAGGCATTCCTCGGGATGCGCCAGCACCCATTCCTTCGGCGGGTGCATGCATATTCTTGGAATAATGTATGCATCGGGCACGGCATCCAAAAGCTTTGTTGCCTCCTCATGGAAGATGTCGAGCGCGTTCGGCATCAGCCACTCGGTATTGCAGGAGAGGAAATATATCTTTATTCCCGCCTTGCCGAGATTCTCGAAATATGAGCGGTCGAATACGATGTTCACGCTGTCCTTCAGCGTTCTTATCGTCGCCATGTACGGCGGATAGGGAGCCCCGTCAATAAATATCGCCGGTCTGCCGTTATAATTTTTTATTTCTGCCATCTCTCACCTCACACGCGGTCCTGCAGATTCCAATAAAGCGGCAGGGGGAGCCACGAGTCGACATGGCGGGGGACATTCGCGACAAATGATGCGGGCAGGTTGCCGAAGAGCAGGCGGGTGGCATGGCGCTTGTCAAGCGTCAGCTGTGCCTCGGCGTCCGTCATTTCCGCGCCGACATTGCCGTCCTTCGAGAACAGGCGCACATTGCCGTAGTCCTCGATGCGGATAACGTATTCTCCCTCGGGCATATCTCCGTAGCTTGCCTTCAGCTTCATGAGAGCGTTCGTTATTCTCGCGAATTCTATTATTTTAAAGTGACATACGGGGGAGATGCTCATATCGCATGCGAATTCCGCAAGCCGCGAGATGAGGGAGGTTTGGTATTCGGGGAGGCGCACGTTGATCTGGTCGTTGATCTTTCTCTGATAAGCAACGAGTATATCGATGAAGTCATCCTCGGACTCCGTGTAAAGCTCGGACACCGTCACTCCGTCCTTCGCAACGGATATGTAGCCGACGCGCTCGCCGTCCTTTTTTACGATGTACGGAGATGACTGCCATGCCACAGCGGAGGCATAAACGCCGAAGCAGGCGTCGTCTGCGCTTCTTTCCGCAAAGATCTTTTCCTTTTCATGCAGGGATTTTACGTACAGGAGAGCCTCCTCGTTATCTCTTTCGATCTTTTCAAACGAAAAATCGCCGATCTCGCCGAAGGCGTGTTTGGTATTGTGGCTGTTGATCGCGAAATTATAGGCGATCCCCGCCGTTTCGTATCCGAATCTGTTGTATCTCTGTCTTGCGCCGCCGAGCCTTGAGGCATCGGCACCGATGCGCTCGAGCTCCTTCATTGCCGCATTCATCATCAGACCCATGTAGCCCTTGCCCTCGCTGTCGGGATGGGTGGCAACATTTCCGACGGTGGAAAAGAGAAATTCCTCGCCGTTTATTTTACACGGGAGCGGGTATATACCGAGTGCGGCGACGAGCCGCCCGTCCTCGAAAACGCCGAGATGCTTATTCATTGCCTCGTCCGTTCTTCTGCACATGCCGGGCAGATCGGCCTCGAAGGACATTTCGCGCTTGTTTTTTCTGCCGAATACGAAATTGAGCAGTCCGATAAGCTCGTCGTAATCGTTTTTGTTAAGACGTCTTAATTCCATTTTACACCTCGCAAAATAATATTATATTACAGTATAATTATAAAACAGGCGCAACTGAATGTCAACCCATATTTTTGAGAGTTGCGGCGCCGGCTTATATCCCAAAAGTAGAATTAAATAAAAGCGGTGCACCGAGCCGCTTGCCCGCCGTGCACCGCAGTGGATGTTTTTTGTCAATCGCTGAATGCGGCGTGTAAAACACCGTAAAAGCGCAATTTGTTTCTGTTATATATCGGAAGGGTCGCGAATTTGTGGGTCGGAACTATCAGGCGCAGAGTGTTGCCCTCGAATGCTACGGAGAGACCGACGCGCTGTGCCTCTGCCGTGATCTGCACTATCGCGTGCTCCGACGGCGGCGTTGATTCATGCGCTCTGAAGGCGATGATGAAATCTCCGTCCTTATGCTCGAAGAAGATACAGCACGTCCGTGCGAGAGTCAATTCCTTTATTACCGATTTAAGGATAGACGCAAGCTCGAAATCACCGAACAGGATGAAGCGGTTCTCGTATTCGCAGGGTAGGAAGCTTATCCGCCCGTCATAGTTGTTTCTGATGAAGGCCTCGATTGAGAGGGCAATGTCGGTGACGCTCAGCTTCTTTACGAAGAATTCCGTGAGCTCGCTGTCGTCGAAGACGCCGTAGAGATCTGCTTTTGCTTTCACATTGAGATTCCCGCGTGGTTCAATGATGAATATCCGGGAGCGAGGCTTACGCTGTCCGCAAGAGCCTTTGTGTGCGCCTTGAGCATCTGTCCCATGACATCGTTGAGATAAGCGTTCCTTATCTGACTGTAGTATTTTTCAAAGTCGCCCTCGCTTTTTTCCAATATATAAAGTATATAGCGCCCGTTGAGTGCGGAGCTGCCCGTGTTTTTTACATCTATGATCTCGCTGACCTCGCGGCTGCCGAGGCTGAAGGCGGCGGCGCCGATGCTGTCGTACAGCTCGTTTTCGAATGAATTTGAGGGGAGGAAGAGCCCTGTGGTTATCTCGTTGCCGGGCGTTGCCGTGTTTTGACCGATGATCATCCGGACGTCATCGATGTCACCGTTTGCCGCATCGATCATCCTGTCGCGGATGCTGTCGACGTCCTTCTCAGTATTCTCCGAAAAATAAGCGTACAATACTCTTTTAAAGTCTTGCGAGTAATAAAAATTTCTGACGAGGTCGATCGATGCGTCGATGTGTGCGCCGATCTCATCCGTGCCGTCCTCCGTGTCGGTGCTGCCCGCGTAGTACTCGCTTATTTTGTCGAGCGCGATGTAATAGCGGTAGACGGTATCCTGTGCGGAGTAGTTGAGGTTGACGCTCTTAAGATATGCCAGATATGCATCGTATGTTCCGAATCCGGGAACCTCATCCGTGCCCTCGACGCTTTCCTCCACGTATTTTTCGACGAGCTTATCCGCTTCGCTCGAATATGGGTCAAAGTCCGCTCCGACCTCGCAGATATAAAATGCGGCGAATATCTTCGCGGCGCTTTCGATTATGATCTCGTTGATCCTGTCGATGTAGACCGCACGGTCCGGACCTGTCCAAACGCTCGAGTCCCCGCCGTCCACATCGCTCTTATTGTTTAAAAAGAGCGCGCGGTAAAGCTCGTACTTCAGCTCGTATTCTTTATCGCCGAAGCTCATTGTCATGATCACCTGCGACTCCTCCTTGGTGCTTTTGACGGGCTTGTACTTTGCGCAGGAGCTCACAGTGATCAGAACGGCGATGACGATAAAAAGCGATAAAATCTTTTTCATCTCGGTTTCCTTTTCGTTTTTACATAGGTATAACACGCATTTACGCGTAAAAATATATAAATAGTATAACAAAAAAATATATTTAAGTCAAGTATGAGCACGTAAAATGTAGAAAATTATAAGTTTTACAAAAAAATGTTTGCAATAGGATAAATCGTGTGATATAATATACACGTCGGACGGGTTGTGCCTTGATGCTCGGTTTCGTTGCCGGGCTCTTATGACGCCGGCTGTATATGCCGACACGACCGATATGAAAACGATAAACCCTGCAGTATAAAGGAGATATGGATAAATGGAAGAGATGTACAGCGTTCCGCTGTCTAAGGTAATTGAAAAATTCGACCTTGAAACGATGTATCTGCCCGACCTGCCCGAGAAGATCGAGGTAACATGCGCGCGCGTGAACCGCCCGGGTCTTCAGATGGTCGGTTTTTACGATCACTACGAGCAGGCACGCATTCAAATCATAGGTAAGGTGGAAAATCTGTTTCTCGCGCAGCTTCCGGCGGAGGAGCGCATGCGCAGGCTTGAGGACTTTTTCCGCTCCAAGCCCGTTGCCATTGTGGTAACTTCGTCGATCGAGATCCAGCCGGACACGGTCGATTTGGCGGAGAAATATGATGTTCCGCTCTTGCGGACGAAGGAGCGCACGTCGGAATTCATGGCGGCGATGATCTCGTATCTTAATGTCGAGCTCGGACCGCGCATCACGCGCCACGGAGTTCTTGTCGAGGTGTACGGAGAGGGAATACTCCTTCTCGGAGACTCCGGCGTCGGAAAGAGCGAGACGGCAATAGAGCTGATCAAGCGCGGCCACAGGCTTATAGCGGATGATGCCGTAGAGATCAAGCGCGTGTCCGCGACGACGCTCGTCGGCTGTGCGCCGGAAATAATAAGGCACTATGTTGAGCTCCGCGGAATAGGCATTGTGGATGTCCGCCGCCTGTTCGGTATGGGCTCGGTCAAGGAGACGGAAAAGATCGATCTTGTCGTAAATCTCGAGACATGGCAGGACGGAAAGATGTATGACAGACTCGGCCTCGATGAGGAAACGACGGATATCCTGGGTATAAAGGTCCCGAGCATAGTTCTGCCTGTGTGCCCCGGAAGGAACCTCTCCGTTGTTATAGAGGTTGCGGCGATGAACAACCGCCAAAAGAGAATGGGATACAATACGGCGGAGGAATTCAATAAGCGGCTCATGGAATCTATGGGCGGCGGCAATGTTTGATCACCATTTTTGCGACACGGGTCGGGCGGTATGCCGATCTTGATATGCAAAACTTAATTAATATCTGCATGGCTAACGGGCGTGTCCCTTGCGGCCGTATGACGAAAGCATCGAAACGGGCAGCCCTCCGAGGTTGCCCGTTTAAATATGAAAAATCGCAGACGGAATTTATCCGTCTGCGATTTTTGCATGCCCCGTGTCGAATTATTCGTACGAGAGCAAAAATGCTATGTAAATTTAGGTTTACTTATTTGTATCGATGTGCGGAAGGTATGTCTTCAGATAATCGAGACCGGAGAAGACGGTCGTGAATGCCATGACGGCCATGCAAATATAAGCAATGAGGTGATTTCCGAGCCACGGAGCAAGATCGATGAAGAGCGGCTCAAGGATGATCAGCACGGTGCCGACCATTTGCGACACGGTCTTCATCTTTCCGAATATCGATGCCGCAACGACTATGCCGCTCTTTCCCGCAACGACAAGGCGCAGGCTCGTTACTCCGAGCTCCCTCAGCAGGATGAGAAGCACGAGCCAGACAAAGATGAGCGCCAGCGTCCTCTCTCCCTCAAGGAGCATGTAGACGAGGGTGGCGATCTGTGAAGCGATGACCATGAATTTATCCGCGAGCGGATCGATGAATTTTCCGAAATCGGTGACAAGGTTGTATTTTCTCGCAATCTTTCCGTCGAGCATATCGGTCAAGGCGGTAAGAACGAACACGAGCGCCGGAACGATCAGTCCCCATATCTCTATGTCGCGCATAAAGAAGAGTGTTGCGACAAAGACCGGCACGAGGATCACCCTTATAAGAGAGAGGGTGTTCGGCACATTTAACGATGATCTTTTCATTTTTTTCTTTTCCTTTCAGTCCACACGCTCGCCGACAAGGTCGTAGTCGAGCGCCTCATTGATCTTGACGAGAACGGTCTGGCCCGGTGCGGTCTTCTTCTTCGACTTAAAGTACACCTTTCCGTCGACATCGGGCGCATCCATGTACGAGCGGCCGTAATATATCTGTGCGACGCTGTCGAATCCGTCCGTCATGACCTCCAGCGTCCTGCCTATGCAGCGTGCGTTTATCTCCTCCGTAACGGTGAGCTGGGTCTGCATAAGTATGTCGTATCTGTCCTGCGCGGTCTGCGCATCGACCGCATCGGGGAAGTCGGCGGCCTCCGTGCCCTCCTCGGGCGAGTATGTAAATGCGCCGAAGCGCTCGAATTTAGCTTCCTTTACGAACTCGCAGAGCTCGGCAAAGTCCTCGTCCGTCTCTCCGGGGAATCCGACCATCGCGGTGGTGCGGAGTATTATTCCGGGAACCTCGCGGCGCAGACGTGCGACCGTGCTTTTTATAAGCTCGCTGCCGCCGTGTCTGTTCATTCGGCCGAGCACGTTATCGGAGATATGCTGGATCGGAATGTCTATGTATTTGACCAGGCGCGGGTTGTCGCGCAATTCGGCGATCAGCTCGTCTGTGATCTTGTCGGGGTAACAGTAGAGAAGCCTGATCCAGCGGATGTCCGTTTTGTCGCATATTTCGCGCACAAGGCGCGCGAGACTGTATTCGCCGTAAATATCAAGCCCGTATCGCGTTGTGTCCTGCGCGATGAGGTTCAGCTCCTTGACGCCGAGCGCGCAAAGCTCGCCCGCCTCCTTGACGATGTCCTCGACCGTGCGGCTCCTCATTTTTCCTCTGATGAGAGGTATCGCACAGTAGGTGCATCTGTTGTCGCAGCCCTCGGCGATCTTGAGGTATGCCGTGTGATCCGGGGTCGTTAAGATCCTATCGCCGCCCAGGCACGATGTATTCTTATCCTCGAAGGAGGTGAATTTTTCGCCGCGCATGACCGCCTCGCACGCCTTGACTATTTGGTCGATGCTTCCGACGCCGACGAGCGCGTCGACCTCCGGCAGCTCGGACATGACCTCCTCGCGGTAGCGCTCGACGAGGCATCCCGTGGCGACTATGTGGCGGCACTTGCCCCATTCCTTGAGCTTTGCCGCATCAAGAATATTGTCTATCGATTCCTGCTTCGCGCTTTCGATAAAGCCGCAGGTATTTATTATTATGATCTCGGCCTCGGTTTCGTCGGGGGTTATTTCAAAGCCCGCGTCGTAAAGCTTGCGCAGCATGACCTCCGTGTCAACGAGATTCTTCGAGCATCCGAGGGAGATAAAACCGACCTTTGTCATATTGTCTTCTTTCTTATTTTAAAAGTTTTGAAAAACGCTTTCGGTATTTCAGAAGATATACCTTCGCCACCGCCGTAACGAACAGGTCGTATACGACGAAGCACACCGCCCCGAGAATAAGGATAACCGTGTTTACGAGCTTTGTCTCAAGCGCAAAGGGCGAAATTCCGAAGATCAGGCGGTAGAGGCCGATGACGGAGACAAATACCAGCGCGGCGTAAGCGATCTTCGGGAGGATCCATATTTTTCGCGGCAGGCGCTCTATATACGCCTTGATTATGGGATATAATCCGAAAAGCAGGAAATACCATACCGCTGCCATGGGGTTCGACATTCCCGTCAGAAATGCACAGAGCGATGTCGCCAGCCATACAAGCCATGTGTAGGGGGAGCCGAGCTCGATGAAGACGAAGATCATGATTATCGACGTGACCGCCCCCATGGCGAGGTCGAGGATGTCAAAGAGCGCCCCCACAAGCAGGAGCACCGTGCCGAGCGCCACCATCATGGCGGACAGCGTGATCTTCTTTGTCTTTCTCATATGCAGCGTATAAGGTCGCCGCCCATGCATTCGCAAAGGCAGTCGAGGCATATCAGGTTTGCACAGCAGTCGCAGGCGTCGTCCATGGACGAGCGGGAGCGGCGCGCACCGTAAACACCCGAGTCGTAATACGTGCTTCCGTATCCGCGGGCGGAATTATTGAACATGGTCTTTGCCTTTTGGTATTCTTCGTTTCCGGGATCCATGGAGCAGGCGAGCTCGAGCTCGCGCATTGCGTCGTTGACGTTTCCTCTCTGCATGAGGACCACGCTCATCAGGTAGTGCCACTCTGCGGTCCTGTCATATTCGTTGACCTCGGCGAGCTTCCTTCCCGCCTCGTGAAATCTCTTTTGATTTATCAAAATACGTATCTCGTTGAATTGCGTGTAAGAGTATGAGCTGCCGGAATAATTACCGCTCTCGCTCGACGCACCGCCGTTTGCACGTATGCGCTGTATCTCGTCGTACGCTTCGTTTATCTCTTGCATCTTCTCGGTTGCAAGATCCTTAAGCGGATTGTCGGACGAGTAGTTGTCGGGGTGATATTTCTTTACAAGCTTGTGATACGCCTTTTGTATCTCCTTGTCGCTCGCATCGCGCGAGACGCCCAAAATTTGATATGGATCCTTCATTGCTCCGTATCTCCTTCCTTCTTGTCATCCTCTTTGTCGAGGAATTCTATTCTTTTTGTAAGACCGAGGAAAATGATATTTTTTATCAGTCCCTCGATAGTTGCCCTGTTGCCGAACTCCATGAGGTTTACCGCGCCCTCTAAATTTTTGCACTCGAGGATGAGGCCGAGCTTGATCGTCTGCCTGTTCTCGAACGTCAGCGGCGCTCCGCCGTATGCGAGGACGAAGGGGTTGTAGGCTCCGCTTTTCGCATCCGCGTCGTAGTCCTCCGCCGCGTCCGCCGCATAGATGAATTTTCCGAGAGAAAATCCGAATTGGTAATTGACCGTTCTGACAGCGCCCTCGTATCCGTAAGCGAACAGTCCGCCGAGGAGCTCGCCGAAGAGGCGCGCCGGCTCATCCACGCTCGGACATTTTTCTTTCTCAAGGTCGTTTATTGCCGTGAGCTTTTCCGCGATGAGCCGCTCGACGGTGGGCTCGTTTGTCTTTTTGCGCGCATGATTCATTATCGGAGATGCGGCGGATGCGAGCATCCTCTTCAGAAAACGGTCGCGGTCCTGCTTATCGTCCTTCAGCTTATAATAAGTTAATATCGCAAACGCCTTTGCCGTGAAGTGCAGTGCTTCGTTCTCGTTGAGCATGCACCGCTTTTTCATCGGGTGCGCACCGCATCGGCGCATACGCGCTCCGATCTCCGAATCGGGGACGGAATTCATGCGCACGAGCGCCAGAACGACGCTGTCGTACGAGAGCGTGAGATTTGACAGCACGCCGGTATGCTTTTTCATCGCGCGGCAGATCCCGCAGTATGTAGCCTTGTAAAATTCGTGCTCCTTGACGAGAAGCTCGCTTACATCGGGTTTCACATATCCGAACATGCGCCATATCCTTTCACGGTATAAAAACTCTATTCTATACTATTATAACATATTTTTTCGCCTTTTTGTTAACTTTTATAAAAATAATTAAAAATAAATGATAATAAGAACAGAGATTCGGGGCACCGTTGTACTTATCCCGTGCGGCGCGGGATAAATACAGATCCTCTCGGACCGCCTCGGGCAGAAAAAGGCCGAGATATTCGCCACGCCAAATAACGGAGCGAATACCTCGGCTTGAAAAAATGAATATGTTTATTTATAGAAGCGGCGATGCTTTATTTGCTCATGTTTCTTCTCGAGAGGGAAATACGCTTTCTTTGAATGTCGACATCCTTGATCCTGACCTCGACGGTGTCACCCGTGTTAAATAAATCGGAGGGGTGATTTACGCGCGTGTCTGCCATTTCCGAGATGTGGAGCAGGCCGTCCTGCTTTGCTCCTATGTCTACGAAGCAACCGAAGTCTGTGACGTTTCTGACCGTTCCGGTAACGGTGGAGCCGATCTCGAGATCCGCAAGCTCGGTGAGCCTTCTCTCCGAGCGCTTCGGTGCATCGGAGCTTCTTTTGGTGAGGGCGATGCGCTTACGCTCGATGTCAACCTCCTTGATCCTGACCTCGATGATGTCGCCGGTCTTGAAGAGATCGGAGGGGTGCTTGATGTGCTTGTCCGACATCTCCGAGATGTGGAGCAGGCCGTCCTGATGCACACCGATGTCGACAAAGCAACCGAAATCGGTGACGTTTCTGACCGTTCCGGTGAGGAGCATATCGGGCTTTAGGTCACTCATCTCGAGCACGTCGGCGGAGAGTATGGGTGCGGGCGCGTCGTCACGTATGTCGCGTCCGGGCTTTTCAAGCTCGTCTATAATATCGTTGAGCGTGGGCTCGCCGCATCCGAGCTCGGATGCGAGCTTTGCGGTGCCGTATGCCTCTGCCTTGGTGCGCAGGTCGCAGATCGCGCTGTTCTTGACATCCTCAATCGAAAATCCGAAGCGCTTGAGCAGATCCTCGGCTATCGCGTATGATTCGGGGTGCACGCCGGTGGAATCGAGCGCCTCCTTGGCGCCGGGGATGCGGAGGAATCCCGCACACTGCGTGAATGCCTTTGCGCCGATCTTCGGAACCTTCAGAAGCTGGCTTCTTGATTTGAACTCTCCGTTTTCCTCTCTGTACTTAACGATGCTCTTTGCCGCCGCAGAATTGATACCGGAGACGTATGACAGGAGGGCATAGGACGCGGTGTTGACATCAACGCCGACACCGTTTACGCAGTCCTCGACGACTCCGCCGAGCGCCTCGGTGAGGCGCGCCTGCTTCATATCATGCTGATACTGACCGACGCCGATCGCCTTCGGCTCTATCTTTACAAGCTCGGCAAGCGGGTCCTGCAGACGTCTGGCGATCGAGATGGCGCTCCTTTGCATAACGTCGTAATCGGGGAACTCCTCCATTGCGAGCTGAGATGCGGAATATACGGATGCGCCGGATTCCGATACTATGGTGTATTTGACACCCTTGCGGCATTTGGGATCGTGCAAGACGTCGGCGATGAACTTCTCCGACTCGCGCGAGGCGGTGCCGTTTCCGATGGAAACTATGTCTACATTATATTTATTTATGAGATCCAGTACCGTTTTTGTCGAGCGCTCGATGTCCTCGCGCGGCTTTGTGGGATAGATGACCGCAGTGTCGAGCACCTTGCCCGTTTTGTCCACGACGGCGAGCTTACAGCCGTGGGCGTAGCCGGGGTCGTAGCCGAGCACGGTCTTCCCCTTTATCGGTGAGGTGAGAAGAAGGTTACGCAGATTCTCCGCAAATAGCTTGAGCGCGCCCTCTGCCGCCTCGTCGAAGAGGGCGGTACGTATCTCTCTCTCCGTAGCGGGGAAGAGCAGTCTTTCGTAGCAGTCGGTGATCGTCGCCATGAGGTGGGGTGTGGCGGGAGAGCTTGCATTTGTTATGACGCGCGAAACGATCTGGGCGATGCCGTCATCCTCGGGGAGGGTAACGTCGACCTTGAGTATCTTTTCCTTCTCGCCTCTGTTGATCGCGAGGATCCTGTGCTCCTTGAGCTTAGTTATCGGCTCGGAGAAGTCGTAATAATTCTCGTATACGGTGATCTCGTCGGTGAGACCCTTGGTTGTGATGGAGGCGTTCTGCATCGTGTATTCTCTCATCATCTTGCGTATATCCGCGTTCTGTGCGATGTCCTCCGCAATGATGTCCGACGCACCCCGGAGCGCTGCCTCTGCGTCTGCGACCTCCTTGCCCTCCTCGGTCGAAATGAACTGCTCCGCGAACTCCTCGATCGACGGATCGTAAGCATCTCTTTGCTCCATGATGTAATTTGCGAGAGGCTCGAGTCCCTTCGCTCTTGCGATCGAGGCCTTTGTCGTACGCTTCGGCTTGTAGGGCAGGTAGATGTCCTCGAGCTCCACGAGTGTTTTCGCATTGTTCAGCGCGAAGGTGATCTCGGGGGTGAGCTTGCCCTGACCGTCTATGAGGTTGGAGATCTGCTCTCTGCGCTCCTCAAAATTACGCAGATACTGAAGTCTGTCCACAAGGTCGCGCAGCGTCGCGTCGTCAAGACCGCCGGTGACCTCCTTGCGGTATCTTGAAATAAACGGGATCGTGTTTCCCTCATCGATGAGCTCGATCGTCTTGACGAGCTTGTCCTCCTCGATTTTAAATTCTTCTTCCAATGATTTTAAGATGTCCATTGATTTCTCCCTTTATTTAAAATGCCTGACGGCTTGTTTACATTTGATTGCCTGCAGCGCTTTTCAGCCTTGCCTCCTCCTCCGGGGTGAGGGGGCGCCATTCTCCGCGCGCGAGCCCTCTGTCAAGCTCAATGCCGGCAAAGCTTATCCGCTCCAAGAAGGTGACGCGGTTGTCGGTGGAGGCGATCATTCTTTTGATCTGATGGTATTTCCCCTCTGTCAGGGTGATGATGCCGCCCGTCCTGTCTGCGTCGGGCAGAAGCTCCGCACTCTTGCATTCATATCCGTCTTTCAGTGTAACTCCGCTTCGGAACAGCTCCTCCGCTCCCTCTGCCAGGGGGACGGCGCATTTGAATGCGTATTGCTTTTCGACATGTCGCTTGGGCGCCAAGACCGTGTGCGCGAGGACACCGTCGTTTGTGAGGATCATGAGCCCAACGGTGTCTCGGTCCAATCTCCCGACGGGGAAGAGCTCCATTTTTTGCAGCTCCGGTGAGAGCAGCTCCGTCACGACGGGAAGGTGCGAATCCTCCGTCGCGCTGACATAACCCTCGGGCTTATTGAGCATAACGTAGGTGAAGCGCCTGTATTCGATTTTCCGTCCGCAAAATATCACCGACTGTCTCTGCGGATCGACGTGCGCCGACGGATCGCGCACGCAAACGCCGTCCATGGTGATCATCCCGGCTCTTGCGGCCTTTGCGGTCTCCTTGCGCGAGGCAATGCCGCATTCCGAGATCAGCTTGTCTATTCTCATACCGAACCGCCTTTCATGCCTTATTATTGTATCATATTTTTTAATATTTGTAAAGAGAAAAAAGAGAATTTATATTTAACATTTACGAACATTTTACCTAACGCCTTGTACCGACTTACGCGCGGGAACGGGGCAAATCTCATTCCCGACGTGCCGAACGGTATATTACGGTGCGCCCGATGATATCGGAGTCGGTGAAGTGCTGCGGTGCGGCGCGGAATTCAGAGTGACGGTAATGATACGCGGGATATCCGCTGCACCTGACGGAAAAACTTTTAAAAAAGATACCGATAAACGCGCAAAATATAAGAAAACAAAGAACGGCGGTCGAATTTTGCCGTGCAAATGTGAAAAATGCGGGCAGGTGTAATAAGACGGCCGAGCGGCGCATATTATTTAACAGAAATTCATAAGGAGGGGTTTATGGAAAACACAGACAACGAAAGGATGCTTACCGTCAGGAAGGAGACGGAGATATGTGCGGAATGCTCCGCGGAATATATTTTGCCCGATTATAAGGGGGACGTTAAGCGAGTGCTGCACACCGAGGCACGGGTGCTTCCGTCTGGGAGCTTTGTCGACGGGGGCAGAGCGGAGCTCGGCGGTGTCACGGTATTCGACATACTGTATCTTGATTCGGAGAACAAGCTTACATCGGTTGAATTCACGGGTGATTATTCGGCGGTCGTGCCGATGAAGGACGGCGCGGACGAGATCTTCGCCGACTTCGGCGCGGAGAATGTTAATATAAGGCTGTCGGGTCCGAGGAGAATGACTGCAAAATGCACGGTGCGCGCCGCCGTTCGAAATCAATTCGGCATGAGCTGCGCCGCGGTGGGCGGTACATTTGATGCTGAGTGCGAACCCGAGATCTGCACTCATACGGTAAAGAGCATGCGGGCTTTAAAGGGCAGCTTCGGTGACCGAGAGTATACGGAGGAATTCTTTTTTGCCGCAGGGGCGGCACTCGATGACGTCGATGTGATTGCAAAACGCGCGGATGTAAGGATAAATACGGTAACAATGAGCGAGGATCACGCGGCGGTGAGCGGTGATATCTGCGTTTGCGCCCTTGTCGGAATAGCGGAGGCGAGGCCGTATGTAAAGGAGATGAAAATACCGTTCGAGGAGACCGTCGAGGTGCTCGGTGCGACGGAGGAGAATGAGGGCACGGCGCGGGCAAGGATAAGCTCGCTCGAATGCTCAATGAATCCGACCGACGACGGCGTGCGTGTGAACGTCAGCGTGATAAGCGATATAGAGGTGACGGCTTACGGAAATACCGCGACCCATGTCGTAACAGACGCGTATTCGACACGTGCGGAGGTTGAAAACAGATATGAAAGGATATCTTACGATGAACTTTACGGCGTACGCGGTATGGCGACGAGAGTGTCGGGCGAGATCCCGAAATCAAACACGGATGCCGCGAACGCGTGTGAAATAATTTACATGAGCACGGAGGCGCGCATTACCGAGACAAGTATTGCAAGCTCCGGTGTCAATATCAAGGGCGAGGTGCAGTTCAGCGGGGTGGCGTGTGAAATTTGCGACGACGGAACGACAATGTATACGCCTCTGAAGCTTTTACTGCCATTTGATGAAAATGTAAATTTTAATAGTCAAATACCGGGTGCTGCGAGCGCCGAGTGCATCGCACACAGCTCCGAGGCCAAAATAACTCTTGATGAGAACAGCTTTTATGCTGAGTGTGCTCTCACGCTTACCGCAGATATACTTGTTAAGAAGGATGCGACACGTCTGGCTTCGTCCGAGATTACCGCGGAGGCGGTGAATCCGTGCAGAGCAAATGTAATAAGCGTTTATTATCCCGACACGGGTGACACACTTTTTGAGATTGCAAAGCGATTCAAGACCTCTGTGGCAAGGATCGCGGAGAGTAATTCGCTGACTGCCGAGGCCGTTAAGGCCCAGGATACGCCCTTCTCGCTCGCCGGCGTTGACAGGCTGATAATCAAGGATATGTAAACTATAATTAACATGAAGTGCCCCGTGCTCGGTTTTTACCTTGCACGGGGCCGTTTTCTTTAATTTTGCTCGAGCCAATTCTTTCCGCATGTAACGTCGACGGTGAGTGGAACGGTGAGGGCGACTGCCTTCTCCATCTCATCCTTGACCATACGCATGCAGAACTCCTTTTCGGATTCCTTGACCTCGATAATTATTTCGTCGTGCACCTGCATGACTATACGTGCGTCGAGGGACAGCGATTCGATCCTTCTTGCGACGTTGATCATTGCAAGCTTCATTATATCCGCCGCCGCGCCCTGTATCGGTGCGTTCATCGCAACTCTTTTGCCGAAGGCGCGCAGGTTTCCGTTCTGGGATCGGAGCTCGGGGATGTATCTTCTTCTGCCCATCGGCGTGGTCGTGTATCCGCACTCCTGCGCCTCCTTCACGACCTGCTCGAGATAAATGTCTATTGAGGGGTAATTCATTAAATAATTCTTTATATAGCGCGTGGCCTCAGCGGTGCTCGTTCCGATATCCTTGGCGAGCGAGAAGCCGCTTATTCCGTACACTATGCCGAAATTGACTGCCTTTGCACGCTTTCTCATATCCTCGGTGACGTAATCCTCGTTGATGCCGAAGACTGCCGCCGCCGTCTTTCTGTGGATATCATCGCCGTTTTTGAACGCCTCGGTCATCGTGTAGTCGCCGGAGATGTGCGCGAGTATACGGAGCTCGATCTGCGAGTAGTCCGCATCCACAAGGGTGTATCCGTCCTTGGCTATGAAGAATCTTCGAAGCTCTCTGCCGAGCTTTGTCTTTATGGGAATGTTTTGCAAATTGGGCTCCGCACTCGAGAGCCTGCCTGTTGCGGTCAGCGCCTGCTTGAAGTCGGTGTGTATTCGGTCGTCTGCATCTGCCGCCTCTGTCAGAGGCAGGGTATACGTGCTTCTCAGCTTTGTCACCTGTCTGTATTCGAGAATGTCGTCGATTATCGGCGATTGCGGACGTAATTCCTCAAGCGTGCGCGCGTCTGTTGAAAACCCGCTCTTGTTTTTCTTGCCGTGCGTCAGACCCATATCCGTGTAGAGAATTTCGCCGAGCTGCTTCGGGGAATTTATGTTGAATTCGCGTCCGGCCTGCATGTATATCCTCTCGGCAAGCTCGTCCGCCAGCTTTTCCAGCGCATCGCCGAATTCGCTTATGGCGGCGGGATCGATCTTGAACCCCGTTCTTTCCATCTGCGCGAGGACATTTATGAGGGGTATCTCAAGCTCGAACAGCACCTTTTCAAGACCGTCACCCTTAATCTTTTCGAGCATTTTTTCTTCAAGCTCGGGCATTATATCGGCACCGGGATCGGTATTTGCGACGGTTTTTCCGAGAAACATCTCGGAAAGGGAAGAGAGACTGCTCTCACCGCTTCCGGGATTCAGAACGTACGCGTAGATCATCAGATCCAAAAAGACGGTTCCGTCTAAGTGCACATCCGTGTCGTCTAATTCGTGCCACAGGGCCTTTCCGTCGTAGCATATTATTTCTTTTTTGCAAAAGTAATCGCCCAGGTCTCCAATCTCTTCCTTCTTGATCTTGAGTAGCTTCTCCGATGCGCGGAAGAAGAATGCACCGTCCGCGTATGCGGCGGATAAGCGCGTACCCGTGTAGCGTAAAAGCTCGCTTGCAGGGGACTCGGCGTATTCGGCCGACTGCTCGCTCGGTGCCGCACATTCGTCATTGCACGCGGACGCTGCAACACTTGGAGTGAGGTCAAATTTTGTGATGAAGGATGTTAATTCGAGCTCGGAAAATTTTCGGTACAGCCCACCCGTGTCGAATCCTTTGTATGAAAGCTCCTCAAGCGTCTTGCCGATTGGGGCATCGGTGATTATCGTTGCGAGTGTTCTCGACATGAATGCCGCGTCCTTATCTCGCAAGAGCTTTTCACGCACGGACGGCTTTATCGAAGGATCGTCGATGTTCGCGTAGATATTTTCAAGTGTGCCGAATTTCGCGACGAGGCTTCCCGCGGTCTTTTCGCCGACGCCGCCGACGCCGGGGATGTTGTCGGACGAGTCGCCCATCAGCGCCTTCATTTCCGTAAAGTGCTCGGGGGTGATGCCGTATTTTTCGAGAAATTCCTCCCTGCGCATGGGGACGGTGTCGCCCGTTGTGGCTAAAAGGACGGTCGTCCTTTCGTCGATGAGCTGCAGAAGGTCCCTGTCACCTGTCAGAATGTAGCTTTCCGTTTCTTCGTCCGCAGAATGCGCGAGGCGCGCAACGGTGCCCTGAATATCGTCCGCCTCGTATCCCGGGAGCTCCATTACCGTGAGCCCCATGAGCGCGAGACATTCCTTCGCGTCATCGAACTGCGACAAAAGCTCCGGAGGAGTGGGATGCCGCCCGGCTTTATATGCGCCGTACATCTTGTGCCTGAAGGTCGGTATTTTTAAGTCGAAGGCGACCGCTGCGTAATCGGGGGAGATGCTTTTCAGCTGCTTTGATATGATGTTGATCATTCCGTATATCGCGTTCGTATATTTTCCGCTCTTGGTCGTCAGCGGCTTTATACCGTAAAACGCGCG
The DNA here is from genome assembly GCA_964593825.1 of uncultured Ruminococcus sp. GTDB lineage: Bacteria > Bacillota > Clostridia > Oscillospirales > CAG-272 > UBA1740. The sequence continues at coordinate 27,551 of CAZQII010000012.1, forward strand.
GTTGATGATGCTGTTTCCGTCTACTACAAGTATTTTTTTCATTAATGTCATTCTCCATCGGCGCCGCTGTCCGCTGTGCCGTCCATTATGTCATCTATGCTTATTTGATTTTCGTTGTCTTCGGTAAGCGCGTCGGCTCCGTTTTCCCGAGCGGAGCATTCCGCGGTATATGATGCAAGTGCGCCGGAGCGGTTGTTTTTTAAGAAGACGAGCGACTGTATCCTTGCCGTGACGAACACGAAGAGCGCGAATATAAGCACGCTTCCGCCGAGGCTCGAGCCGACGAGCGAAAGGCTGTCCTCGCCGCGAGCGGCCCTGATGATATAAACTGCGAGCTCGGGCAGGGAGGAGTACGCGGTAACGGCGATTGCCGCGAGGCCGAACGGAATATAAAGTCTCCATTTTTCACGTCCGAGCGACAGCCTTATTTCCGAGGTGAGGAATACCGCCGCGACGGCGTATGCGAGCTCTGCGGTGCTCTTATTCGGTGCGTTTATCGGTGCGGCGGTGTCGAAATACATCTGCGTCGCGCAAACGAGGAGAAAAACGGCTACGGATATTCCGAATGCGCCGCGAGCGCAGCTGTATCTCGAGCCGAGAAAGGAGTTTAAAAATAAATAGCAGACCGAGCCGATCGCGGAAATGACCGCAATGACAGACAAAAGGACTGCGCCCGCGCCGCCTGCGCCCGATCCGAACGCCGAGCTTATAAGCTCTCGCGCATAGAATACCGTCGCTATCGCAAGCAGCCCCGAGGGGATGTAGACCTCCGCACCGCGGAAGCACGGTGAAATGTCAAGGCGAGCCCGGCCTACAAAAAAGTGCGCCGCCGCGATGCATATGCTCAATGCCGCGAGCACCGCGGATGCAGTGAACAGACCCTTGTCCGAGTAATACCCGCTTGCGTAATCGAAATCCGTCATAAGAGCGACGGCTCTGAGCACGCATGCCGCAAGCGCCACTGCGAGGGTTGCCGTCAAAAACAGCATAAGCCTTTTATCTTTTATTTTCATATTGTTTCCGCCTTTTCAAAGTATTCTGTCCGCCCGAGGCGGATCTTCGATAGCTACCTTTTAATTTATATGTACGCAAGCCGCGTATATTATTTTACACTATAAATGTGAATTTTTTGCAAACAAAAACGCTTTCGGCAAAGAAAAAATGAAAAATGCGGCGATTTGATCCCCGTTTTTTATGCTTTTGTGCAGTATTCATAAAAAAGCGGCGAGGTTTTTTCTAAATTTCGGGATAAAAAAAGATTTTTTTTTGGAAAAAGTATTGCAATTTTACGTTTTTTATTGTATAATATATAAGCTTGATATGCGTTGAAGCGGGAGGTGGCTGTCCGTAGAGGCAGGGAATTTCCGTGGAGTATGTCCGATATTTAACCGGGCGAAACAAGAGTAATGCCGCTTTGGCGGCAGCTGTGTTTTATTTTCGGTTCGCTTTTCCTCTGCGGTGGGAATGTGAACTGATTTTAATAGGGCGGATTTGATACGCCCGGCGCAGTTAGAAACCTCATCGCCCTTCTTAAACGGCACGAGCAATACGTAAAAGGAGGACAAAAAACAATGGCACAGGGAAAAATCAGAGTCAGACTCAAGAGCTACGATTCTACGATCATCGATGCCGCAGCACAGAAGGTTGTAGAAGTTGCTAAAAGAAACGGAAGCAAGGTCAGCGGTCCTATTCCTCTTCCCACCGACAAAGAGGTCGTAACGATTCTCAGAGCGGTTCACAAGTACAAGGACAGCCGTGAGCAGTTTGAAATGCGCACGCACAAGAGACTGATCGACATTATCGACCCCGCACAGAAGACTGTCGAGGCTCTTATGAGCATCGAGCTTCCCGCAGGAGTTGAGATCGAGATCAAGGCGTAAGCTCTGAAATAAGGGCTTATTATAGGGGCTTCAATCCCCTGCAAACCACGGCCTCGTGGTCAAGTTGGCGAAATCCGTTTAACGGAAAACCACATTCGTTAACCAATAACCTTAAGGAGGAAACAAAAAAAATGAAAAAAGGCATAATCGGCAAGAAGCTGGGAATGACTCAGATCTTTGACGAAAAAGGCAACGTAATACCCGTGACCCTGATTGAAGCAGGTCCTTGCGCGGTAGCACAGAAGAAGACCGTCGAGAACGACGGATACGAAGCAGTTCAGCTTGCGTTTGAAGATGTTTCGAAGAAAAATGTGACAAAGGCGCGCCTCGGTCACTTTGAGAAGGCGGGAATCACTCCCAAAAGACACCTCAAGGAATTCAGACTTGACGATTGCTCGACGCTTGACGTCGGCTCGGTAGTAACCGTCGATACCTTCGCTCAGGGCGACAAGGTCGACATCACAGGTATTACCAAGGGCCACGGATATTCGGGCTGCGTTAAAAGATGGGGTCATCACATTCTCAGAATGACACACGGAACGGGTCCTGTGCACCGTCAGTGCGGATCCATGGGCGCAAACTCTACCCCCTCTCGTGTTTACAAGAACAAGAAGATGGCGGGACAGTACGGAAACGAGCAGGTGACCATCCTCAATCTCGTTGCCGTTAAAATCGACGCAGAAAAGAATCTTATCGCGGTAAAGGGTGCGGTTCCCGGCGCAAAGGGCGGAATCGTCTTTATTCGCGATTCGGTTAAAGCATAACGGAAGGAGGAACAAACAATGCCTAATATTAAAGTTTTAAACATGGCGGGCAAGGAAGTCGGCGAGATCGCGCTGTCCGACAAGGTCTTCGGCGCAGAAGTTAACGCGGCAGTCCTCCACACGGCAGTAAGAGCATATCTTA
>CAZQII010000013.1:0-28718 GCA_964593825.1 uncultured Ruminococcus sp.
CAAGACCGTTGAGGTCATGGTATACGGCGACGGTGCATTCAAGGATCCCGTCGGAAAGATTTGGGAGCTTGCGGACCCCGTTGTTTCTCCCGCTTACACCTCCGGACTTGAGGGCACACCGAACGAGCTTAAGCTCAAGTACCTCGCGGACAACGATTTCGCCGACCTTTCCGGCGACGCGCTCAAAAACGCGATAAAGGAAAAGATACAGCAAAAGGATGGCAGCCTCGTCGGCAACATGGTCTCCGAGGGAACGACACCGAGAAGGCTCACAGACCTTATCGGCTCGCTGTGCGACCTGACGTCCGGCTCCGGCGACAAGGGTACGCCCATAGTATATATCCAGGGCTACTTTGACAATTACACCGCCGATTGAGTGTAAGCCTCGCGGCTCTCTCTTTGCAAAGCGAATTTTCAAAAGCTTAAAATAAACAATAACCGGCATCGGTCAGATTCGACCGATGCCGGTTATTGTTTTCGGAGGAGCGGGCACACGCCGCGATCCTCCGATAAATATGTAAGATCAATGATCAGTTGTGGAACAGCTTTTTCGTCTGGTACTTAGGCTCGCAGGAGAGGTTTACTCCCAGCTTTCTGAACGTGGAGGAATCGACCTGCGAGAGGATGACGGTAGAATGCACCTCCGTGTTTTTGAGCTGCGGAATCGCGGCCATGGCGCGCGCCGCATCGGGATTGTTCACCGCCGAGATCGCCAGGGCGATAAGCACCTCGTCCGTGTGCAGGCGCGGATTATGCCCGCCGAGGTTCTGCGTCTTAAGCGTTTGGATCGGGGCGAGGATCTCGGGAGAGATGACATCCGTCTCCTTATCTATTCCGGCAATCGCCTTAAGCGCGTTCAAAAGCGCTGCGGACGACGCACCCAAGAGCGGCGAGGTCTTGCCCGTTACTATGCGTCCGTCGGAGAGCTCGATGGCAACAGCGGGAGCGTCGGTCTGCTCTGCCCTTTCGAGCGCCGCGGGAATACACGGGCGCGCCCCCCGCACATCTATGGAAAGCTGCTGAATAAGGAGCTCAATCTTATGAAGCTCGCTCTCGCTGCCGCAGCCCTTACGTATATTGCAAAGAGAATTATAATATCTGCGTATGATCTCCTGCCGCGCGGCATCGCACACCGCATCGTCGTCATAAATGCAGAAGCCCGCCATATTTACACCCATGTCGGTGGGCGACTTGTACGGGCACTCGCCGAGAATGCCCTTGAGCATCGAGCGCAGGACCGGAAATACCTCAACGTCGCGGTTATAGTTTACCGTCGTTTCTCCGTAGGCCTCAAGATGGAATGGATCTATCATATTGACATCCGAAAGATCGGCGGTCGCCGCCTCGTACGCAAGGTTGACGGGGTGGTTCAGCGGCAAATTCCAGATCGGGAATGTCTCAAACTTCGCATATCCGGATTTCTTACCCATTTTGTTCTCGTGATAGATCTGAGAGAGGCACGTCGCCATCTTGCCCGAGCCGGGGCCGGGGGCGGTCACAACTATGAGCGAGCGAGATGTCTCGGCATACTCGTTCCTTCCGTATCCCTCGTCGGAGACGATGAGCGGAATGTTATGAGGATAGCCGGGGATCTCGTAATGCTTGTACACCTTTATGCCGAGCTTCTCGAGCTTCTGCTTGAATGCATCCGCCACGGGCGAGGGCTTATATCTGGTCATTACGACAGAGCCGACGTAAAGACCGTAGCCGCGAAAGGCGTCTATCAGGCGGAGCACGTCAACATCGTATGTAATTCCGAGATCGCCGCGCACCTTGTTCTTTTCTATATCGCCGGCATTAATGGAAATAATGATCTCCGCCTCGTCCTTCAATTCTATCAGCATGCGTATCTTGCTGTCCGGCGCGAAGCCCGGAAGAACACGGGACGCATGAAAATCGTCAAAAAGCTTTCCTCCGAATTCAAGATAAAGCTTCTCTCCGAAAAAAGCTATGCGCTCCTTGATTTTACGAGATTGCATTTTCAAATACTTCTCGTTGTCGAATCCCGATCTAAACATACTCTCACCTCACCTGTAATTCAAAATCAATAACGTAACTATTGTACCACAGACGAGCGGCTTTTTCAAGCGGAAAAGCAAAAAAATAAAAGGATTTTGAAGGTTTTTTTAATAATTATGTTTTTTCCGCAAAGCGCTTGTATTTTAAAATCAAAAATGATACAATAAAACTGTACAAAAAAATCGAACGGAGTCATCATGCAATACAATTATTCCGACCGTGATATCGATCTTGAGGATATAGAGCTCGACCTTTTCATTGTGAAAAACGCAAAGCGCACTCACTCGCGCCTCTTCGGCGCGCTTGCGCTCTATTCCCTGCTCTCATACGTTATCTCATTCGCCGCGGTGCAAATACTGTATAACCTTTTCCCGAGCGCATATTATAAGCTGTTCGGCACGGTGCTCGGAACATATACGGTCAATGCGGTGGTTTTATACCTGATATGTCTGCCGATATTTTATCTTTTGGTAAGGAAAATGGAAACGCGGAAGCTGTGGCACAGGAAATTCAGCTTCAAGGAATTCATCGGCCTGCTTGCCATCTCACAGCTGCTTATGACGCTGGGCAATTACATCGGCATATTCTTCAACTCGATGATAGAGAACTTCTTTAATATAAAGATCGAAAACACGACCTCCGCGCTTATAGAGAGCTCGCCGATCTGGATGATGACCCTCTTCTCGGTCGTCCTCGCCCCGATAGCCGAGGAGATACTCATGCGCAAGCTCATCATCGACAGGCTTTCGAAATTCGGAAGCGGGCTCGCGCTGATAGTCTCATCCGTCGCCTTCGGCCTTTTCCACGGCAATTTCTATCAATTCTTCTATGCGACGCTTTTGGGTCTTGTGCTCGGATATATGTATATCAGAGGCGGGCTTAAGTACAGCATCGCGATGCACATGACCGTAAACCTCTTGGGCTCGGTCGTGGCAACGCTCTACCTCGATTCGGCAAATGCCGTCCTCGCGGCGAGTGAGGCGGGAGTAAAGGCATCCGCCATCGACACCGTATTCGTCTTCGGATACTCGTATTTGAGCTACGGGCTCATGCTCTACGGTGCAGTCCTGCTCTTCATTTTCTTCAGGCAGGGGAAGCTGAACCTCCGAAGCCTCGACGATGCGAGAATGAAGATACCCGAGCAAAAAGTCGCAAGCTCCGTTATTTTAAATGTCGGCACGATGTGCTTCCTCGTGCTGTCCGTCCTTCAGCTTATATCAAGCATATTTATTTAAGACCGAACACATTTCCGTTCGGCAAGATCATATAAAAAACGCACCGGCGGCAGAGATAGAGCTTTTCTCCGCGGGTGCGTTCTTCTTTTTTATATAAGATCGTTTAAGCTTAAAAATTCACGGATCCTTTGTGCGGGAACGGCATAGCCGTAAACGAACTCCCCGTCATTTGACGCGGCGGCATAATTTATTCCCATGATCTTAAGATCCGCACTCAGCAATGCTCCTCCGCTCGAGCCGTTGCTCATCGGGGCGTCATGCTTAATCACTTCAAAGGTAACATTGCTGACCGATGACTCGGCCGCATCGACCGCGACGGTCTCCTTTGCCACCACGCTTCCGAGCGTTACTGCGTTCATCTGTCCGCCGGGCGAGCCTATCGCAACGGCTAAATCTCCAATCGCGAAGTCGCCCGATTCGATCTCGACAGATCCGAGCGGCACCGACGCATTCTTTTTAAATCTCACCACCGCGAGGTCGTAGCTCGCATCGGAGCAGACTATCTCCGCAGAATATGAGTCCAGGCGATAGTCTGTCACCGACACCTCGGCATAGGATCGCGTGCCCCTTGCGACAACGTGATTGTTTGTCAGGCAATAGTAATATCCGTCGCGCTCCTCGTAAATAACGCCGCTGCCGGAAGATACGGAAACATTTGTCTTCGTGCTTATAAATCCGATATTGACATCGTATTTCTCGACGGTAAGCTTCACCGTTGCGCGCACGGTGTCGGCTGTTATGCTGTTTATGAGCTCCTCATAATCGATGTCCTGCGGCGAACGCTCTATCCATTTCGCATAAAGCGTCATGTCGGATGCGACCGGGGCGGAAAAGTCGTAGGACATCTTAAAGTCGCTGTCGGTATACCATCCGCCGAAGATATACCCCTCCCTCTCCGGGCAGTCGCGCGGGATCAGCGTCCCCGCCGCAACGGTGACCGCGGCATTGTCGCGCGCGCCTCCGTAATCGTAAATTATATCACATTCTCTTTGAAACAGGCATGAGGTCATAAATGACATGAGCAGCACCGCGACAGTCAAGGCGGCAAGCAATTTTTTCTTCATAGCTAACCTCTCAATATCTTTTTTATTATTATATACCCATGCCGAGGCAAAATCAATGAAATATATGTAAATTCGAAGTAACCGCCGTCTTGTAAGCTCCCGATCCCGACTGTCAGTCGATGATGGGATAGAGCTGGATCATATTTCCGCCGTCGACGGTGAGCTCCGCACCCGTCGTGTTTGACGCATGAGCGGCAAAATACCACACGGCATCGGCAATGTCGGAGAAATCCGCAATGTCGCCGAGGGGCGTGTAATTCGAGGGGGCGTTCTTACAGTCGTTATAGTTGTTCTGCCATCTGTCGGTCTTTATCATACCGGGAAGGACGGCATTAACGCGAATACGGTACCGTCCGAGGTCGAGTGCAAGCGCGCGCATCATTCCGAGCTGGGCGCTCTTCGATGTCGAATAAGCGATCCTGTCGGGGATAGCACGGTATGCCGTGTTCGAATTTATGAACACGACGGAGCCGCCGTCCTTATTCTTCATCCTCAGCGCGGCGCGCTCGACGATCGCATAATTCAAAACGACGTTCGTGTTTATCACGTTGATGAAATCGGAGAGCGGATTTTCGAAAATGCGCTGACGGATCCCGAGGTTGGCGGCATTGAGCACGAGGCAATCGATGTCTATGCCCTTTGCATCAAGATCGCCGAAAACGGCATCGAGCAGCTCCTCGTCGATCGAGTTGTCGTCCTTTACGGCGTTCATGACATAGCCGCTTACGTTCTCGTGTCCGAATCTTTCTCCGAGCGAGGCGAGCGCCCCATCGAGCTGTTCTTTCTTTCTCGATGTTATTACCGTGCGACAGCCCTCCGAAAGAAATTTCTCCGCTATGCCGTATCCGGTATTAACCGTGGCACCTGTTATAAATGCTGTCTTCATTGTTTATCATCTCCCAACGGTCAAAAATAAAATTCACTTTTTGCGGGTCTTATATTTGTGAGCTGACCCGTATAGTGCCTGAGGGTGTGCGGCTGATACGGATGCTTCAGGCACTCCTCCTCGTTTATCTCGATGCCCAGGCCCGGTCTGTCAGGGATCGTGATATATCCGTCGCTGTACTCTATGGACTCGCTTGTCACATCCGCGCGCCAATCGACATCGGAATACATGATCTCAAGTATGCAGAAGTTGGGGCACGCCGCGGCGAGCTGAAGCGTTGCGGCATTGGCAACGGGGCCCGACGGATTATGCGGGGCGAAGGGGATATAGTGCGTTTCCGCCTCTGCCGCTATTTTTTTGAGCTCCGAAATTCCGCCTGCGTGGGAAATGTCGGGCTGAATGTAATCCGCCGCTCTGATGTCGAACAGCTTTCTGTAATCCCAGCGGCTGTAGAGCCTCTCTCCCGCCGAAATCGGAACGGGAGACTTCTCCCTTACTGCGGCGAGTGCGTTAAGATTGTCCGGCGGAACGGGCTCCTCGAAGAACATCGGCTTGAACTGCTCGAGCTCCTTTGCGATCCTTGTCGCCGTCGGAACATCGAATCTTCCGTGCCCCTCTATAAGAAGGTCCACTCCGTTGCCGACGGCCTCGCGCACGGCGGCCACGCATTTCAGCGACTTGTCAAGCTCTGCATTCGATATTTGAAGATAATTCTTTCCGAAGGGGTCCCATTTCATCGCGGTAACACCGCGCTTGACCGCGATGCGCGCCTTTTCCGCAAACTCCTCCGGCTCCTTTGCTCCCGCGAACCAGCCGTTCACATAGATCCTGACCTTATCGTTATACTTTCCGCCGAGGAGAGTATATACGGGCACGTTGAGCGACTTTCCGAGGATGTCCCAAAGCGCACACTCGACGGCCGAAAGCGCGCTCATAAGCACAGGACCGCCGCGCCAATATGCGTCCCTGTATATCGTATGCCAATGCTTTTCTATATCTCGGGGATCCTTGCCGATAAGATATTCCTTTATATGCTCGAGGGCACCGAGAAATGCCTTCTCCTTATATTCGAGCGTTCCCTCTCCCACTCCCGTTATACCCTCATCGGTATATATCTTCACAAATGCCCAGTTCGTGCGAAAGCAATCGACGACGAACGGCTTTACATCAATGACCTTCATTTCTTCTCCTTTTCAATTAAATTATTCAACAATATCAAAAACTCTTATGTGATCGACGAGGAAGGTGTCTCCGACGGAATCAAAAGCCTCCTTCACGGGCTTGTGATCCTCGAATCGGTAGCCGGTGACCTCCGTGGAGATCAAAATAAATTCCGGACAGTCGGAGGGGAAATCCGTGATCCTTCCGTCCTCGACGCCGTCTATATAAAACGTGTAGCCGGAATCGTCCCAAAGAACGCCGAAGCTGTGCCACTCCTTTTCGTCAAGATCCTTATTGCCGCCTACCTTTCTCCTCTGCATATCCAATCCGTAGCCGCCGGTAAAAACATTATGCGGCACAACATTGCCGGGCTTGAACGACTCCATTATATCTATCTCAACGCCCGTTTGCCTCGGATCGAGCGATGCGCCGATGAGCGGAGACTGGATCCAAAATGCACTCCACCATCCTTCCTTTTGCTGAAGACGGCAGCGGCACTCGAAATATCCGTGCGCCTTTGTAAACTTATTTTCATGCAGCTTTCCGACCGTCCACTGCAAATGGTCGCCGCCGAATTTGGTGGACTGCAAGGGCTGATCCATAAAATTGTGTCCGGTTTGAAGCTGAGAGCTGACGGGCATGCCGTTTTCATCCTTCATGAGTGTGAAAACACAATTGCCGCATCCGTCAAGATGTACGCCCCTGTCGGTCCATGCGGGGTGATCCTTCTGCATCATGCTCATTCTGAAATCCCATTTTGAGCGGTCGAGCTCGGTCCCGTCGAATTCATCCGACCAGATCAATTTGAATTTCCTTCCGTCCGGGAGGATGCTCGGCGCGTGATCCTTTACCTCAAATTTGCTCATTCCAGTCTCCTTTTTTAAATTTTTTATTATTTGTTTTACGAAACGTATTTACAAACCGACCCGAAAATGCTATACTTTATCTTGTCGGAGGGAATGAAGCATTTCTCCGACGGGCATATTAACGGGCGGCCAAGCGATGCGACCCGTGTGTCCGTTTGCGCAATTTCGCCCTTTCACACCGGTGGCGGAGTGCCGCCGATCGATCGCCGTCGGGCGCATTTCTCTTCAATTTAAATTATAACATTTTTTGCTTAATGCAAATAGCGATTTTCTTCCTGTTTTTTTTAGAAATCTTACTTTCGGCTCTTTTCGGAGGATAAACATGAGCATTGAGATAACAGACGGCTGCTATGGCTTCGGCATTTTCGACTCGGAGATGACGTTTCCGAATCGGCGACTGACGGAGCGGCACACGGTTACCTGCTATGAGATAGAATTTTACAACGAGGCCTGCGGCGTTACATACATAAACGGTGTGCCGTGCAAGATCAGACCCGGTCGGGTCCTTTGCGTAAAACCGGGAACGGAGAGATATTCCGAGCTTCCGCTGCGCTCACATTATTTAAAGGTCGTGCCCTCCGTGCCCGGGCTAAACGTAATTCTCGACGGTATTCTCGAAAAATTCATGAGCGAGAAGATCGAGGAGTACATAGCCCTGATCCATGACATGCTCATTGCGGAGAGCCGCGGAGACATCCTGCTCTGCCACGCCAAGCTCCTCGAAATACTGGCGCTTTTAAACGAGGACAGCAAAAGGCAGGCGGGCATACGTGCGCTTGACGGCATCGGACGCGATTCGGTGAGCCGCGGTCTCAGCTATATTGAGGAGCACTACGCCGAAAAATGCACGCTTGAGGACATTGCCGCCTATGCGCATTTCTCCCCCGTTTATTTTCACGGGATCTTCAAAAAGGCGGTCGGAAGAACGCCGAACGAATACCTCGCCGAATACAGAATAGAAAAGGCGAAGCAGCTCCTGCTCATGGAGAACATGGGCATCTCGAGCATTGCCGCCGCCGTGGGATTTTCATCCCAGTCATATTTCAACTACTGCTTCAAGAGCATGACGGGAGAGACGCCGAGCGAATACAGAAAAAGAAGCCTCGCCAAATACTTCTCCTACAACGGAAGAATACAATAGCGGCATGCACATATCTCACACTTTTTTGACCATATTACACATTGACATGCGCACTGTTTCATGATAAAATAAAATAAAAAAGCAAAAAAGGAGAACAGCAATGAAATTAAGACCACCGGCAATCCCCCTCATCACGTGCGATCCGTATTTCTCGGTATGGGCCCCGCACGAAAGACTTAATTACAAGTGCACACAGCACTGGACAGGAGCGACCAACTCGCTCGACGGATACGTAAGCATTGACGGAGAGGAGCTGCGCTTCCTCGGATGCATACGGAATGCCGGCCATAGGATCGAGCAAACGGAAATGGACGTTGACGCACTGTCGACAAGATATACCTTCGAGAATGAGAAGATCTCCCTCTTCGTTAAATTCATGACACCGCTCATCCCGAGCGACCTTAACCTCCTCTCGCGCCCCGTCTCCTACATGAGCGTGAGATACGAATCAAAGGACGGCAAGAGTCACGATGTTAAGGTGACGGTGCACGCGGCAGACGATATGTGCCTTAATATCAGCGGCGAATCCCCCGTTGTCAAGGAGAAGATTGCGCTTGACGGAATTGCGACCGTCAGAATGGGCAACTCCGTGCAAAACGTCCTCGCGCGCGACGGTGACGATCTGCGCATCGATTTCGGCTATTTCTACCTTTGCGCCGTCGGAGGAGTCGCCGAGCCGACAGACTTAAAGCCGGAGGGATATTATAAGGAGCTCATCACCGTTTCCTCCGCCCTTACAGAGAACACAGAGTCGCTTTTCCTCTTCGCATACGACGACGTACGCTCGGTGAACTATTTCGGAAGACAGCTCACATCGTATTGGAACAGGAACGGAAAGAGCATACTCACCGCCATATCCGAGGCGGCGGCGGAATATCCGACGCTCTCCGAGCGTGCGGACGAGTTCTCCGACAAGCTTTTTGCGGAGTGCTACATGGCGGGCGGAGAGAAGTACGCCGACCTGTGCTCGCTCGCATACAGGCAGGCCTTTGCCGCGCATAAGATCGCGGTGGACGAAAACGGAGAGATCCTCTTCATTTCGAAGGAATGCTTCTCCAACGGATGCGCCGCCACGGTCGACGTCTCTTACCCCTCTATACCTCTCTTCCTGCGCTACAACACGGAGCTCGTCAAGGGAATGATGCGCCCGATATATAAATTTGCGTCAAGCGACGCGTGGAAATACGACTTTGCGCCGCACGATGCGGGCAGATATCCCGCCGTCTGCGGCCAGGTCTACGGCTTGAACCGCGAAACGGGCGAGCACCCGCTGGACATGCAGATGCCCGTCGAGGAATGCGGAAACATGATCGTAATGGAGGCAAACGTCGCGCTCGCGGACGGCAACGCCGATTTTGCGCGCGGACACATCGAAACGCTGAAAAAATGGTGCGAATATCTTATAAAATACGGCGACGATCCTGAAAATCAGCTGTGCACCGACGACTTTGCCGGTCACCTCGCGCACAATTGCAACCTATCCCTCAAGGCGATCATGGGCATCGAGGGAATGGCCGTGATCCTGCGCATGCTCGGCCGCGTGGACGATGCCGATAGATACGACGCGATAGCAAGGGAAAAGGCGCGCGGATGGTGTGAAAGAGCCAAAAATGCCGACGGCTCATACAGGCTCACCTTCGATAAGGAGGGTACCTTCTCCATGAAGTACAACGCAGTGTGGGATAAACTTTGGGGCACGGGTCTCTTCCCCGCCGAGGTGCTTGAGAGCGAGATCGAATCGAATTTTGAGCACTTTGAAAAATACGGAATGCCCCTCGACTCAAGGAGCGATTACACAAAATCCGACTGGCTCGTCTGGTGCGCAACCATGGCGAAATCGGCATCACAGTTCAAGAAATACATTGCACCGCTCTGGCATGCATATAACGAAACGACCGACAGATGTGCAATGACGGACTGGTATGACACGAAGTCCGCATGCTGTGTCGGATTCAGGCACAGAAGCGTTGTCGGCGGCATTTTCATCAAAATGCTCGACGAGCACGGAACCGTTAAAGTAAAATAATCGAAAATTTGCAAAAAAAGTCATCGCACGGTACGCAAAGAGAGCGCGCGAGTAAGACGCTCCCAACGGATCCGTGCGATGATTTTTTATTGTTTTTTATTGAATTACGAAGAAAAATTATTGAAACTCAACGCTGTCCGGATGATTTTTCAGTATTACGGAAAGCGCGGCTCTGTCAGCGCAGACGACAACGTCATCCGCCCTGCGAAGAACGGATGCGGGAACGCGCGGTGTTATCTCACCGAAGAGAGCTCGCTCGAGGATCTGTGCCTTTGCCTCGCCTGTGGCGATGAGAAGTATCTTCTTTGCGGACATGATCTGACCGACGCCCATGGAGAACGCCTGAGTCGGAACGAGGCTCTTGTTCTCGAAGAAGCGCGAGTTTGCATCTATCGTGGACTGCGTCAGGTCGACAAGACCCGTGCCCTCAGTGAAGGCGTCGGACGGCTCGTTGAAGCCGATGTGACCGTTAAGTCCGATTCCGAGGACCTGAAGATCTATGCCGCCCATAGAAGCGACGACCGCGTCATATCTCTTGCATTCCGCGGCGGGATCGCTCGCGAGGCCGTTCGGCAGATTCGTATTTGCGACGTCTATATCAACGCTGTCGAACAGATTGTGATGCATAAAATAAGCATAGCTCTGATCGTGATCTGGTGCAAGACCCACGTATTCGTCAAGGTTCACGCTCTTCACCTGCTTGAAGGATATCTCGCCGCGGGCACAGCGTGCGACGAGCTCGCGGTACATTTCGATGGGCGAGGAGCCTGTTGCGAGTCCGAGGACCGCGTCGGGCTTATTCTTTATTACCTCGGTCACGATGTCGGCCGCGTTTTTACCAGTATCCTTAATATTTTCAGCCGCAATTATTTTAAGCATTTTTGCTCTCCTTATACTTATCGATTATTTTATGCATTTCGGGAAGGACCTTCTCCATGTCGGAAACAAGCTTGAACTGGTTTCTCGCACGGTCGAGATTCTGCTTGGGTCTGTGGATCTTGAAATATGTATCTCCGTTGAGATAATCGGCAAGGAAGCGCATTCCGCACTCGAACGTCATCATGATCGCACTCTCGGGGAGGAAGTCAAGCTCCGTCTCAGTGAGTCCGCCGTTCACACCCTTGATAAAGCCCTTGGCATAAAGCTCGAAAAGGTTGATATCGAAATTGACCTTTGAAAGATCCGCCTCATCCTCTGCCGCGGTGGTTGCGCCGAAGCGGATGGAATCGCCGAAATCGTTCATTGCATATCCGGGCATGATCGTGTCGAGGTCGACAACGCAGAGTGCATCGCCGGTCCTTGCGTCAAAGAGAATGTTGTTGAGCTTCGTGTCGTTATGAGTAACTCTGAGCGGCAGCTTTCCCTCTGCGAATGCGCGCTCGAACGTGCCGGCAAAATGCTCCCTCTCCTTTGCGAATGCGAGCTCTGCGCCGACCTCGGAGAGTCTGCCGCACGCATCCTTCTGTGCCGCCTCTTTGAGCTGACGGAATCTGTCGGGCGTGTTGTGGAAGTTGGGGATGGTCTCGTGGAGCGTTTTTGCGGGATAGTCCCTCAGCAGGTACTGGAAGTTTCCGAATGCGACGGCGCACACGTAAAACTGCTCGGGCGATTCGACTCTGTCATAAGAAACGTTGTCGGTGATGAAGACCAGCATGCGCCAGAACTCACCGTTTTCGTCGCAATAGAAATCCTTGCCGTCGACGGTCTTGATCACGTTGATGACCTCGCGCTCAGGATCTCCTCCGCGCTCGATGACCTTTTCTCTTATAAAGTCCGTAACGCCGACGTAATTCTCCATGAGCTCGGCGGGATTTTTAAATACGTTCTTGTTGATCTTCTGAAGGATATACGAAATATCACGGTCGCCGCTCTTGGTTTTGATGATACGCGTGTCGTTTATATGGCCGTTGCCGTAGGGCTCGGCGGAAACGAACTCACCCTCTATTCTGAAATTTTCGGTTATAAGCTCTATCTGACTTTTCATTTCAACTAATTCCTCCTGCATTCCGAGAAGCGCGGCTCCTATTATGCCGGCGTCATTCTGATATTTTGCGATCTCTATTCTGGTTCTCGAATCCTTTGTTCCGAATACGTTATGCTTGAGCCGCTCTCTCAGCGGGATCATCAGCGCATCTCCCTCACCCGAAAGACCGCCGCCGATGCATATTACATCGGGCTGGAATGTATTGACAATGTTCGAAACGCCGATGGCGAGATAATTAATGAAGTCGTTAACGACCTCGCGTGCCGCATAATCACACGCGGCCGCAGCCTCAAACGGTATTTTTCCGTTCATCCTTGCGGGATCCCCGCCGCAGAGCTCCCACATCTTGCTCTCCGGTCTGAGGCTCATCATTCTGCGCGCCTCCTTTATGACCGCCGATGCCGAGCAATAGGCCTCAAGGCATCCGCGCTTTCCGCAGCCGCAGAGTCTGCCGTCCGCGTCTATTATCATGTGGCCGATCTCCGCCGCAAAGCCATTTATGCCCTCCCATATCTTTCCGTCGATGACTATGCCGCCGCCGACGCCGGTTCCGAGAGTTACGGCAATGAGTGACATTGAGCCCGCACCCACGCCCCAAAGAGCCTCTGCATATGCCGCCGCATTCGCATCGTTGGCAACGAAGGTCTGCTTGCCCGTCAGCTCGGAGACGATCTTGCCGAAGGGCTCGTTCTCCCATCCGAGGTTCGTGGCACCGACCACGACGGATTCCTTAACTATTCCGGGTGTTGCGATACCGATCCACTTTACCGCAGAAAACTCTATTCCCTCATCGGCACAAAGCTCACGGCAAAGCTGTGCTATATCCTCGGATATCGATCTGCACGAGCGCGGAGCGTTCGTCTTCACGCTCTTGCTCCTGAGTATTTTTTTGCTGTCCATATTCACGAGTCCGACGGCAATGTTTGTTCCGCCGAGATCAACGCCAATACAATATCTCATAAGAAATCTCCTTCTTATATTTATACATCTATTATATATCTTTTTCTTGACTTTTGCAATAGAAAATAGTATAATAAATTTGCAAAATAGCACAAAAGCGATTATTTTTTTACAAATTGCCGTTTTAATGAACGACGGCGCGAAGGAAGCATACGGGGCAAGCCGTGCGTCCGCGCGTCGCGAAAATGACCGTATTACCGCCCGAGGATGGCGACGGAATGGAGACTAACATGAAAAAAAACGAGGTTACAGAGGTTTTACGAGAGCTGAATATCGCGACGGGATTCCGTCTTTCTCTCCACAATGCGGAGGCAGAGGAGCTCTTTGCATATCCTTCGAAAATGCGCGGCGTCTGCGAGAGGATACAGGAGGATGCCTCCGAGCGTATTTTATGCAAAAAATGCGACAACGATGCATGCAAGCGTGCGCTTGAGATCGGCGGCACATACTCATACAAATGCCGCTACGGCCTGACGGAGATAGTCACTCCGATATATAATTACAATCGCCTTGTCGGCTTTCTCATGATGGGGCAGACCGTCGAATCCGAGGACGATAAAAGGATCGCGGAAAAAAAGCTCGCTGACATCGGCGCCGGTGCTAAGGAGCGGCGAATACTCATGAACGAGGTCCCCGTCATAAACAAGGCGCTGGCGACATCGTTTGCGAAGATACTTACAATCTGCGCAAAATACCTGACGCTCTCGGGTGCGGTCTACGGAGCGACGGAAAGCATCGCGGAAACGGCCATGCACTTTATAAACGAGAACTACACGAAAAGAATACACATCAAGGACGTGTGCACAAAGCTCGGCTGCTCGAAGTCCACGCTTCTTGCGGCATTCAAGGAGGAATACGGCACGACGGTCAATACAATGATCTGCAGAACTCGCCTTGAGGCATCGCGAAAAATGCTTGCGGCATCGAAGAGCGTGAGCATAAACGACGTGGCGATCGCATGCGGGTTCTCCGATCAGTCATATTTCTGCAAGGTATTTTCCGCGGAATACGGCGAGTCGCCGAGCGAGTACAGACGGCACGTCACTGAGCGCGCGACGGAGGAGATACAGAATCTGCCGTCCGCATGTACTCAATTAAGTTAAAAAGGGATAAAGGAAATGAGAATAATACACACATCGGATCTGCACATCGATTCACCGCTGACATCGAATCTCGCAGAGCCGCGCGCGTCGGAAAGGCGGCGCGAGCTGATATTCAATTTCGAGCGTCTTATAAAGAAAGCGCGCGAGATCGACGCGAGGATCATAATGATCGCGGGCGACCTCTTCGACAGCGAGAGGATCGCAAAGCGCGCGAAGGACACCGTCCTTGCCGCGATAGAAAGAGCCGCGGACATCGCCTTCCTCTATCTGCCGGGCAATCACGAGCGCTATGCCCTGCTCGACGAGGCTCTGCCGTCCAATTTGCACGTCTTCGGCAAGGAATGGACGTACTTTGAAACCGACAGCATACTTTTCGCCGGCAGGAGCGAGTGCGCCCCCCTAATGTTCGACTCCTACACACCGTCGAGATCGAAGATCAACATCGTGATACTCCACGGCGAGGAGGCGGCGCACTCCGAGTGCGACGGCAAGATCTCATTCGATGAGATAAAGGGAAAAAATATAAACTACCTTGCCCTCGGCCACTATCACTCCTACTCCAAAAGAACGGTCGACGGCTGCAGTATCGTTTATTCCGGCACACCGGAGGGGCGCGGGTTCGACGAGACGGGCGAAAAGGGCTTCTCTCTCATAGAATGCACCGACGGCACTCTGCGCGACGGGTTCGTAAAATTCGCGCAAAGGAGACTGCATGACCTGCGCGCCGACATAAGCGCCGCGCACAGCACCGCGGACGTGGAGCGCATAGCCGAGGCGGCGCTCGCGGATATTCCCTCTCACGATCTTGTGCGCCTGACCCTTGTCGGAAAATACGTCGACATACTCACGAAGAACACCGACGGGCTCGCCGCAAGGCTGAAGGACGCGTTTTACTACTTTGAGATACGCGACGAGAGCCACGCGGCAATAAACGCGGAATCATATAAATACGACAAATCCCTGAAGGGCGAATTCATACGCCTTGTGCTCGCCGACGGGACACTCGGCGATGACGAAAAGGAAAAGATAATCGTCACCGGCCTTTATGCCCTGGACGGCGATGTCGGAGAGGAGCTGGCATTATGAGGATCACCGAATGCTACATAGAAAATTTCGGCAAGCTCTCGTCCGCAAAATACAAATTTAATGACGGGCTCAACACCGTCCTTGCCGACAACGGAGAGGGCAAGAGCACCCTTGCGGCATTTATATTCTCCGTATTTTACGGTCTCTCCGATACGAGAAAGACCTCACTTGACGAAAACGATCGAAAGAAATACATGCCCTGGGGCGGCGGTGCCTTCGGCGGCAGCCTTACGTTCGAGGCGGGCGGACGGCTCTACCGTATCGAGCGCTTCTTCGGCAAGAAGGCGTCGGAGGACACCTGCACGCTATATGACGCGAAAAGCGGGAGGGCGTGTGACGATTTTGGCGATGCCGTGATCGGCGAGGCGCTGTTCGGCATAGATGCCGACGGCTTTTTGCGCACAGTATTTTTATCCGAAAAAACGCTCTCGGAGAAGAACGAGAACAAATCGATAAGCGCGAAGCTCTCCGGCGTTACCGGGATAAAGGCGGACATCGGCGAACTCGATCGCGCGCTTGAAATACTCGAGGAGCAACGGCGCCTTTATTACAAGAAGGGCGGTTGCGGAATAATCCTCGACACCAAATCAAAGGTGGCGGAGCTGGACAGCAGGATCGCCGCATGCAAGGAAAAGGAGCGCGAGCTTCCGCAGGCGGAGGCGGAGCTTAGGCGGATAGAATCCGAGCTTGAGAGCATCGCACGCGAGAAAAGCTCGCTCGACGAGGCGCAGATCATGCTTGAGCGCGACAGGAACGTAAGAAATTACAGGGTTCAGTACGAAAACATGCGCAAGAGCCTTGCCGCCGACGAGGAAAAGTACAGCCGCCTGTCGGAATTCTTCAAGAACGGGAAGCCGACATACGAGGAGATCGACTGCGCCGCGCATAAGCAGCTGGAGCTTGAGCACATCCTGCGCGATGAGCGCAGCTTTGAGGACGACGCGGAGAAGGATGAGCTCGAGCAATTCTTCAAAAACGGCGCAGACGCCGCGGAGATTGACAGAATGTACGACCTGGCGCTTAAGGCGGAGGAGCTGCGCGACGGCGAGCCCCCGAGCATCCCGCGGGAATTCTCCAAGCGGATCCCGAGCGAGGCCGAGCTGGACGGCGAAACGGACAGGCTCATGCATGCGAGAGCCGCAAGGAGCAAGCGCCGATTTGCATTCGGTCTTGTCGCGCTTGCCGCCGTTCTCCTCGGCATCGGCGCCATCGTCGGTGCAAGGAGCGCGATATTTCTCTACCTCATATCCGCGGCGGTGCTCTCCGCCGTACTGTCCGCCGTCATATTCACGACGGACCGAACACGCAGACGGCGCGAAAAGGCGGAAGCCCGGGCAGCGGATTTCATTTTCTCGCTGTCGGGGATACGGTATCCCGGAGATTCACTCGAGATCCTCGGCCAAATGAAGACGGCACTTTTAAAGTACAAGGAGGCCGTCTCTGACGCGGAGCAAGCGGACGAGAGGCGCCGCCTTCGCGACAGCGATATGCATGAGGTATACGATTTTCTCTCGCGCTTCCCCGCCCCTAATGCGAAAACGCCGCTCGGCGCGGTCACAGAGATACGGGAAAAGCACAGACGCCTTGAGGCTCTGACAATAGCGAAGCGCCGCGTTGACGAAAGCCTGAGCGAGAAAAAGCGCTCGGCAGACTCGGCAATGAAGGAGGCACAGCTCTTTCTTTCCCGCTTTGAAACATCGACCGACCGACCCTTTGACGAGATACGCGACAAGCTCAGCGAATTCAACTCCCTGTCCTCGGTCATAAGCCGAAAGCGTAGGGAGCTTGACGATTTTGCACACTTCAACGGAATAAACGCACCGAGCTTCGCCTCGGGCGAGATCAGCGAGGCGGGACTCGGCGCAAAAAGGAAGGCCGCCGACGAGAGATTCTTCGCCCTCTCGAGAGAAAAGATCCTGCTCGAGCGCCGCATTGAGAGCTACAGAGCGGACATAGAAAGCATCGCTCCGCTGACGAGCGAAAGAAACTCCTTAAGCAAGAGCGAGGAAAAATACGAAAGCAACCTCGATATAATCCAAAAGACAAAAAAATATCTGACGCTCGCAAGCGAGGAGATGACAAAGCGATATCTCGGGAAGACCAAGGAGAGCTTTGAAAAATACATTCGCGCAATAGGGCGGACGACGGGCGAGTTTGCCTTGGACACGGACTTCACCCTCACAAAATACGAGGGAGCCGCCGCGAGAAAGAGCGAAAGCTACAGCAAGGGAACGCGAGATCTGTATGCGATCGCACTCCGCCTCGCCCTCAACGATTCGCTTTACAGCGGCGAGCTGCCGTTTTTGATCTTCGACGATCCGTTCATGAGCCTTGACGACAGGGCGCTCGACGGGGCGAAGAGCGCCTTAAAGCTCCTCGCAAGCGAAAGGCAGATCATCTACTTCACATGCTCTCGCGCGCGTGCCGTTTAACGGTCGGCCTTCATCCTGTAACAATTATATCCCTGCGGAATATCATAAAAGTGTAGGCAAAACGGAAGCCTACAGTAAAAAAGCAGGAGATAAAAATGGCAACATTCTACAATCAGGCGACCCTCTCGTTCGGAGGAACGCTGACCAACTCGAATATCACAACGGGCGAGCTTATCGATGCACTCAGCGCGAGCAAAACGGCGGTGTCTGCAAGCTACGGGAGCGATGACGGAATCGCTTACGCAATAAGCATAGTCAACACAGGGACCACAGACCTCAGCGGTCTGACGGTCACGGACGATCTCGGCGCAAGCACACTCGGCACCGTTACCGTCACGCCCTTGACCTATATCGACGGGACGGTAAAATACTATCAGAACGGAACACTCCAAACAGCCCCGACCGCTGTTGCGGGTCCCCCGCTTACTATCGGGGGCATAAGCGTGCCCGCCGGTGGAAATGTGCTGATCGTTTACGAGGCGAGGGTCAACTCCTTTGCCGACATGAGCGTGGGCTCGACCATCACAAACACCGCCGCCGTCTCCGGTGACGGAGCGAACCTCAGCGTGAGCGCGTCCGTGCCCGTCAAGGAGGAGACCAAGCTCTCGATTACGAAATGCTCCTCCCCCGACGAGATTAGCTATAACGGTGAGCTGACCTACACCTTCATTATACAAAACACGGGCAACACCGCGGCGAGCGCGGATGACAGCGTCACCGTCACAGACACCTTCGATCCTATTTTAAGTCCGATCACGGTAAGCTACAACGGAACCGCATGGACCGCCGGAACCGAATACACCTACGACACGGCGAGCGGCGTATTTTCCACCGTTGCCGGTCAAATTACGGTTCCCGCCGCGACCTATAGCCGAAATGCCGACACCGGTGTCATCACCGTCACTCCCGGCACAGCCGTAATAAAGGTTACCGGAAACGTATAAAGAAAAAACGAATGCCCTCGGGCATTCGTTTTAACTGTTGATCAAATATTCATAAGAACGACAGAGACCACGCCGAGCATGAGCGCCGCATACTGTCCGCGCGAGAGGCGCTCCTTGTAAAATACGGCGGAAACTATACCGGAGAGAACTATTCCGCCCGCCGATATTATGGGATACATGACGGAGGCATTCATTCTCACGGCGAGGATCATGGCCATGAAATTGCACAAGCCGTTTACTATTCCGTAAAGGATAGCGGGAACGGCGCCTCGCTTGACGCACGATCCGATATCGCCCTTCTCCGTCAGGCGCGACACGCATATCATTACAGCGGAAACGGTCAGGAGTGCAATTATCATAAGCTCGCTGCGATACTGTCCGTTAAATGCCTTTTGCTGGACCATCACGACGGTCGAGCACGCACCGTTCCCCGCGAATGCAAGAAAGGCAAACAGTATCCATATCGGTGTTATCCTGCTCTCGGAATGCTTTGAATTCATAAGGAAGAGGCTGACGCAAAGCACGGCAAGACCGATAAAGAACAAAATGCCGACATCCTCCTTTAAGAAAACGAGGCCGTAAAGAGTCGGAACGATGAGAGAATACGACGTGACAAGTGAGGTCAGGGAGAGCGATCCGACCTTGATGGCGAGCAGGGTCATGAGCACCGCCGTTCCGTACGAAAGCGCGAATCCGAAGGCATACGGAAGTATCTCGGCGGTAAAGTTAAGATCAAACCCGCTCGAAAAGAGGAAAAACAGGCAGGCGCAAAGCACGGAGATCGCACTGAAGGCGAGCGGCCCCTTGCTCCCCGTCCTTCTGTTATATTCCTTTTGCAGTATGGCCTGCAAGGAAATTCCGACCGTGGTCAATGTCAGCAAAACGATGTTCAGCATAGTAAGAGCACTCCTTTTCACTCAATAAATTATAATCCTTCGCGGGAAAATAATAAATAGTGTTTTTTCCCGAAAATCTGCAAAATCTTCCCGAAATAAAAAAAGCATTGACTTTTTGTCAAATATGTAGTATCTTATTAAAAGAGATCTATAAAAAACGGAGTCCGCAATGGAAATAAGATATAACGTAGAAAAAATGAGCAAGATCTTAGACGATATATGCGTCCTCACGGGTGTCGCCATGGCGATAGCCGACAGCGAATACAACTGGCTGTATGTCAACAACAGCATGAGCTACGAATACTGCTCCCTCATTCAGCAAAGCGCCGACGGCATGGAAAAATGCAAGCGCTGTGACGAGACGATGCTGAAGAAGGCGAAGGAGCTCGGCGCGCCGTTCTCCCATATCTGCCATGCCGGGCTCTGCGACACGGGCGTTCCGATAAGGAAGGACGGAATTACGGTCGGCTATATCGTGTTCGGACGTGTGCGAAGCACGGACACGCTTGAAGCGGACAGGCTCGGCACGCTTTGCGGATACGGCATATCCGCCGAGGAGATAACCGACGGGTTCGGCAGAACTGTCTTCCTCTCCGATGAAAAGCGCGAGCGGCTTTTGCACCTGCTCTCTCATATGATACTCGAGCATGCGATAGAGATAGATTACGATGAATTCATCGGCAAGGCGACGGATTTCATCAACGCAAATCTCGCCTCCGACCTCTCCGTGCAGACGGTCTGCCGAAAGCTGTTCGTTTCCAAGAATTATCTTTATAAAAGCTTCCGTAGCTTTTACGGAAAAACACTGAACGAATACATAACCGACCAAAGGATAAAAAGAGCCAAGGAGCTCCTGGTGCAAAGCTCCGAGAGCATCTCGAAGATCTCGTCCGATGTCGGGATCGAGAATTACACGTATTTCACAAAGCTCTTCAAGAAAAAGACGGGATTTTCACCCGCAAAATACAGAGCCGCATATTCATAAAAATGCTCCCGAATGCCGATGTGCTTTCGGGAGCTTGCTTTATTTATTCGCTTTTCGGATTGACGCGGGCGCTCTTTTTGCCCTCAGGCTTTATTTCTCCGGCCTTGAGGAGCATTGTTTTTGTGAGCATCGGACCCACTATTTCATAAACAAGGACCGCAAAGAGCGTTATGTTTGAAACTATTGCACCGCCCTCGGCGAGCTCTGCCGCCTTTATCGCCATTCCGAGCGCGACACCCGCCTGCGGGAGCAGCGTTATGCCAAGATAGCGAACGATGTTTTTGTCACATCCGACAAGGCTGGCGCTGGAATAAGCGCCGATATATTTTCCGAACGAGCGCGCGATTATATAGACCACGCCGATGAGAACTATCATCCAGTCGCCAAATACGGAGAGCTGAAGCTCCGCACCGCTCAGCACGAAGAAGAGAACGAACAGCGGCGCCGTCCATCTGTCCACTCTGTCCATGAGCTCCTCGGAGAAATCGCATATATTGCAGAAGACCGTTCCGAGCATCATGCAAACAAGGAGCGAGGAGAACGCGATCTCAACTCCGCCTATATTAAACTTGAGCATCGAGAGCGCGACGGTAAGAAGGACGAAGGTCACGGACATTGCAAGACGCTTGGAGCGCGAGTGGAAAAACCGCTCGCAGAAATTGAACGCAAGACCCATTACCGCGCCGAGAATGATCGACAGCACGACCTCGAGCAAGGGCTCGACCAAAACACTCACAATGCTCACCGTTCCGGTCGCAAACGCGTCGGCAATGCCGAACGAAACGGCGAATACGACAAGGCCGACCGCATCGTCAAGGGCGACGACGGGAAGAAGAATGGACGTGAGCGGTCCCTTTGCCTTATACTGACGGACGACCATGAGCGTTGCCGCCGGGGCTGTTGCGGCAGCAACGGCACCGAGGACGATCGCCGCAGAGAGCGAGAACTTGTCGGGCATTATAAAATGAAGCGATATAAGCGCTATATCAACGACAACGGTGGTGACCACCGCCTGCATAATACCGATAACGGTCGCCTGCTTTCCTATCTGCTTCAGGCTGGAGAGACGGAACTCGTTGCCGATCGAGAATGCGATAAAGCCGAGAGCAACATCCGAGATGATCGAATAGCTCTTCACCTGGGCGAGGCTCGTAAATCCGAGTCCGTCGATCCCGAGAAGACCCAAGCCGTAAGGCCCTATCAGTATTCCCGCGATAAGATATGCGGTCACGGCGGGAAGCTGCACGAGCTTTGCAAGCCTCGAAAGCATAAGTCCCGCGAAAAGCGCAACCGACAGTGATAAAAGAATTTCCATAAAAAAGACTCCCTTCTTCGGCGTTAAAAACGCCTTGATCCAAAACAAATCCCATTTTACCACCAAAGCAGAAAAAAGTCAACATGTTTTTGAATTTTTGTTAATAATTTTTATACATAAAAAGCCTCCGTCCCGAATACGGAATGCCGCACGGGACGGAGGCTCAATTGTTATTTTCCGATGCTGTATACACTCATGACGGAGAGCTCGGACATCAGGCGCTCGACCGACATTGCGCGATCGGTGAGAAAAGGTATCCTGCGCACAGAGCCGTCCGTTATATCGATGCAGTTCTCCTTGAAGACGGCATCGGTGCCGTCAAAGCCGAAAACAACATCCTTCGCAAAAGCAGACGCCCTGCAGGCGAGGGTGAATTCCCTGCCCGATCCGCTTATCTCGGAGAGAATAACGGGATCTGCAAATTCAAAATGCTTGGGCGGGACGAACAAATGCGCTGCGGTGGAGATCCTGCCCGAATCGCCGAAGAGCGTGCATTCGAGATAATACTCACGCTCATGACCGCGTACATACTCCGAAAGATCGAGCTCAAGGGGAGCTCCGACGGAGCAGCGCTCTGCTCCGACCTTGGCGCCGGAGGTGAATATCACATCGTTCTTCGCATCCTTTACGGAATACTCGACAATACCGGCGAAGGAGCGCTTCGATTCGTTCGAAACAGTGAGTGTGACGCCGGCGGCGCCGCTCGAGCGAACGATAAGGCGTACAGGCGCAAAAAAGCTCTTGGACAAATAATACGGTATCTTGTATCTACCTTCAAAATCTATCATCGCGCGAGAGACGGACGGCTGTGCGTCGTTGAGCGAGGAGATGACCGCCGCCCCGCGGCTCGACCTATTCACTCTGACGGAATCCGCAAATGCCTCCGCCGCATGGGCCTGCAAGAGCCCGGACATATAGGTGAGCTGCTTTATTCCATCGGCATATTTATATGTGGCCGCCGCGCGCCCGACGATCCTCGCCGCATCATCCGCGGATTCCGTGTGGCGCTCCATCACATATGAAAAGAGATTCATATCGCCGCTGTCGCACACGGCCCTCAGTGTTTTTTCATCAGGGAGGGAGGCGACGTCAAAGAAGCCGTCGTCACTGTATTCCTTTAAATAAACGGAAGAAAGCGCGGCATCCCTTGCCCTCTTGACAGTCTCGAGAAGCTCAGCGTCAACGGCGCTCGGTATGTAAGAAACGCAAATCACGGACGGGTGAGCGGACATGCGCCTGAAATTGCAAACAAGCTCGCGCATCAGAGCTTCGGAGTCCGTCACAGGCGTTCGTCCGCCGCCCCAAACATACTCGACGGCAATGCCGTACGAATCACAAAGATTCAAAAATTCTTCACACGGGTAGCGTCCTTCACCCAAAAATCTTATGAGATTCATGCCTGCGTCAGAGGCGGCGGAAACTATGTCCTGCGCCCGTGTAAGCATGCGATATACGGGAGAGATGCCGCACATTCTGTATTCCACACCCATACCGAGGAGCTGAGCTCCGTTCACGGTGAAGGCTGTGCCCGCCCTGTCATCGAGGAACACCGAGCGGAGCCCGAGGCGCACCTCGTGCGAATCGATCGATTCGTTGCCGTAGTACAGATTCACGCTCAGCTTATAAAGATTCTGCACACCGTGACCGCTAGGCCACCACAAAAGAGGATCCGGGACATTTATCACCGTGTGTCCGTTCGTAACGCCGCCGTAATATATTTTTCCGCTCGGCGACACGAGCGTTGCAACAGCCTTGACATCATCACCCGAGCCGAGCAGTTCCAGTGCGACATCGACGCTGACGCGGTCGGCGACAAAGACCGTTCTTGTCGAAACGCTCGAAATGCAGGAGTGCGAAAATGCGATGAATTCGATTCCGCCGATCAAGGTTATATCGCGCGGAGCATCCGACGCGGGGACACGTATGCTCACGGTGTTTTCCCCCGCCACGGTAGCACCGGAAACATCGAGAATGTGCTCGCCGGTGCCGAAAATACGAAAGACGGATCTTCCGTTAAATACAAGCTCCGCCTCCGTGTCGATATCGGGGAGCTTCAAATATGCGTATTTAAGATTTGAGACGCCGAGGGAAAGATCAAATCTCGCGCCGATCACGCATTCGTTCATAAGCGGAGAGAGTCGCTTTTCATATTCATCTCTGTAATATGGGTCGCTCACCTCTCCCGCCTCACGCAAAACGGTAAGCAGCGATGTCGGTGCCGCCGCGGGATAATCCCTGCCGCCGCATGAAAACGTGAAATTATCGAGCCTTGTCCTGAACATGCCTTCAATTCCTCCGATAAGTCAAATTTCGGTTTTGATCAATTATACCATCGAGATACGATGTGTTTCAACCGATGTTTGTAAATTTTCTGTAAGATAAGAAAAGAGCAAACGTCGGCACGGAGTGACCGCACCTCGGCAAGCTCGTTTTCTTTTTGATAAAGGTCTTTATGTATCCTTATCCCTTTGCGCAGAGCATTTCCTCGCTCTTCTCCGCTGTGACATTGACCTCATCGGGAGATCTGAATGTCGGAACAACGGATTTAAGCACCTCGGCGATTCTCGAGGAGGCTATTTTGTCCTGCTCCTCGGCGACCACCGCCCTCAGCAAAGCGATCTTTTCGTCAACCTCCGCACGCGTCGGAGGGATCTCTTCCTCGATGAAGATAAGATCGTTGTCGGTCTTTGTAAGCTGCTCGCGCTTCACAAGGAGCTCCTCATAAAGCTTCTCTCCCGGTCTTAAGCCGACCTCGACTATATCTATATCCTTGTATGGCACGAAGCCGGAGAGCTTGATCATCGTTTCCGCAAGTCCGATTATCTTCACGGGATCGCCCATGTCGAGCACGAAGAGCGTTCCGCTCTTTGCCATCGCGCCGGCCTGAACGACGAGCCCCGCCGCCTCGGGAATGGTCATGAAATATCTGACAACGCGTTTGTCCGTTATCGTGAGAGGACCGCCCTCCTCGATCTGATGCTTGAAGAGCGGAACGACCGAGCCGTTGGAGCCGAGCACATTTCCGAACCTGACAGCGCAAAAGGACGTTTTGCTGTCTCTGCGGCATCCTATGACCATCTCGCACATGCGCTTCGATGCGCCCATTACGTTAGTCGGATTGACCGCCTTGTCTGTCGAAATAAGTACGAATTTTTCGACGCCGTATTTCTCTGCGGCATCGGCGGTATTCTTTGTGCCGAGAATGTTGTTTTTGATCGCCTCGGCGTTGCTGTGCTCCATAAGAGGAACATGCTTGTGCGCCGCCGCATGGAAGACGATCTGCGGTCTGTAATAAGCGAAGACCGCGTCAAGACGTATCCTGTCACGCACGGATGCGATCTCTACGGCGAGGTCGAGCTCCGCGCCGTACTGACGGGAAAGCTCCTGCTGTATATCGTATGCGTTATTTTCGTAAATATCAAGGATCACAAGCTTGCGCGGCTTGCATTTTGCGATCTGCCTGCAGAGCTCACTTCCGATCGAGCCTCCGCCGCCTGTGACGAGAACAGTCTTTCCGCGGTAGAATTCCGCGGCGCTCGTGTCAACGACATTGATCTTCTTCCTAAAGAGCAGATCCTCGATGCTTATATCGCGAATCACTCGCTTTGACTCCGCCGTTTGATTTGCGCTGTTTTCAAACGGGAAATCATATATCTTGACCTTTCGGCCGGATTTGCCGTAAAAGTCTATGATCGCCTTCTGCGCCGCTCCGTTAAGGCCCGGGAGAGCTATTATTATCTCATCGACGGGCAACTTATCCAAAAGCGCAAACGCCTCATCCTCGGCATAGACCCTGATGCCGCTCACCGTTCCGCCCACCTTTGACGGATCGCTGTCAAAAAAGCATACGGGGCGATAATGAGAGTGCGCACTGCACATCAACTCCTCCGCGAGCATTGCACCGGTCTGACCCGCGCCGACTATCGCAACGCCGATCTTCTCGGGCGCACGGCTTTTTTGCTCGGAGCTTGCTTCGCATGATGCCTCGCGATGGCGATACATGATCTGATAAATAAATCTCGAAGCAAGAGTGATGATGCACGTCATGGAAAAGAACGCCACCATCTCCCAAAGGCCGTATTGGATGCCGGGAATGAATGTTGTGGTCAAAAGCGTTACTATGCCGCTCGCAGCGTCGGTGACGACCGTCTTCAGATATGCCTCAACATTTGCATAGCGCCACACGTTTGAATAAAATCCGACCGCAATTCTCGCGCAGATGCAAAACGCAAGCGCAAGGAAATAATCGATTATGCATACGTACATCTCCACGCTTCTGCCTGGAGACAATACATTGATAATAACGGTGCACGCGTATACAAGAGAAAACAGTATGATATCGATCAAAAGCAAAAGCATTGTTCTTCGGTTTTTAAAGATACGCATAATTTTCTTCCTATAAATATAAATAATAATATTGTATGCAGATATAAGAATATTATACACTCATTTGGGTGTATTGTCAAGGCGATTTGAGTCTTTTTTTCTACTCACATTCATTTTTTTACACGGTTAGGTCGCAAAATGTTTTGAAAAAATTAACCTTTTTTGCAAATTATTTCATTTCTTCGGCTCGAAAAAGTAACACGGGGCACCGCGTCAATAAAAAATCGGCGCGGCATCCTTGACTTTTGCGCAAAAAAATAATATAATGTTAAAAAAGACATTACCGAGGCAAAGCAGTATGAATTTAAAGGAACTTGATAAATTTAAACGCATTGACGAAACCTTCAATTTGAATTTTCAGCTCACAAGGCTTTACAAATCCTATCTCGAATGCTTCCCCGAGATCATAACCGCCGACACGGTTGCGGAGCTTTGCAACGACGGCACCGCTCCGACGGACGCGATTGCTGCCCTTCTGTGCGAGATCTTCGGCATAGATTACACACGCTCCCCGCAGGACAGACGCTTCATGCGCGAATATATTATTCCGTCCGTGCGACTCCTTGATGCGGGAAGGTACAAAAACGATCCGTATTACAAAAATGTGAAGATCGAAAACGTGACCGACGGCGCATGGGAGCTCAGGTGGGAATCGTACGCCCCCTATCGCGGCGTTATATGCGACGACATGGTAATTTTCGATGACATGCGTGAATACGCGCCGCTCGGATTTTTTACGGAACGGTTCGACTTTCCCGCGGTGCTTGAGAACGGGAACGAATGGATGACCCTTACCCCTGTCGATATGGACACATGCACGGATGCCATAGAGCGCGCACACGGGCATGTAGTGACATTCGGGCTCGGGCTCGGATACTTCGCATACATGGCGTCGCTGAAGGATTCCGTCACCGATGTCACGGTGGTGGAGCTGTCGGAGCAGGTGATCGAGCTTTTCGGAAAGCACATATTTCCCTTCTTTCCCCACCCGGAAAAGATCAGGATAGTAAATGCCGATGCCTTCGAATACGCAGAGCATGTGATGCCGAGCGAGAATTTCGACTTTGCATTTGTCGACACGTGGCGTGATGCCTCCGATGGTGCCCCGATGTACAGAAGGATGAGGTTGCTCGAGCATCTTAATCCGAAAACGGAGTTTTCATATTGGATCGAGCACTTCCTGATATCGCGCATTCGCGCCGAAAAATACGCCGATCTGCGCAAAAAACTCGACACGGGTGCGGACATCGGCTACGAAGAATTCCTGAACGAATTGCGGCATCCGTGATACCGCGCGCCCCATCAGCGCACATTTACCGTGTTTTTTATTCTCTTTTTTGTCTTATAAGTCAAACTGTTTTTTTACGGCGGAAAACCTTGGGCGCGGCAAAACAGGCATGAGCTTTTCGCTCATGCCTGTTTCTTTTTATTTTACGGCGGAGCCGTCACGCGGGGATTTAACACCGCTTTGTCGGATAGCTCCGTCCTAAATTCTTAATTAATCCTTGGGGGCTGCGTCACGCATGGAAAGATTCTGTCTGCCCTTTTCATCGGTGCCGAGATACTTAACTCTGACCGTGTCACCGACGCTGACGACATCCTCGACCTTTTCGGTGCGCTCCTTCTGGAGCTTCGAGATGTGGACCATTCCCTCTTTGCCGGGTGCGTATTCAACGAATGCGCCGATGGGAATTATTCTCGTTACGGTACCCTCATATGTTTCTCCGACCTCGGGCTCGAATACGATAGCATCGATTATAGCCTTTGCCATATCAGCGCTCGCCTTATCGACTGCGGCAATGTATACCGTGCCGTCGTCCTCGATGTCGATCTTTGCATTCGTGTCTGCGACGATCTTCTGAATGACCTTTCCGCCGGAGCCGATAACCTCGCGGATCTTGTCCGGATCGATCTTCATGGTAATCATCTTGGGTGCGTACTTTGAAACATCCTCTCTCGGTGCGGGAATTGCGGCGAGAAGGATCTTATCGATTATCTCATCTCTTCCCTGATGCGTCGTTTCAAGCGCACGCTTTATGATTGCGGGGGTAAGACCGTCGATCTTAAGGTCCATCTGAATTGAGGTGATACCCTTGTGAGTACCTGCTACCTTAAAGTCCATATCTCCGTAGAAGTCCTCAAGTCCCTGGATATCGATCATGGTGTCCCAGGATCCGTCCTCGGCGGTGATAAGACCGCAGGAGATGCCGGCAACGGGAGCCTTGATCG
>CAZQII010000014.1:0-28715 GCA_964593825.1 uncultured Ruminococcus sp.
TGAGTGACAAGACTTGAACTTGCGGCCTCTACCACCCCAAGGTAGCGCGCTACCAACTGCGCCACACCCAGATACATGAGCGAGCAGGGCTTTTCGACGCTTTTGAAGCGTTACAAACTCTGCAAAGCTTTTACATTATATCACTTAATGACTTAAAAGTCAAGACATTTTCGAAAAATACTTGAAAAAAACGAGAAAAATTGAAAAAAGTATTGCTTTTTTAAAAAAAGTATGATAAAATACTGCTATATGATATACGCATGGGTATGCATGAAACAGAAAGGATTTTGATTATGGAACTTTTTCTTATGATAATACTTCTCATATCCGCATTGGTTATAGTGGTTGCGGTTATATTACAGGATAGCAACGAGGACGGTCTTTCCGGCACTATTTCCGGTAAGTCGGACACATATTACGGAAGGGATAAGTCCACGCACAAAAACAGAACGCTTTACAAGTGGACATTGATTTTTGCGATCATATTCGCACTGGCTGTATTTTTCGTTTATGCCATTCAGCCCGATATCGTTACTGTGAAGAGCGCTCCCGATGCATGGAAGAACTACGTAAGCAGTGATTATTCGTCTATATTGTAATTATTCAAAGCGGAGGGATTTCCTTCCGCTTTTGTTTTAGCGGCGCATAGGAGAGAGCGGGGCAGAGAGACGCGGGACGGTGGCACGCAAATGCAATATACACGCGCTATTTTGCCTGTGGACTGTTAATTTCAAACGAGCGGGACTCGTGGTGTACTCGCGAGCTTTTGCATGCGGGCGACGGATTTAGGTTAGGGACGAACGGGGTTCGTGGAGCTCTTGTGCACGTTTTTTGTATGCGGCTGGCGAATTTGGGGACGGACGGAGCTACCCGGGTGTTGCGCGGGCGGTGCATCACCGTATGCGGCGGTCGATAGGAAATGATAAAGAGAATGATACAAGAATAAAGATAGGAAATGAAGAAGAACAACAAAAATTACAACCGTAAAAAAACATTTAAGAGCGCCGAAAAGGGGCGCCGCGCGAAGGATGCGGCAAGGCGCAGACTCGAAAAAATAATAAATTCCACGGGCGTCAACGCGGACAGCGCTGTCGCGAGGCGGTGCGACGGCTCTGCCGTGCAAGAGAGGCACGGGGGCTCAAGGCGCGAGCTCATTGATGCGCAGGGGATTTTTTTGTCGTCGAAGAGCGAATACGGCTTTGTCCGCATTGCGGACGGGACTGATATTTTTATCCCCGGCGGGCGTACGATGCACGCACTCGACGGAGATGAGGTGGAGATCGAGTATTCCGTCTTCAAAAATCGATTTGGAGAGGAAAAGACCGAGGGGCGTGTAAAGAAAATCACGCGATACGGCAGAGAGACGCTCATAGGAGATCTTAGCGAGGAGCTCGTTCTTCTGGGGCGACGGCGCAGGGGATATGTCCTTGTGTTCAGCGCCGATGACCGCAAGGTGACGGAGCGGATAAGGATATATCAGCCGAACGGCGCTACGGACTCGGACAAGGTCGAGATAAGGCTCCACAGGGGGCGCGAGCTTTACGGCGAGGTAATACGCATCTTCGGACGGGCCGATGATTTCGGCGTTAATTACGAGGCGCAGCTCGCGGAATGCGGGATAGAGTGCGAGTTCTCGGATGCCGCGCTCGAGGAGGCGGAGCGCGTTTCGCGCGAGACCGTTTGCACCGAGGGAAGAGTCGACAGAAGATCTGAGACTGTATTTACTATAGACGGAGAGGGAGCAAAGGATCTCGACGACGCCGTTTCGGTGCGCAAATTGCCGCACGGGGGCTGGCGACTGGGTGTTCATATAGCTGACGTTTCTCATTACGTAAGAGAGCGCACTGCTCTGGACAGGGCCGCGATGGCGAGAGGCACGAGCGTATATTTTATCGATAAGGTGGTACCCATGCTGCCTAAGATCATATCGAACGGATGTTGCTCGCTCGGTGCGGGAGAGGATAAATATACCCTGAGCGCTGTAATGGATATTTCCGAGAACGGAGATATCGTTAAAACACGGATCGAAAGATCGGTGATATGCAGCAAGGTCAGGGGCTGTTATTCCGAGGTGAATGCCGTCTTTGACGGCACGGCGGATGCGAGCGTGATCAAAAAGTATAAAAGCGTGATACCCATGCTGCAAAGAATGCACGAGCTGTATCTCGTTTTAAAGAAAAAAAGCGACGGGCGCGGCGCTCTGGAACTCGACTCGGACGAGGCGGAAATAATTCTCGGCGAGGACGGAAAGCCCGTCGGAATAGAGAAGCGACGCCGCGGCGACGCGGAGATGATGATAGAGCAGTTTATGCTTGCGGCGAATGAGGCTGTTGCCGGAGTCCTGCGCGAGCGCGGTATACCGTGTGTATACCGAGTGCACGAGGCGCCGCCGGAGGATAAGCTGCGCGAGTTTGTCACATACGTGCACAATCTCGGATTCGACACGTCGTTTGTTTCGATGACAAAGTGCTCGCCTTGCGATTTCTCCCGTCTGCTCGACGAGGCAAAGCGGCGCGATATCTTCTCGCCCGTGAGCTATACCATGCTGCGCACGCTGTCCAAGGCGAAATACAGCGAGGCACAGAGCCCGCATTTCGGACTCGGGATCGAAAGCTACTGTCATTTCACATCACCGATACGCAGGCTTTCCGATCTTGCGACGCACAGGATTATCAACAGGTGCATATTTGAGGGAAAAAGGCCCGAGGCATATGCCTCTTATGCCAAAAGAGCCGCCGCGGCGGCGACCGACGCAGAGCTGCGCGCGGTCAGCGCGGAGCGCAGGATAGAAAATATGTACAAGGCGCTTTATATGTCATCGCACATCGGGGAGGAGTTCGATGCGACGGTGAATTCGGTGACATCGTTCGGCATCTTTGTTGTGCCGGAGAATACGTGCGAGGGGCTCGTGCCGATAAGCGAGCTTGACGGCAACTTTGTTTTCGATGAAAGAACTCTTACGCTCCGATCGGCACACACGGTGTTCCGTCTTGCCGACAGGATCAGGGTAAGATTGGAGGAGAGCGACGTTTTGCGCGGGAAGATAAGATTTTCCGTGGTTCGCACGGTGCCGCGGGAGGACGGAAGATGAAAAGAGCGGTAAATCTTTGCGTTTTCGCGTCACTTGTGTTTATGCTTTTGCTTATGGCCGTTCCGTACGCGGGGGCTCTCGGAGCCGCGGCCTATGCCGCTGCATATGTGATGACATTTGTTATTGCCGCGTCGGGCGCGCTTTTGATCGCGAAAAGGAGTGGGACCGAGGTGCGTGCGCTTCCCGTTAAGATCGACAAGCGCAGAGCGGCGCTGACCTTACCGCTGGTGTTGCCGTCTATAGCCCTGATAATGCTTGCGGCGGCTTTGACATCGTATCTTCTGTCGCTCGCGGGAATTGCCGCGACAGAGGTGCCGCGGGGAAATGCGGTATATGTGATACTGATCTATGCGATCATTCCCGCGCTCGGCGAGGAGATGCTGTTCAGATATCTGCCCATAAGCCTTATAGCGCCTTATTCGGGGCGCGGGGCGATCCTTGCCTCGGCGCTGCTCTTTTCGGCGGTGCATGCAAATCCGATCCAGATGCCGTATGCCTTTTTGGCGGGGCTCGTCTTTGCTTTCATCGACATTGCGGCGGACAGCATCCTTCCGTCTGTCGCGGTGCATGCCCTGAACAATGTCGCATCCCTCGCGGTGAGCTTTTATGCGGGGAGCGCGGCCTTACGGACGGCGGCGGTGATATTTGCCGTGCTCGTCGCTTTGTCGATACTTGTATGTGCTTTCAAATTCAAGGCATACAAGGAGGAATTTAAGAAAATAACTTCACACGGGGGCGGGGTATTTACCGCGGAGCTCGTTGCCTTTTTATGCATTACGCTGCTCATCGCTTGCATTTCGAGCTTTTACAATGTAAGCTCGGTGCAGAGTCCTTGACGGACGATGCGTAAGCTCACGGGCACCCGTGTCATAAAGCGGAGATGACTGCCGCGAAAAAATTCACGGTGCCTCCTGCGCGGGATCACGCGCCGAGGCGGAACGGAGAACGGTGATGAACGGGGAATACGAAAACGGCGACGAGAGATTTATGGCGCGGGCGCTCGAGCTTGCGGCGGAGGCGAGGGAGGCCGACGAGGTCCCCGTCGGTGCGGTCGCGGTGAGAGACGGCGTGATAATCGCGGAGGCACACAACACGAGGGAAACGACCAAGTGTGCGACGCACCATGCGGAGATTTTGGCGATCGAGGAGGCATGTCGCAGGCTCGGAGGCTGGCGTCTGCCGGGGGTGACGCTCTATGTCACCATGGAGCCGTGCGCAATGTGCGCCGGGGCGATAATAAACGCACGCATTCCGAGGGTCGTGTTCGGCGCTCCGGACCTGAGGTTCGGCGCATTTGGCTCGCTGTTCGATCTTTCGAGGGTGCCGTTGAATCACAGCCCGAAGGTGTGCGGCGGCATTCTTAAGGACGAATGCGTGAAAATGCTCTCCGATTATTTTTCGCACAAGCGCGCCTTGAAAAAGGAGGACCGCGCGAGGAGAAAAGCGGAGATCGATATTAAAGAGGACAAATGATGCGCTCCGCCTTTTTAAAAGCTGAATAATTGACAAAAATATATAAAGAAACGGTTTAAATTTCGTAATTTTCTCGCAAAAAAACGTTCAGACACATAAAAATGTTGACAAGTAAACAAATTTATGGTATACTGAAAGCGATGTTTTGACGAACGGACAGTTTGATTATCACTCCGAGAGGTTGACCGACAACTTGAAAAACGGTATTCGAAAACGGGGAGTATAATGAAAAATGAAATTTAAAGCTGTTCTTTTTGATCTGGACGGAACGCTTTTGCCGATGGATCAAGACCGATTTACACACGATTATTTTCATGCCTTGGTGAAATACCATGCGCCGCTCGGATATTCGAAGGAGGATATGCTGAGAGCGTCGGAAAACGGCATAAGGGCGATGGTAATGAACGACGGCTCAAGAACGAATGAGGCGGCATATTGGGAGAAATTCTACGCCGTCTTCGGAGAGAAGGCCGTGAGGGACAGACCTCTGCTCGACAGATTCTACGAGGAGAATTTTGACCTTTTGCGCACGTCGTGCGGTTTCGACCCCGAGGCTGCCCCCGCTGTTAGAGCGGTGCGGAGCATGGGAATCAAAACGGTGCTGGCGACAAATCCGCTGTTCCCCGCGAAGGCGACGAGGCTCAGAATGAAATGGGCGGGGCTTGCGGAGGAGGACTTCGAGTTTTTCACATCGTATGAAAATTCGACATTTGCAAAGCCGTCGCTCGGCTACTATAAGGAGGTGCTCGACAGGCTCGGCATCCCGCCGCGGGAGTGCCTGATGGTCGGAAACGACGCCGAGGAGGATCTGGCCGCGACAAGGCTCGGTACGGGTATCTTCTTTATCGACGCATGCCTCATCAACAAGACTGGGGCGGACATTTCGTCTTATCCGCACGGAACATTTGGCGATCTTATCAAATTTATTGAAAATAACGCTGAATAAGGAGAAAAATATGGCTGATTTTGTAATTTACACGGATTCGGGCTGTGATCTCGATAAGAATACTCTCGAATCCTTGGGCGTAAAATATGTAGAGTTCACATTCCGCTTCGAGGGCGAGGACAGAGAATACCGCAATTATGAAATGGACGTAAAGGAATTTTACGACATGATGCGCGCGGGTAAGGTAGCGAAGACCGCGGCGATAAATTCTCAGCGCTTTATTGAGGCCTTCTCCGAAACTCTCGACACGGGTGCGGATATTCTGTACATCGGCTTCTCCTCCGCGGGGAGCACGACGTTCAATTCCGCGCGCTTGGCGATAAATGAGCTTAAGGAAAAATATCCGAATGCGCGGATCGAGGCGGTCGACACGCTCGCCTTCTCCACCGGTGAGGGACTGCTCGTTTATCTGGCGGTACAGAAGAAGAAGGACGGTGCGACGCTCGACGAGGTCGTAGAATATATAAGGGAGTCGGCTCCTAAGCTCTGTCACTGGTTCACCGTGGACGATCTCGTATATTTGAAGCGCGGCGGAAGAGTCAGCCCGACGGTCGCCTTTGTCGGCAACCTGCTCGGAATAAAGCCTATCCTCCACGTTGACGCTACCGGACACCTTACAAACGTATCAAAGGCACGCGGCAGAAAGAATTCCATCATGGCCGTGGCGGATAAGTACACCGAGCTTGCGCTCGATAAGGAGAACGGCACCGTATTTCTCTGCCACGGCGATTGCCGCGCGGACGCGGAGCTGCTCGCAAAGGAGCTTAAGGACAGACACGGCGTGGACGTTGTCGGCATCTCCGACATCGGTCCTGTGATCGGGTCGCATTCCGGCCCGGGAACACTGGCCGTATTTTTCCTCGGTAAAGAGCGTTAATATTCTTGAATGAGTGAGAGCGGACGCGAAAACGGAGCAAAGGCGGCCTTCGGCCAACCTTTCGCGCGCTCTGAAACAGGAGATTTTTATGTCAAACAGTGATAGTACGAAGCAAAATAATAAAAAGCAGGACAGCGGCAGTAAAAAGACAAAGTCCGTAAAAACGCAGAGCGGATCGGGCAAAGGCAAGAAAACGCCGCAGAAGAACAAGAAGATGAGCAAGTTTCGCTATCTCGGCGGACTTCTTATGGCGAAAATGGCGGTGGGCGGAGCCGCAGAGCTCAGCCACAATGCAGATGAGGTAAATAAGCTTAACGTATTCCCCGTTCCCGACGGTGACACGGGCGATAATATGAGAATGACGATAGAAAGCGGCATCAAGGCCGTGGAAAATCTCGATTCCGACGACCTCGGTGAGGTCATGGAGGTCTTCTCCCACGGAATGCTTCTCGGTGCGAGGGGCAACTCGGGCGTCATTCTTTCGCAGTTCTTCGCAGGAACGGCAAAGGGACTTGCCGGTGCGGGAAAGGCGGATCCAGCGACGCTCGGACGTGCGCTCGAGATCGGTGTCCAGCAGGCATACGCCTCGGTCATGACACCCACAGAGGGCACCATCCTTACCGTCGCGCGCGAAGCGGTGGAATATGCGGTGCGCCGCATCACTCCTCAAAGCACGATAAGAACGTTTTTCGCCGATCTTGTCAGGGAGATGCACGAGTCGCTTGACAGAACGCCGGATAAGCTCCCGATGCTTAAGGAGGCCGATGTGGTCGACAGCGGCGGAGCTGGATTGCTTTATATTATAGACGGATTCAACCGCGTGCTCAACGGTCAGAAGATCGTGCCCGCGGACGGTAAGACAGCGGAGAAGACGGAGGCGGCCCCCGAGAGCAAGGCCGCGCCCGTGGAGCTTTCCGCCTTCGGACCGGATAGCGTCATGACG
The DNA here is from genome assembly GCA_964593825.1 of uncultured Ruminococcus sp. Classification (GTDB taxonomy): domain Bacteria; phylum Bacillota; class Clostridia; order Oscillospirales; family CAG-272; genus UBA1740. Next base: position 7,331 of record CAZQII010000014.1, read on the forward strand.
TACGGATACTGCACGGAGCTGCTTGTACGAGTACAGAATTCTAAGTGCGACGCGGAGAATTTCGACATAGAGCCGCTTAAGGCGTTCCTTGCCGAGATCGGCGATTCCGTCGTTGCATTCAAGACAGAAACGATAGTAAAGATCCATGTTCATACATTAACGCCCGAGCGCGTGCTCGAGTATTGCCGTAAATTCGGAGAATTTCTTACCGTAAAGATAGAGAATATGTCGCTCCAGCACACCTCGCGCGACGAGGCCGAAAAGGCAGCGGAGCAGGAGAAAAAAGCACCCGAAAAGGTCGAGACAAATGTGCGGGAGACGGAAAAACGCAGTGCCGAGCGCAAGCGCTACGGTGTTGTCGCCGTCGCGAGCGGTGACGGTTTAGAGTCCGTCTTCAGAGAATTCGGCGCGGATGTCGTGATCCGCGGCGGTCAGACGCAGAACCCCTCGACCAACGATTTTATAGATGCGTTCGATAGGATCAACGCGGAGCACATTTTTGTGTTCCCGAACAACGGAAATATAATGATGGCGGCGGGACAGGCGGCGGAGATGTACGACGCGGCTGCGATCCATGTGGTTGCCGCAAAAAATATGGGACTCGGATATGCGGCGCTTTCCACCGCGGATTTCTCGTCTGAGGATCCCGGTGCGATCCTCGAGGCCATGACGGAGTCGATGGGCGCGGTCCTGACGGGATATATCTCACCGTCGATACGCGATGCGGACATCGGCGGAGTTCATATTGCAAACGGCGACACGATGGGTATCATAGATAAGGAGATAGTCGTCTCCGACGCCGATTCGCGCGAGGCAGTGAAGAAACTGACATCGCGACTGCTCGACGGAAGATTCATGCTCACCGCATTCTGCGGCAAGGATGCCACGGAGGACGAGAAGACCGCACTCGCACAGCACATCGAGGCAAATCATCCGGACACGGAGATCTATTTCGTGGACGGCGGTCAGGATATTTACCCCTTCATATTCGTTGCGGAATAAGCGCCGCTTCGTTTTGAACATAAGCTTATATACAGCCGAGAGGACGGATCGGATTTTTCGCTCCCCCTTCGGCTGTATTGCTTTTCCCGGGGGGCGAGGCGCCGCGCGGGAGTTTATACCTTTAAGCGAGAGGGACCTTACCTTTTTGCATATGAGCAATATCCCTGTCGCCTATTGACATTTATTTTTATGTATGATAAAATAAGTAATATGAAAAACGAGTATTTGGAAGCGGGCAGGGTTTGCACGGCGCACGGTGTCCGCGGACTTTTAAAGGTGGAGCCGTGGTGTGATTCTCCGAAGGTTCTTGCGGCGCAAAAGCGCATTTTCCTTTCCGTCGGAGGCGGTAGGTTCGAGGAGCGCAGGGTCATTTCGGCGTCGGTCATGGGGGCTTTGGTCCTGATGGCGATCGAGGGGATCACGTCACGCGAGGATGCTTTTGCATACAAGAACAGGGTGATATATTTGCACAGGAGCGATATTCCGCTCAAGGGCGGCGCGGTGCTTATCGCCGACATGATAGGGCTCGATGTTGTCGATGCCGACACGGGCAGGGTATACGGAACGCTGACGGACGTTTCGGACGCGGCGAGAGGAAAGCTTTATACCGTAAAATGCGACACGGGTGAGGTCCTTTTACCCAATGTGCCCGAATTTATAAAGGAGATAGACATTGAGAAAGGCGTGATGACGGTGACGCCTATTCCCGGTTTTTTTGACGAGGCTGATGAGATTTGACGTTATGACGCTGTTCCCCGATATGGTAAGGACCGTGCTCGGCGAGAGTATTATAGGACGGGCAGAGAGGTCGGGAAAGATAGATATAAAATGCCATAACATAAGGGACTTTACAAAGGACAGACACAGAAAAACGGACGACACACCCTTCGGCGGCGGCGTCGGAATGATAATGACGTGCCAGCCGATATACGACTGCTATATGCATGTGCGCTCGGAGATTCCCCCCGAAAATCGCACACGGGTGATATATATGTCGCCGCGGGGCAGTATTTTTTCACACGGGACGGCCGAAAGGCTCGCCCAGTACGATAATCTGATCTTTCTGTGCGGCCATTACGAGGGCGTCGACCAGAGGATCGTGGACGAGATCGTGGATGAGGAGATCTCCATCGGCGATTACGTTGTCACGGGTGGGGAGATACCGGCATGCGTGGTGATCGACGCGGTCTCGCGTCTGCTTGACGGCGTGCTCTCCGCCAAGGAGTGCTACGAGGGGGAGTCCATCGCATCCGGTATTCTCGAATATCCTCAATATACAAAGCCGCGCGAGTTCATGGGACGGGAGGTGCCGCCCGTGCTTCTGTCCGGCGATCACGCGATGATCGACCGCTGGAGGTTAGAGCAGGCGGTGAGGATAACCGAAGAAAGGCGCCCGGAGCTCTTGCGCATGCACCCCGAGATCCTCGAGAGGATTGCCCCGAAAAAGGGTAAAAAACGCAACACGGGTGCGGAGTAATCAAAATTCAAACCACGAGAGGAATTTTGTCTTTAAAATGGAGAAGGAAAGGTCAAAGTTGCTTGATTTAATTGACGGCTACGAGGTGCCGCCCGAGCATAAGAACGAAAAGGGAGAGCCGATAACCGAGAAGTCATTCTTTTCGCGCTCCTTTTCCGGCTCGCTGACCGGAAAAAGAGGCTTGTCGTCAAATGTGTTCTTCAATGCCATAAAGAGCTTGGTCAGACGGCTTTTATATACATCGGCGAGGGTCTACGGAATATCGCTTCTGACATTCGGGGCGCTCGTCACACTCATCTCACTTACGTTTCCTTATTTTAATTTAGCGAGCGGAGCACGCTCCGCGACCGTCACGGGATTGGTCGTGGCGCTGCTCGGAGTACTGTTCATGTTCTCGGAGAGCCCGATCGGAAATTTCGTTGAGGATTTCTTTTTGACGGATTATCTGTTGTTCGAGTTCTTTTGTATAAAAAGGATGCAAAAGACGCAGGAGCGCGGCAAGGGGCTGTCGTCCACGTTCGGCATACTCATGGGTGTGCTGTTCGCGGCGGCGAGTGCGTTCACGCATCCGCTGAATGTTTTGCTCGCCGTTGTTCTTTTGCTGTTCGTGATTTTATCTTTTGCGTCGCCGGAGTTTTCCTTTTTGCTCACGGTATCGGTGCTCCCGTACACGGAGTTCCTTGCCGACCCGACTCTCGTCCTTGCATCGCTTCTGACGATCACGTTTCTTTCCTTTTTGAGAAAGGTCATATCGGGCAAGCGCGTATACGTGTTTGAAAAATACGACATGCTCATAGGTCTGATGATAATTTTCGTGCTTATAAGCGGAATATTTATGAAGGGCACGGAGTCGTTCAGAAATTCGGTGCGTCTTGTGCTCGGTGCGCTCGGCTATATAATGGCGAGCAACCTTCTGACCAACCGCCGTCTTGCGGACAGGGTGCTCATCGCCGTTATGCTGTCGTCGCTTCCCGCATCGGTGTTTGTGACCGTTAAGTTTATTATCGGTGCGACGGAGGGAAATTATTTTTACAGCGGAACGGGATTTTATTCGACGCAGGTGTTCGGCGCATTTATCACGGTGGCGCTACTGTTCACCGTTTCTCTCTTCAGGGAGACAAAGCGCAGGGCGGAGCGTGCGGCCTACGTATGCGTTCTGGCGATCCAGCTGGCGGCGCTCGTGTGCAGTGCGGGCTTTGTTGCGGCGGTCGCGCTGCTGTTCGGCATAGCCGCGTATGCCATACTTAAATTAAGGCGCTTTTCCGCGCCGCTACTCATCGCGCTCATTGTGTTTGCTTATGTGCTGTTTCTTTTGCCGGGGAAGCTCCTCGGAGGCGAGGCGTTTGTGTCGGTCTTCGGTATGAGCGTCGGTGACATGCTGTCGCTTTGGCGGGCGTCGGCGCGGGTGTTCCTCGACCATCCGTTCAGCGGAGTCGGCATGGGTGCGGCGTCGTTTTCGGAGGAGATCGCACGCTACGGCTTTGCAGCGGAGAACAGCTCCAATCTGTTCATCGAGATCGCATGCGAGGCGGGCGTGTTTGCGTTCATATTCTTCCTTTGCGTTCTTATAACGAGCCTGCGCCACCGCGTGACGTACCGACCGTATATAAGAACGTCGCAGGTCAAGATCGTGTCGTATTTTTCGGCGGTGGCGCTCGTATGCCTGATAATTTGCGGAACCGTAAGCTATATCTGGGAGCATACCGCCATGTGCTATCTGTTTTGGTGCGTTTTCGGACTCGGGAGCGCCACGATGCGTATAGCAAAGCGCGAAAACGACGACAAAATTATCTATTACAACGATGTTGTGAGCTCGGAGAGCTCGGATATCGATGTGCAAATAGACGGATTTGCACCAAGAAAATCGGACAAAATTATTCAAAACAAATAGATTTTTATAATTTTGCGGAAAAACATTGATTTTTAATTTTTTATTTGTTATAATTATTATTAAATAAATATCTCTACAAGGAGAAAATCGTATGATTACTCGCAGTGTGACAGTCAAAAACAGTGTGGGCTTACATGCCAGACCGGCAACATTTTTTATTCAGAAGGCAAATTCCTTCAAGTGCTCCATTTGGGTCGAAAAGGAGGACTGCCGTGTGAATGCCAAGAGCTTGCTCGGAGTTCTTTCGCTCGGAATTTCCAAGGGGACCGAGATCACTCTTATAGCAGACGGTGCGGATGAAGCCGATGCGGTAGAGGGGCTCGGCGCGCTTGTTGAGAGTGGATTTGCGGAGTAACTGATCATAGAGGCGCCGGTCGTTTAAGCTCGACCGGCGCCTTTGCTGTATTTTTAAAAAAGGAGGTGTGATGCCGTGACAAGAACAGAGCGCCTGCGCGACAAGGCGAACTCGCTGCCGATGCAGCCCGGAGTTTATATAATGAAGGGGAGCGACGGAGGGATAATCTACGTCGGAAAATCGAAAAAGCTGAAGAACCGCGTGACGAGCTATTTCTCGTCAAACACGCACACACCGAAAACGGAGAAGATGGTCAGCCTCGTGCACGACTTCGATTACATCGTCTGCGACACGGAGATAGAGGCGCTGACGCTGGAAAACGTGCTTATAAAAAAGCATTCTCCGAGATACAATATCAAGCTCAAGGACGCGAAATCCTATCCTTACATCAAGGTGACGGCGGAGGAATACCCGAGGCTGTACGTCACGCGTGACAGAAGAAGCGGCAAGGGGACTTATTTCGGCCCTTACAGCGGCTCCGCCGCGGCGCATGCGGCGCTCGACACGGTTATGCGCATCTTCGCTCTCCCGACCTGCAGGCGCTCGTTTCCGCGTGATATAGGACGCGAGCGGCCGTGCATTTATTTTGACATGGGTAGGTGCTGCGGCCTGTGCACGGGCAGGATAGACGCGGAGGATTACAGGATGCGCATCAGGCATGCGCAACGGGTGCTGGACGGTCACAGCGCGGACGTGAAGAGTGAGCTTTCGGCACAGATGGAGCGCGCGGCGGAGGAGCTTATGTTTGAGCGTGCGGCGGGTCTGCGCGACAGCATCAGGGCGCTCGAGCGCCTGTCGGAGAAGCAAAAGGTCGTTGCCGACGCGGGCGTCGACAGGGATGTCGTCGCAATATATACGTCGGAGACGGAGGGGGCGATCGCCGTGCTCTCGATACGCGAGGGGGCGCTGATAAACAAGAACGAGTTCATCCTTTCGTCCTCGCAGCTGTCATCGGCGGATGACGCGGTGGCGCTTATTGCCGGATATTACGAGGACACGGGAAATATCCCGCGTGAGATAATGCTCGACTTTGACCCGGAGGACGAGGAGCTTCGGCTCTTGGCTGACTATCTCGGCATTCTGGCGAAGCACAGGGTGACGGTAAAGGTCCCCGAGCGCGGTGAGGGACGTCGCCTTTGCGACATGGCGAGGGAAAATGCGGCGGAGGCGGCGCGGCAATACCGTCTTGACGGAGAGCGCGAGGACAAGGGGCTCAAGCGCCTCTCGCAGCTGCTCGGTCTTGCGGAGCCTCCGACACGCGTGGAGGCGTACGATATTTCGAACATAGGAAGCGAGCATATCACGGCATCCATGGTAGTGTGGGCGGACGGCAAGCTGAAAAAGAGCGATTACAGGGTTTTTAATATAAAAAGCACGGACGGCGTCGACGATTATGCCTCAATGCGCGAGGCGGTAAGCCGCAGGCTCGCCCATATCGGAGACGGAAGCGCCTCGCTGTCATGCGCGCCGGAGCTGATACTGCTTGACGGCGGCGTCGGGCATGTGGGCGTCATAAAGGAACTGCTCCGCGAGATGAGGATGGATATTCCGGTGTTCGGAATGGTGAAGGATGACTTCCACAAGACGCGGGCGATAACCGACGGAGAGCGGGAGATCTCGATCGCACAGGAGACGGCGGCGTACACATTCGTTTACGCGCTTCAGGAGGAGGCGCACCGCTTCGCCGTTAAGCATTCGACCGGGGCAAAGACAAGAACGCTGACGCACTCGAGCCTCGAGAAGATCGAGGGGATAGGCCCCGCGAAGGCGAAGGCACTGCTCGCCGCCATGCCGCTGTCGATGATAAGAGAGGCAGATGCGCAAAGGCTCGCACAGATCAAGGGCATAAGCGCCGCCGACGCGAAAAAAATATACGAATACTTTAAGGAAAAGCGTGAGGCGGGCAGCAAAAAGCATAAAAATGAAAGAGGAAAATAAAAATGCCGAGGATAATTACGGGAACAGCAAAGGGAAAAAGACTTGAAACGCTCGAGGGGGACGCGACCCGTCCGACATCGGAAAGAATAAAGGAGGCCGTTTTTTCGTCCATACAGTTTGACGTGGAGGGCAGGCGCGTGCTCGATCTCTTCGCCGGGTCGGGGCAAATGGGACTGGAGGCGATGTCGAGGGGGGCGAGATCGGTCACCTTCGTCGATTCCGCGCGCGAGGCGATGGAGATAGTGAAGAGGAATGCTTCGGCGACGGGCTTCTTCGACAAGTGCCGCTACTCGGTGAGCGATTACAGGAATTATATCAGAAAGGCAGCGGGCAGGGATGTCTACGACCTTGTGTTCATAGATCCGCCGTACGGTGCGGAGTGCTGTACCGAGGCGCTGCGCGGTCTTATAAAATCGGAGCTTTTGGCGGATGGTGCGATTGCTGTCCTCGAGAGTGGGACGGAGGATATCGACGCGACGGTGTTCCCCGATTTTGAGGTTATAAAATCCACGCACTACGGCAAAAAGACATTTATCAATATTTTGATGTACAGAAAAAATACCGACGGCTGAGAGGTGCGTGATGAGCAGTGTTATTCTACCGGGAAGCTACGATCCCGTAACACGGGGTCACCTTGAGATAATAGAACGGGCGGCGAGGGAATATGACGAGGTCTATGTTGTCGCCTTTGTGAACCCGTCGAAAAAATACAGGTTTACGGTCGACGAGCGGGTGAGGATGCTCATGCTCGCGACGGACGGAATGGACAACGTGCTTGTAAGCTATTCGGACGGAAGAGTAGTTGATTACATGCGCGAGCACGGAATAGAAAAGATAGTGAAGGGCTACCGCGACGAGGCCGATCTTCCGTGGGAGAGAGAGCAGGCGAGCTATAATTTGAAGCACGGGGGCTATGAGACCGTGCTTTGGAGATGCCGCGATGAGATGAAGGGCGTGAGCTCCACGGCGGTGCGCGCGCTGCTGGCGGGCGGGGCGGATGCGTCGGAGTTATTGCCGCGGGCGGTGTACGAGTATATAAAGTCGCTTGAAAAAGAGAAGGACACCGTTTGATCGGCAAGCAAAAAAATAAAGATGGGCAAAAAATGCGATAAAGCGAGCCGCGGAGATCCCGCGGCTCGCTTTGCCTATGCCCGAGCAAAAGGCTAAGACGAAAAAGCAAGGAACGCGACTCTCGGACTTGCGGGGCCGGCGCATTTTGACGGGAAAGTGCCATAAATTTGACACGGGTATGGGGTATTTACGAGATCTCGGTGCGGTGGCGGGGCTTCGGCGGACGGAAAAGTAAGAAATTTTTCTGTCGGAGGGGAGGATGATCTCTTCGCACGGGCTTTTTTTGCCATGCGAAGCAGACGGCAAACAGACTGCGCGCGCCACATAAATTAATATTGACAATTGCTTTTATAAGTGATATAATTAAAAAGAATAATCATAATCATGCGCGTGAGCACGGGGGAACGGGAGGAAAAAGGTGAAGGACATTCAGATTCTTTTATCCACATATAACGGCGAGAAATATTTGAAGGAACAGCTCGACAGCTATGTAGCTCTCACCAATTTCGAAAGAGTGAAGGTGCTCGTGCGCGACGACGGCTCCACGGACGGAACACGCGCGATACTCGACGCTTACCGCGAGAAATACGGATTTGAGATAATCCTCGGTGAGAATGTCGGCCTCAACGCGAGCTTCCATGAGCTGGTCCTCGCATCGGATCCGTCCTGCCGCTATTTTTCCTTCAGCGATCAGGACGACATTTGGCTTCCAGACAAGCTCGAGCGCGCGGAGGCGGCACTGCGGGAGTACGCCGAATCCGACGTGCCGGTATTATATGCGGCGTCATCGACGCTGACGGACGTCGAAATGAACGAGATCGGTCACACCGCGATTCCAAAGAGAAAGCCGTCGTTTTACAATGCGATGGTCGAGAATGTTTGCGTCGGTCATACGCAGGTTTGCAACAGAGCGGCGATCGAGCTTTTGAAGCGCGGACATTCACCCGATGTTATGGTCATGGATTATTGGGTGTACACTTTGGTCAGCGCCGTCGGAACGGTGATCTACGATCCCGTTTATACAACGCTTTACAGACAGCACGGAAACAATGTGATAGGCTATTCCGCCTCAAGGCTCAAGGCTCTTAGGATGCGCGCACGGCGTGTTCGATCGCGCCGCTCGGAGCTCAACACGAGGCAGCTCGCGGCATTCCTCGACATGTACGGAGACGTAATTCCGGAGCAATACCGCAGGGAGGGCGAGAGATTCCTGCAAAGACAGCGCAATTTCTTTACACGGCTGGCATATATTTTCACGACGAAGGCATACAGACAAAAGGCCTCGGAGTGCTTGATCTTCCGCGTGATGTACTTGCTCGGCAGATATAAAATCAAAAAATACAAAGGAGAAGAATAAAGGATGAAGGGAATAATTCTTGCGGGAGGGTCGGGCACGCGACTGTATCCTCTCACCATGATAACATCGAAGCAGCTGCTTCCGATATACGACAAGCCCATGATATACTATCCGCTCTCGACGCTCATGCTCGCGGGCATAAAGGAGATACTCATTATTTCGACGCCGCGCGATCTGCCCAATTTCGAGAGCCTGCTCGGCGACGGATCGGATTTCGGCATTGAGCTTTCATATAAGGTGCAGCCGTCGCCCGACGGACTGGCACAGGCGTTTCTGATCGGAGAGGATTTCATCGGTGACGATTCCTGCGCCATGGTGCTCGGCGACAATATCTTTTACGGCAACGGATTTTCCCGCATGCTGAAGAGCGCGGCGGAGAACGCGGAGAAGAACGGCCGCGCGTCAGTCTTCGGTTATTATGTAGAGGATCCGGAGCGCTTCGGCGTTGTCGAGTTCGACGGCGAGGGACGCGTAATCTCGGTGGAGGAGAAGCCGAGCGAGCCGAAATCGAATTATGCGATCACGGGTCTTTATTTTTACGACAGACGCGTCGTTGAGTACGCAAAGCGGGTGAAGCCCTCGGCAAGGGGCGAGCTTGAGATAACCGACCTCAACAGGATGTATCTCGAGGACGGGACCCTCGACGTGAAGCTGCTCGGCCGCGGCTTCGCATGGCTGGACACGGGAACGATGGACAGCCTCATCGATGCGGCAAGCTTCGTGCAAATGGTGGAAAAGCGCCAGGGCGTTAAGATCTCCGCCCCAGAGGAGATCGCTTATATGCAGGGCTGGATAAGCAAGGACAAGCTCCTCGAGAGCGCAAAGAGATACGGCAAGTCGCCGTACGGGAAGCACTTGCAAAAGGTTGCGGAAGGAAGGCTCAGATACTGATGAACATTCTTATTGTCGGAGCAAAGGGGCAGCTCGGCACGGAGATCATGAAGTGCTTCGAGCGCGGATATACGGAGCTCGGAGTGCCCTCCGTATTAAAGGAAAGCAACACCGTGCGCGGGATCGACATAGACGAGGTTGACATATCCGATCTCTCGAGCGTGCGCCGGATCATGTCGGCGCGCAGGTATGACGCGGTGATAAACTGCGCGGCATATACGAACGTCAACAAGTGCGAGACGGAGCGCGAGCTTGCATTCCGTGCGAACGCGCTGGGACCGAGAAATCTCGCGATCGCATGCGAGGAATGCGGAGCGCGGCTCGTGCATGTTTCAACGGATTACGTCTTCCCCGGTGACGGCAGCGTGCCGTACACGGAGTGCGACGCATGTGCTCCCACGAGCGTTTACGGAAAGACGAAGTATCTCGGCGAGCAATATGTCAGAGAGTTCTCCACAAGGTATTTTATAATCCGCACGGCATGGCTGTACGGCTATTACGGAAACAATTTTGTCAAGACGATGATAAAGATAAACAGGGAGAACGGCGCCTCACGCGTGGTGTGTGACCAGCGCGGAAACCCGACGAACGCGGCCGACCTCGCGCATCATATCCTCAAGCTCATACCGACCGAGGAGTACGGAATTTATCACGGGACGGGCGCTGGCGAGTGCTCGTGGTATGAGTTTACAAGGAAGATAGTCGAATATGCGGGGATAGAGGCCGAGGTCACGCCCTGCACGACGGAGGAATATCCGACGCCGGCGAAGAGACCCGCGTATTCCTCGCTTGACAACATGATGCTGAGGGTCACCGTCGGAGACGAATTCCGCCCTTGGCAGACGGCGCTCAAGTGCTTTATCGAAAATTACGAGAACATGCAAAATTAAATCAAGAGGAGAAACAGAGTGAAGATCATAGTTACCGGCGGAGCCGGATTTATCGGCGGAAATTTCGTCCATTACATGCTTAAGAGCCATCCGGATTATAGGATAATATGCCTCGACTGCCTTACGTACGCGGGAAATCTCGAGACCCTCGCGCCCGTTATGGACAATCCGAATTTCAGATTCTGCAAGGTGGATATAACCGACAGGGAGGCGGTGTACGGCATATTCGAGGAGGAGCACCCCGACATTGTCGTCAACTTCGCCGCGGAGAGCCATGTTGACCGCTCCATAGAGAACCCGGGAGTTTTCCTGAACACAAACATCATGGGCACGGCGGTCATGATGGACGCATGCCGCAAGTACGGAATAAAGAGATATCATCAGGTTTCGACGGACGAGGTGTACGGCGATCTGCCGCTCGACCGCCCCGACCTCTTCTTCACCGAGAAGACACCGATACACACGTCGAGCCCGTACTCCGCGTCGAAGGCATCCGCGGATCTTTTGGTTCAGGCGTATCACCGCACCTTCGGGCTTCCGATAACCATTTCGCGCTGCTCGAACAACTACGGACCCTATCACTTCCCGGAGAAGCTCATCCCCCTGATGATAGCAAATGCGCTGTACGACAAGCCGCTCCCCGTTTACGGTCAGGGACTCAATGTCCGCGACTGGCTCTACGTGGAGGATCATTGCCGTGCGATCGACCTCATAATACATAAGGGCACTGTCGGCGAGGTGTATAACATCGGCGGACACAATGAGATGCGCAACATAGACATCGTCAAGATCATTATCAAGGAGCTCGGAAAGTCCGAGGATCTGATCACATACGTCAAGGACAGGGCGGGGCACGACATGCGCTACGCCATAGATCCGACAAAGATACATAACGAGCTCGGCTGGCTTCCCGAGACGAAATTCGCCGACGGAATAAAGAAGACGATCAAATGGTATCTCGAGAACCGCGAGTGGTGGGAGAACATAATCTCCGGCGAGTATCAGGATTATTATAAAAAAATGTATGAAAACAGGTAACACGGTGTGCACCTTCGGAGCGGTGCGGAGCATTTTTCCGCACCGAGGCGCCTGTGCCCTTTAAAAGGAGAGATTCGGAGAAATGGGAAAGTTTAAGTTTACGGAAACGTATATAGAGGGGCTCTACGTAATAGAGCCGACGGTATTCGGTGACGACAGGGGCTATTTTATGGAGACGTACAACGAGGAGTTCGCACCGTATATAAAGCATCTTGACGGCACCCCGTGTGAATTTGTTCAGGACAATCAGTCACGCTCGCGGAAGGGTGTTCTGCGCGGACTTCATTTTCAGACCGCAAACCCGCAGGGCAAGCTCGTGCGGGTGCTCGAGGGCGAGGTGTACGACGTTGCGGTGGATCTGAGGCGTGGGAGCCCGACGTTCGGTAAGTCGTTCGGCGTTTTGCTGAGCGAGCAGAACAAAAAGCAGTTTTACATTCCCGAGGGGTTTGCGCACGGCTTTTTGGTGACGAGCGAGCATGCGACGTTCGCATATAAGTGCACACGGCTCTACGATCCGTCCGGAGAGGGCGGACTTCTTTGGTGCGATCCCGCGCTCGGCATAGAGTGGCCGCAGTGCGATGAGCCGATACTGCTCAGCGAGAAGGATAAAAAGCACCCGACGCTTGCAGAATTGAATTTCGCGTTCTGATGCAGAGGTGAGTGTTTTGAAGAAAAAGCTTTCGGTTTTATTGATATTTCTCCTGTCGGCGGTGTTCGGCGCATTCATGGCGGCCGACATTGATTTTTCGGCGTGGAAGATCCTTGATTTTGATGTCATCACATTTATTTTGATGACGCTGCTTCCGTTTGTGATCGTTTGGGCGATCGTCGACTCGATCATGGACAGGCGCGCGTTCGCAAGGGATGTCAGCTCGTTTAAGAGATACAGATTCTTTCTTGTCGACCTTGTGTCCAGAGATATAAAGACAAAGTACCGCAGGTCGGTGCTCGGCGTGCTTTGGAGCGTGCTGAATCCCCTGCTCATGATGTGCGTTCTGACGGCGGTGTTCTCGCAGGTGCTCAGAGTCGGCGTCGACGACCTCGGATATTACGGCGGATATCCTCTGTTTTATCTCACGGGTTATGTTATGTTCAACTTTATATCGGAGGCAACGAATTTCTCGCTCGTTTCGATACTTCATTCCAGCGGACTTATAAAGAAGGTGTACATACCCAAATATATTTTCCCGCTCGAGAAGTGCTGCTACGCATTTGTGAACATGTGCCTGTCGTTCATCGCATTTATCATCGTATTTCTGTTCTTCCTCATCAAGGGGGATATTCCTATCTCGACATCGCTCTTCACAATGCTGCTCGCGATCGTGCCGATGATATACATATTCGTCTTTGCTTTCGGACTTGGGCTTTTGGTCTCCGCGGCGGCGGTATTTTTCCGCGATGTTCTGCATCTTTGGAGCGTTTTTCTCTCTCTTTGGATGTATGCATCGCCCATCATATATCCTCTCGAGACGCTGCCCGCATGGCTGGTGAATCTGCTGAGGATAAATCCGCTTACATATTACATCGATTACTTCAGGTGCGTGCTTATAAGAGGACAGCTTCCGACGCTTGAGCAAAATCTCATGTGCATACTGTTCGCGCTTGCCGCGCTTGCAATAGGACTTATCGCCTTCAGAAAGAGGCAGGATAAGTTTATACTTTATATTTAAGGAGTCTAAAATGGATTCGAATATAGCAGTCAGAGTCAGCGACGTTAAGATGTGCTACAATATGCCCACCGAGCGCGTTGACAGTATAAAGGAATACATCGTCAAGCTCCTTAAAAGAAAGCTCCATTACCGTGAGTTCGTGGCGCTCGACGGTGTTTCCGTCACTATAGAAAAGGGAGAGACCGTGGGCATCATCGGGCTGAACGGCTCGGGAAAGAGCACGCTCTTGAAGCTCATCTCCGGCATTCTGAAGCCGGACAGGGGCACGGTGGAGGTGAACGGCGTTATCTCTCCGCTCATCGAGCTCGGCGCCGGATTCGATTTCGAGCTTACGACAAGGGAAAACATATTCTTAAACGGCTCGGTGCTCGGCTTTGACAGAAAATTTATGAAGAAAAAGTACGACGAGATACTCGACTTTGCGGAGCTGCGCCCCTATGAGGATGTTGCGATAAAGAATTTTTCGTCGGGAATGGTCGCGCGGCTCGGCTTTGCCATAGCGACGCTCGTTAAGCCGGACATACTTATAGTGGACGAGATACTCGCCGTTGGCGACGCGCTTTTCCAGCAGAAATGCGAGAGAAGGATCGCCGACATGATGTCGGGCGGAACGACGGTCATCATCGTCTCCCACACCATAGAGCAGATCGAGAGGCTGTGCGGCCGCGTGCTCTGGATCGACAAGGGACACCAGATCATGCTCGGAGACACGAGGACGGTGTGCGACGAGTACAAGAAGCTCGGTCAGAAGCGCGGAGAGCTTCTGTGATTTCAAAATTTGCGGAAAGAGGAAGGACATGCAGGAGGAGAACAGAATAAAAGAGCTTGAGGAAAAGCTTGCGGCTTGCGAGAGGGATCTGGATCATTACAGAAGCCTTTATCACAAGGAGTCGGCCTTTTGCTCTGAGCAGGCATTCAAGCTTTCGTCGGTGGAACGCGAGCTCGATCATTTTTATCACACGCTATCGTGGAGGATCACCGCACCGCTACGGTTCGGTAAGAAGATGTTGAAGAAGATCCCGCCGATAAACGCGTTCTTTAAATTTCTTTGGAGCGTAAGACACATCGGATTTAAGAGAACTGTGAAAAAAATAAAAAGAATGCTCCACGCTAAGAAAACAGCAAGAAAAAGCACTGTTTATACCGAGGCGGAGCTGAAAAGACAAAGAGCATTCGTGTTTGAAGATCCGATAACATTCAGCATTATCGTTCCTCTTTACAACACTCCGAGAGAGTATCTTGAAGAGATGATCGCCTCCGTGAAGGCTCAGACCTATGCGGGCTGGGAGCTTTGTCTCGCGGACGGAAGCGACGCGGAGCACGGATACGTTGCCGAGCTTTGCCTCGCAGAGGCGGAGGCCGACGGACGGATAAAATATAAGAGGCTCGAAAAAAATCTCGGTATCTCCGACAATACGAATGCCGCGATCGAAACGGCGACGGGCGATTATATAGCGCTCTTCGATCATGACGACAAGCTCCATCCCGCGGCCCTCTTCGAAATGGCGACGGTCATCGCGGAAAAGGGTGCGGACTTCATATATACGGATGAGGCGAAATTCGTCAAGGACGAGAAGAAGGATTCATACGACTTCTTCTTCAAGCCGGATTTTTCACCCGACACGCTCCGCAGCTACAATTACATTTGCCATTTCACTGCATTCTCCCGCGGACTTTACGAGGCTGTGGGCGGCTTCCGCTCCGAGTTTGACGGAAGCCAGGATTACGATATCATTCTGCGCCTGACAGAAAAGGCGAGGTGCATAGTCCATATTCCGAGGATACTTTATTATTGGAGGTGCCACAGTGCCTCCGTTGCCTCCGATGTGACGGCGAAGCCCTACACCCTGAGCGCCGCAAGAGCCGCACTCGGCGAGCACCTCGAGCGCGTGGGACTCAAGGGGCATGTCGAGGATTCGCGCATACCGTCCACGTACAGAATAAGGTATGAGATTGAGGGCGAGCCGCTCGTTTCGATCATAATTCCCAACAAGGATCATATATCCGACCTCGAGCTTTGCTTAAACTCGATATACGGAAAGACGACTTACAAGAACTTCGAGATCATCGTCGTAGAGAACAACAGCACGGAGCCCGAGACCTTCGCCTTTTATAAAAAAGCGGAGGCCGAATACGCGGGTCTAAAGGTCATCCGCTGGTATGAGGGCTTCAACTATTCCAAGATCAACAATTTCGCATTCGAGCATGCGTCGGGAGAGTATGTCATTCTTCTGAACAATGATATAGAGATACTCACGCCCGAGTGGATAGAGGAGATGCTGATGTTTGCACAGCGTCCCGATGTCGGCATCTGCGGCATGATGCTTTACTATCCCGATGACACGGTCCAGCACGCCGGCGTTATAGTCGGCATCGGCGGTGTTGCGGGACATGCGCACAAGTATTACGGGCGCGGCGAGGGCGGATATTTTTCCCGCATGGCGATCGCACAGAATTACAGCGCCGTGACGGCCGCCGCAATGATGGTGAGGTCGTCCGTATACCGTGAGGTAGGCGGACTTGAGGAGTCGTTTGCCGTTGCATTCAATGACATTGATTTCTGCATGAAGGTCAGACGCGCCGGCTATCTTGTCGTATGGACCCCCTATGCCGAGGCATATCATTACGAATCTAAGAGCCGCGGACTTGAGGATGACTTGAAAAAGATCGTAAGATTCAGTAAAGAAACAGATATTTTTTCGGAGCGCTGGAGCAAGGAGCTGGAAGAGGGAGATCCCTATTACAATCCCAACCTGACGCTTGAAAAAGAAGATTTCAGCTTGAGGTGAAGAAATGAAAGGCATTTCCGCAATTAAGGGATCGCTCTTTAAAAACAAGAAAAGGCTTATAACCGTATTTGCCGTAGCCTTGGCGGCGGCGATAGCCTCGGGCGCGCTCTACACGACCGTAATCGGTATAGTTTACGGCGCATGGGGCTTCTCCGCACGGGTGTTTTACTCAGTGGACGCGCTCATAAGAATACTGTTCTTTTTTGCAGTTTATGCGTTTGTCGGCAGTTGCATCGCATTCGACAGACGTGCGATCTTTGATTTTATATTTAAGCACCGGTGGCAGGTTGCCCTCGGTGTCTTCGCGCTCCTTGTGCTCATGAAGATAAATTTCTCGAGCGTCGGAGCATACGATTATTTCGTGCAGCACGATCTGCGCACCGACACGACGCTGCCGATCTTCGGCATTCCGAGGTCGATAAGGAGCGATGAGTGGCTCGTATATGTGCCGCGCGTCTTTACCTCGGACTTCGAGGGCTTCGGCAAGTTCAATTATATTCTCCGCGCGACGGAGAACTACTCCATATCCGCAAACGGACTTAAGCTCGGTCTGTCCGCGCTTTGCTCGCCGATGACGTGGGGCTACTATCTTTTCGGAGCGGAATACGGACTGTCGTTTTATTGGAGCTTCCTGATGGTGATGAGCTTCATGGCATCGTATGAGTTTTCGCTCGTAATAACGCGCGGCTCGAGACGCCTCGCACTGCTCGGTGCGGCCTTCATAGGCTTTTCGCAATTCACGATGTGGTGGAGCGTGTGCACTTATCTTATTTCCGCGCAGATGCTTATCGTCACCGCATATTACTTTTTTGGTGAAAAGCGATTGGGGCGAAAGATACTTCTGGCCGCAGTTGCGGCATTCTCGGCGACGTTCTTTATAACGGCGCTTTATCCTGCGTGGCAGGTGCCGTACGGCTATATCATTATCGGTCTTATAGTATGGCTCGTTATTACGAAATTTAAGGAAATACGTGCGCTGAGTCGCCGTGACGTTATAATAATAGCTGCCGCGTTTCTTTTCATGGCGGTCATCACGCTCGCTTACCTGAAGGACACGTCGGCCGCAAACAGCGCCATTCTGGCAACGGTGTATCCCGGCGAAAGATTTTGCACGGGTGGGGGTGCTCTGATAAAATCGGGTGCGTTCCTGCACACGCCGCTTCTGCCGTTCAAGTCGGTCGGCGGAGCGAGCAACAACAGCGAAAGCGCTGTTTTCTTCAGCCTCTTTCCGCTTCCGATCGCTTTTTCGGTATATTCGTTCATACGTCAAATCATAAATAAAAGACGCGACCCCGAGGCGAGGATAGACGTATTTAACATAGCCGTCCTCATCCCAACCCTCTTTCTTACGGTATACGCGAGCATCGGATTCCCCGCATGGCTTGCGAAATACAGTCTTTTGAGCTATTCCATGAACATACGTGCGGCGGATTTTGTCGGCCTCGGCTGTATTTATCTTATGCTGAGAAATCTCTCAAGCAGGGAGGAGAGGGTGCCCGTGCGGGTGTTCGCTCCGGTGGCCGTGGCATGTGCGGCTTTTTGGATCTTCTGCACATATAAAAGCGTGCCGGGATATATGCCGGTATGGTTCTGCGTGCTTTCGGTTTTGTTTGCGATCGCGCTTGCGTTCGTCGCATATGCGAGAAGGTCGGAGCCGCTGTCCGCACCCGTGCTCACCTCCGCGGCGGCGATCATGTGCGTGCTCGGACTGTGCGTGCACCCCGTAATGTGCGGTGCGGACGCTCTTGTGCGCAAGCCGGTGGCTCTTGCGGTGCGCGAGGTGGTAGAGACCGACCCAGATGCGAAGTGGATCGGATACGGCCACAATAATATGGTAGGTCAGTATCTTGTTGCGAACGGAGCTCCCACGGTGAACTCGGTGCATTATATTCCCAACCTCGATTTTTGGCATCTTTTTGACCCGGAGGGCGAGGATGAGTTTATTTACAACAGATATGCTCATGTGTCGATCGAGTTTACCGACGGACCGACGGAGATGGAGCTGGTTCAGGTGGATTATGTCAAGCTGGATATTAATTTCGGCGATATCGAAAAAACGGGCGTGAGCTATGTCGCTGCGATAAACGGGGAGATCGATTTCGGCATTTCCGCGGAGGAGCTGCTCGAGAGGTACGGCATCGGCTTTGAGCTTTTGTACAGCGAAAGCAATGCTTGTATATACAGAATAACATACCGTTAATTTAAGAACACTTTATTATTAATTAAAAAGGAGATCTGACCGCCCGTGGAACAACCTAAGAGACGCATTCTCGTGGTCTGTCAGCATTTTTGGCCGGAGAATTTCAGGATCAACGATATATGCGAGGGCTTTACCGAAAACGAGATCGAGGTCGATGTGCTTTGCGGCGAGCCCAATTATCCGACCGGCGAATGGGCGGAGGGATACGGACCGTGGAAAAGACGTGTGGAGCGCCACGGCGAGATCACGGTCTACCGCTGTTTTGAAATAAGGCGTAAGGGCAACACGAGCCTGCGCATACTGCTCAACTATCTCACGTTCCCCGTATCGAGCGCACACCGCGTCAGGGCGCTTTACCGCAATCGGTACGACAGAGTGTTCATCTACTCGCTCTCGCCGGTATATATGGGCAGGGCGGGGCTGAAGATCGCGAAAAAGCAGAGGATAAGGTCGGTGACCTATGTAATGGATCTGTGGCCGGAGAATCTGTATTCCGTGATCAACTTTAAGAATAAGCTCATAAGGAAGATACTTTTTAAGACATCGGTAAAATATTATATCAGGAGCGACAGGCTCGTCTGCCTGACGGAGAAGGCAAAGCAGATCCTCGCACAGCGGACGGGAAAGTCGGACAGCGACATTCTGGTCATGCCGCAGTGCCCCGAAAAAATATATTCGGAGCAGATGCACGACGTGGAGCTGCACGAGCGCTTTGACGGGGGCTTCAACCTCGTTTATGCGGGGAATATAAGCCCCGCGCAGGATTTCCCATGCATGATAGAGGCGGCGCGGAGGCTCGAGGCGGATGGAATCGCGGCGAACTGGATAATCGTCGGAGACGGGATGTCGAGGGCGGAGTCGGAGGACGCGGTCGAACGCGCGGGGCTTGCGCACAGATTCTTCTTCGAGGGAATGAAGCCGATGGAGGACGTGCCGAAATACACGGACATTGCCTCCGGCCTTGTCGCATGCCTAACGCCGAGCGCGCTGCTCGAATGCACGGTGCCCGCGAAGGTGACGTCGTATATTGCCGCGGGCAGACCGATAGTGCTCGCCATGAACGGCGAGGCGGGAGAAACGGTGAGCGCGGCGGAGTGCGGCTTTGTCGGAGCGGCGGGAGATGCCGAGGCGCTGTACCGCAATTTGAAGCGGCTGTACGGGCTCGGTGCCGAGGGACGCCGCAAAATGGGCGAGAACGCGAAGCGGCTGTACCTTGAAAAATACGAGCGTGACGGCAATCTCGCGAAGCTTATCGATTTTATTTTCGAGGAGTAATGCTCCTCCGATGACATAAGGAAGATGTAATGAAGGTTTTGATTATTATTCCCGCGTATAACGAGGCGGAAAACATCGAGCGTGTTGTGGACGACCTGATCGAGAATTACGGTGAATACGACTACGTCGTCGTGAACGACTGCTCGACGGACGGCACGGAGCGGATACTGAAGGAGCGCGGCTACAATTATATATCTCTGCCGACCAATCTCGGCATCGGCGGAGCCGTGCAGTCCGGATATATTTACGCTGTGGAGCACGGATACGACATAGCGGTGCAGACGGACGGCGACGGACAGCATGACCCCGCGTACATAAAAAGCCTCATCGCTCCGATAGAGCGCGGGGAGGCGGACATGACGATCGGCTCGCGCTTCATCGAAAAGCACGGATTCCAAACATCGTTTATGCGCAGGCTGGGAATAAATTTTATAAAATTCGTCATCCGCTTAACATGCGGAACGCGCGCGACCGACACGACGAGCGGCTTTAGAGCCACGGGCAAGGAGCTGACGGCTTATTTCGCGAAGGAATATGCGCAGGATTATCCGGAGCCGGAGGCGATAGTCGCGGCGTCGCTCAACGGATTTCGCGTTTGCGACGTGCCCGTCGAGATGAGAGAGAGGGAGGGCGGAGTTTCCTCCATAAACGCGCTGCGCTCGGTATATTACATGATAAAGGTGTCGCTGGCGCTTGTCATCCTGCGCTTCGGAACAAGGCGCAAAAGCAAAAAACGCATGACGGAGGGGGAGAACTGATATGGATCTGAAGCTTCGGCTGTTTTTTATCGCGTTCGCACTGGTATTTCTCGCCGTCGTGCTGAGATACCTTATAATAAAGAAGCTGAATCTTAAGTATGCGCTCGTGTGGCTCCTGACGTCCATCGTGCTGCTTTTGCTTGCGATATTTCCGAATGTGGCGATATGGGCCGCGGGATTTGTCGGAATAGAGCTGCCGGTAAACGCGGTGTTTCTGTTTGCCATACTGCTGGCGTTCATTATAATTCTGACGCTCACGGCGATAGTGTCGCACCTGAACAAGAGGATATACAGGCTGACGCAGATGCAGGCTGTCCTCGAGCACAGGGTCAGAATGCTCGAAGAGCGGGTCGCGGACGGAGACGGGAAGTCTGCGGACGGCGAAGATTTTGATTAAAGAAAATATTTTTCGGCAAAACTATTGACAAAAGTGCCATTTGGTGATAAAATAGAGTGGAATGTGTGGGAATGGGTGGATTATGCCGTTTTCACCGTAATTAAGCATATATGGCGTCCGACATTCGGACGGTTGTATATATAAATTTTTGAAGAAGGAGGAAAATCATGCCAACCTTTAACCAGCTCGTAAAGAAAGGCCGTCAGGACAAGACGTACAAGTCTAAGACCCCTGCGCTTCAGAAGGGTTTTAACACACTTCAGAACAAGGCAACTGACGCCACCGCACCGCAGAAGAGAGGCGTTTGCACAAAGGTTACGACCACTACCCCCAAGAAGCCTAACTCGGCTCTCCGTAAGATCGCCAGAGTACGTCTTTCCAACGGA
>CAZQII010000015.1:0-27935 GCA_964593825.1 uncultured Ruminococcus sp.
TTGCTTTACTTTGTTTCTATCTTCTTCGCTTTTTCCTTATTCGGTTTCCTGTGGGTGTTTGTTTGCTTAGGATAATGATATTCATAAGTTATTTTGAGTCCTGTAAAAACAGGACTTTTTTATTTTAAATCACGGCAGAATAAAGTAAAAGCCTTCCGCAATACGGTTGAATCACCGCGGAAGGCTTTTTGCTTGTTGCTCGGTTTATAAAACGGCTGTTCCGATCGTTTATATACGCCCGATGTTACGGTATCGACGGTGCGCTACGATCCTTTTGTCCTTTTGTATTCGTTAGGGGAGATGCCGGTGCTTTTTTTAAAAGCGGAAAGAAAGGCGGAGAGCGATCCGAACCCCGATACATGACATGTTTCTGTGACGGAAAATCCGACATCGAGCATATTTTTCGCATACTCGATTTTAAGCTCTGTGAGATATGAGCAGAAGCTCTTTCCCGTTGATCTCTTGAAGATCTCACTGAAATAATGAGGATGCAGTCGCGCCTGTGCGGCGACAGTGCTGAGTGACGGATTATCTCTGAAATGTATATTCATATATGTGATTGCATTTCCGATACCTCCGCCCGTCTGCACGACATTATCCTCCGTGCACTCTTGCCGTTCTATAACGGTCAGCAGGCATTCGCATAGCTCCTTTGCGCAACCGGCGTTAGGCGTTCTTATTTCCGACTCCAACAGCTTGATCAGGAAAACGATCTTCTCGAGGCTCTCGCCGGCGAATGAAAATTCTTTCCTTCTTGTCGGAGCTGAAAGGGCGGTGAGCCGCTTTTCTGACAGGAGCGATTCGTCAAATGACACATTCCATATTTTCATCGGGGATATTACATTCATACCGTGAAAATCGGTAGGGGAAATAAGAACAAGGTCGCCGCGCTTTATCTGCTTTGAGACTCCGTTTAAATTATGTATCGCTTCTCCCTCGAGAACAAGCTCGATCTCGAAAAATGTATGCCAATGGATGTCGTAGCTTGACGTTAAGCGGCGGATCTGAGCTGAAATATGTCCCTCGATCTCGTTATAGCCGAGCATAATACTGTTTTTGTTCATATCATTACCTCACATTAAGTATTTTAACATAAAAATATCGGAAAATCAAGCAAAATCCGAAAAAACAGCGATACTTCCGTATTTTTTGCTTGCAAGAGGTGCGTGCTTTATAATACAATAAAATAAGAAGAACGGAGGAAATATTATGTTTATAGGTATTGATATAGGCGGAACCAAATGCGCCGTGGTCAAGGCGAGCGTCGGCTGCGACGGCGCCGTAAAAATAGTCGGAAAAAGGCGGTTCGAAACCGAAGATGCAGCAGGGACGCTCGATAAGATATTCGAAGCGGTCGAGTCTTTTATGCCGTGTGAGGCCATCGGTATTTCATGCGGCGGTCCCCTCGACGAGGAGATTGGCGTGATCCTTTCGCCGCCGAATCTCCCCGGCTGGGAAAACACGGAGATAGTTAAGATGATGAAGGAGCGCTTTTGCGTGCCGACGAGGCTTTTGAACGATGCCAATGCCTGCGCTCTTGCCGAGTGGAGCTTCGGTGCGGGTCGCGGAACGGAAAACATGGTATTCCTGACCTTCGGTACAGGGCTCGGAGCAGGCCTTATTTTAAACGGCAGGCTTTATTCCGGGACAAACGGAAATGCCGGAGAGGTCGGACACATTCGCCTCGAGCCGACGGGGCCTGTCGGTTACGGGAAGGCGGGATCATTCGAGGGCTTTTGCTCCGGTGGCGGAATTAAGCGCCTTGCGGAAAATTTCAGGGCGGAAGCTGAGAAAAGCGGCAAGACCGTATTTGAGGGCGGATGCGATGCCGCTCATCTCGCCGCGCTGGCACGCGGCGGTGACAGAGATGCGATGGCGATCTTCGACAGAAGCGCGGAGATGCTCGGACGCGGGCTTTCGGTCATTATAGACATGCTTAATCCCGAGAAGATAGTAATAGGAAGTATCTTTCAGCGCGCCGAGGATCTCTTCCGTCCTACGGTGGAGCACGTAGTTAAGGATGAGGCTCTTGCACAGAGTAAATCAGTATGTGAGATCGTTCCCGCTATGCTCGGTGATGAGATAGGTGATTTTGCGGCGGTCGCCGTTGCGAAGATCGCTGCGCTTGAGGCGAAAAAGGAGAGATGCGAGCATAAGCTTGAGTTCAAATACTGTAACGAGCTTGCGCAGCGGTATCCGAATCTCGCCAGCTGTGTAGAGGATGTGAAGGAGGCCGTGACCGCTATAGTCGATTCGTACTGCAACGGCGGAAAGATACTCTTGTGCGGCAACGGCGGAAGCGCGGCAGACTGCGAGCATATTTCCGGAGAGCTACTTAAGGGCTTTCTGATGAGGCGCACACCGCGCGATGCCGATCTGGCTTTGCTGAAGGAAGCTCTCGGCGACAGTGCCATGAAGCTTCAGTGCGGAATACCTGCTGTTCCACTCACATCGCTTTCGGCATCGCTCAGCGCGTTTGCGAATGATGTCGACCCAGAGCTTGTATACGCTCAGCTGGTTTTTGCGCTCGGGAAAAAGGAGGACACGGTCATTTGCATTTCCACATCGGGCAATTCCAAAAATGCGGTTGCCGCCGCAAAATGTGCGAAGGCTCTCGGAATTACTACGGTCGCACTCGTCGGTGCGGGCGGCGGAGCTCTGGCCGAAATATGCGATACCGTAATTAAGGTGCCTGAGACGGAAACCTATAAAATACAGGAATATCATCTTCCCGTATATCACGCCCTGTGTGCGGACGCGGAAGCTGCTGTTTTCGATAAATGATAAAGGATTTGAGAGGATAAAGCTATGGAGCGAATTTCTTTAAACGGTATATGGCGACTCACCGGGCGCGAGCAGGGGGATGAGTCTGCACGGAAAATATCTGTCGATGCGCACGTGCCGGGGAACGTTCAGTTGGATCTGGCGGCAGGCGGATATTTACCGAGCGATCTGTTTTACGGGGAAAATATACGTGAAACGGAAAAATTCGAGGGCTATGAATGGTGGTATGAAAGGGAGTTTGAGTTCACCTCGGATGCAAAAAACGTTTATCTTGTATTCAAAGGAGTGGACACGCTTGCCGAGTATTATTTGAACGGCATCAAGATCGCCGAAAGCGATAATATGTTCATCGCACATGAGTTCAAGGCGGACGGTCTTTTGAAAAAGGGAACGAATAAGCTCACCGTCCACCTGTCGTCCGTTACAAGGTTCGAGAACGATCGGGATTACGATATAGTAAACGTGGTTGCCAATTGGAACTCGCCCACGACGACGTCCGTGAGAAATGCACCTCATTGCTACGGATGGGACATTATGCCGCGGGCAGTCAATTCCGGCATTTGGCGCGATGTTTATATTGAGATTCGCGATGAGGCATATTTTTCTCAGACTTATTTTACATACAGAGAAGGGCAGATAACCTTCAGCTATGTGCTCGAGTGCGACTATGCCGATCTGAGATCGCTCGAGATAGAGATAGAGGCAAAATGCGCCGACAGCTTCGGCAAGTGCCGCTTCCCCGTATCGACAAAGGCGGCGAACAGAATATTCGACCTTAACTTTATCAAGCTTTGGTGGCCTTACGGCTACGGCGAGCCGAATGTTTACGACGCGGTGATACGCATTTATAAAAACGGCGTGCGGATACACGAAAAGCACGACAGCTTCGGCTTACGTACGGTCGAGCTTGTACGCACGGAGTTTGACCGCGGAGGTGAAGGATGCTTTAAGTTCATTGTAAACGGCAAGGAAATACTTTGCAAGGGCTCAAACTGGGTTCCGCTCGATGCATTTCATTCGCGAGATGCGGAAAGATATGACAGGGCACTCGCGCTTGTAAAGGATATCGGATGCAATATTCTGAGATGCTGGGGCGGAAACGTGTACGAGGATGCGAAATTTTTCGATTTCTGTGACAGAAACGGAATAATGATCTGGCAGGATTTTTCGATGGCATGCAACAGCTATCGGCAAAGCGAAGAATTCATACGAAAAATTGAGGCAGAAGCGACATATATAGTGCGTACGCACAGACAGCACCCGTCACTGATCCTGTGGAGCGGCGACAATGAGATAGATCAAATGAATTACTTCCTCGGCGTTCTCCCGTCGTCGAACCGCATCTCGCGCGAGGTATTACGCCGCGTGGTGGAGAGGAACGACTATCTCCGTCCGTATCTGCCCTCGTCTCCCTATGTCTCCGACGAGGCGTTTGCGGATAGGAGCAAGTCCTTGCCCGAGGATCATCTGTGGGGGCCGAGAGCCTATTACAAGGGCGATTTCTATAAGCAGTCAAATGCTCATTTCGTGAGTGAAACGGGATATCACGGATGCCCCGCGCTCGAGTCGATCAAGAAATTTATAACACCCGAGAAGGTATGGCCCTACCGTAACAATTCCGAGTGGATACTTCATTCGAGCGATCAGCAGGGCAGAGACGCCAGAGTTATGCTCATGGAGCGTCAGGTACGCGCGATGTTCAATGATGTTCCGACTGATGCCGAGCGTTATATTCTTGCATCGCAAATAACGCAGGCGGAGGCAAAGAAGTATTTTATCGAGCGTATCAGAGTCGACCGACCGAATAAGTCTGGAGTCATTTGGTGGAATCTGCTTGACGGATGGCCGCAGATGTCCGATGCCGTTGTGGATTATTATTTCACCAAGAAGCTGGCGTACGAATATATAAAGCGCTCGCAGGCACCGTTTATTCTTGCGTTCGGTGAGCTTGAGGGCACGGAGCGCCGTCTCTATGCCTGCAACGACACCTTGATGCCAGTGTCGGGCAAATATAAGGTTATCGATGCGGAGTCGGACGAAATCCTGTACGAGGGCGGATTTAATGTCGGCGAAAACCGCTCGGAGGTAATATTGACTTCTTACGGCGAATATCAGGATAAGCAGCTCCTGATCATCGAGTGGGAGACCGATTTTGGGCGAGGAATGAACCATTATCTTACCGGTTATCCGCCGTTCTCGCTCGACCGTTATGTCAAATTGATGAAAAAATATGATCTTGACGGTGAGATCTTCAAGTAACGGCGGTTGCCGTCCCGCATAGGATCGGCCAACAGGCGAGGGATCTTTTGTTCTTCGCCGCAAAAAATATATATCATACCGATTGACGGTGTGGAGGAGAAAAATATGAAGACCGAGAAGCTCTTTGAATCGGGCAAATTTTTTATCGGATGCAACTGGTGGGCGTCGCATGCCGGAACGAATATGTGGCATGACTGGAACGAGGAGGCAGTGGAAGGAGATATAAAGCGCCTTAAGGAGTCGGGGATAAATGTCATGCGTGTTTTCCCGCTGTGGACGGATTTCCAGCCGCTGAGAATACATTACAGTGAAGGAAACAAGATCCGCGAGATTAGAATGCGCGAGGATCCGCTTCCGCATACGGAGGCAGGGCGTGCAGGTGTGGACGAGGTAATGGTCGAGCGCTTTGACAGACTTTGCACTATCGCCGAAAAATATAATATGAAGCTAATCGTGGGCCTTGTCACGGGCTGGATGAGCGGAAGAATGCATATGCCCGAGGCTTTCGCCGGGCGTGACCTTCTGCGTGATCCGATGGTAGTCGCATGGCAGGTGAAATTCGTAAAATATATGGTCCGCCGCTTTAAGGACAAGGTCGCCGTTGTCGCATGGGATCTCGGCAATGAGTGCAATTGCATGTCCTCGGACATGAACAGATACGAGGCTTATATATGGGTCTCGCAGATAACCGACGCAATAAAGGCGGAGGACGTATCTCGTCCCGTGATATCCGGCATGCACGGCAACAGACCCGAGGACGGCAACGCTTTCAATGCCAGAGACCTCGGCGAGATCCTCGATGTGCTTTGCACTCATCCTTATCCGTTGTTCACACCCCATTGCGACACGGATCCGCTGAATGAAATGAAATCCGTCCTCCATGCAACGGCTGAATCGGTCTTTGTTTCGGATGTCTCTGGTAAGCCGTGCTTCGTTGAGGAGATAGGAACGCTCGGTCCGATGATCGCCAACAGACGCATTGCCGCCGATTACATAAGAGCGTCCGCGTTTTCCGCATGGGCGCATGATCTGTACGGATTTGTTTGGTGGTGCGCAAATGAGCAGACCAATTTAACGCACACGCCGTATGATTGGGGCTCCGTCGAGCGTGAGCTCGGCCTCTTCGACATAGAGGGAAGGAAAAAGCCCGTCCTCGATTCGATGAAGGAAATATCGGAATTTACGGAAAGCTTCGAGTACGGCAAATTGCCCAAGCGTATAAAGGACGCCGTTGTCGTCCTCACAAACTCGCAGGACACGTGGGCGGTGGCATACGGATCGTTTATTATGGCAAAGGAGGCCGGTCTCGATGTTGAGTTCGCATGGCATGACAGCGAGCTCCCCGACTCCGATGTATATATAGTTCCGAGCCTGCGCGGCGAGTGCTCGATGAATCTTTCCAGGTACAAGGAGCTTATACAAAAGGCGGCATGCGGAGCGACACTCGTTTTGAGCATTGACGATGCGCTGCTCTCGCCGTTTGAGCAGATCGTCGGTCTGTCCGTCACCACGCGCTCGAGGAGAAAAAGAAATGACACGGTCCGTCTTCCGAGCGGAGAGGCTCTGCCGTTTGACTCAAGCTTCAAGCTCGTAACGGAGAGCATCGGCGCCGATGTCCTCTTAAGGTCGGAGGACGGCAATCCCGCCGTCACGGAATATAAATACGGAAAGGGCAGAATATGCTTCATTGCATGTCCCGTCGAGGCAAATACGGCCACCGTGGCCGGTGCCGTCAGCGGTGAGGATGCGATTCCGTATTATAAGCTCTATGAGCTCCTGCGGCTCCGCTCCCTCGAGAAGGTCGCCGCCTCATCATCGCCCTACACATGTCTGACAGAACATCCGTACGATGAGCGCACGCGCATACTTACAGTGACCGATTACTGCCACGGGGCAGAGACCGTCACCGTTACGCTCTGCGAAGGATATAAATTCAAAAAGCTCATCAATGTCCACGGAGAAGCGACGGTAAGGACGAATCAAACGGGATTCGAGATCGATATCGCGGGCAACACGGGCGCCGTTGTAATTATCGAAAAATGATCTCTCACACATTGACAACGCCGTTCTTTTATGCTATACTTAAACCGCCAGAATAATACCGTGCAGGCGCTCGGTTTCATAAAAGGGGACACAACTATGTCAACAATGAAAATTGCAAACGAAGCATATAAGCTTATCCTTAATTGCGATGCTGTCGCTCCCGTCCGACCGGAAAGGCTTGTTTCCGCCCTCGCAGACACGGCCGCCTTTCAGATCGTTCTTAATTCCGACAATCCGTACAGCGTTAATGTAAGCGGCGCGGAGTGGTACAGCGCGGAGAACTTTGCGGTCACGCGCCTTCCGCACGAGCGGCTGCGCGTTGCGGTGGAATCGCCGTTCGGATCGGAGCTTTTTATCGAGGAATTCGTAACGGATGACGACGGGATAAAAAAGGCGGACATTCTCTTAAGGCAGGATGCGCGCGACAGCTCGCAGAACGTGCCGAGTGCCGTTTATGCGGAGATAAAGGTCCCCGCCGATGCAAAGCCGGGTAAATACAGCGTAACGGTCAGGCTCTTCAGCTCGTTTTACAACGAGGACGAGAGGCTTGTCGACTCTGTGACCCTTCCTTTGCATGTATACAACTATACCGTGCCCGATGCCCGCGACTGGAAGCTGTATCTCGATCTTTGGCAGCATAACTCGAACATTGCGAGGAAGTATGATGTAAGGCTTTGGAGCGATGAGCATTTTGCCGTGATCGAAAAGGTGGTCAAGTCTCTTGCACAGCTCGGTCAGAAATCCGTAACGGTCTGTGCGTCCGAAATTCCGTGGTGCGGCCAGGGATGCTACAGAAGGCCTTATTACGGCGGAAATTTGTTCGAGTATTCCATAATTAAAATAACGAAACGCAAGGACGGCAGGTTTTTCTTCGATTATTCGATAATGCAGAGATATATCGATCTTTGTGCGAAATACGGCATTTGCGGCGATATAGAGGTGTTCGGTCTTGTAAATTTGTGGCGCTATGACGACTTTGACGATCCTAAGATCGATTATGTCGAGCCCATCCGCCTGCGCTATTACGACGAGTCTGACGGCACATACAAGTACGTAAACGAAAAGGAGACCGTTCTTGACTATATCCGCTCGCTTGAAGAGTATTTTAAGCGCACAGGGCAGATCTCTCGCGTCAGGATCGCCGCAGACGAGCCGGCAGATGTCGATAAGTATAGAAAGAGCATAGAAGCGGTCAAGAGCGTCGCACCCTCGTTTTTCTTCAAGACGGCAATCAATCATGCCGAGTTTATAGAGGAATTCGGCGATGTGATCAACGACTTTGTCCCCTTCATTTACACTCTGTGCGAAGAAAATGACAGGATCAAAGATCTTCGTAAGAAATATTCCGACAAAAGGTTCCTGTGGTATGTTTGCTGCGGAGAGGGACGTCCGAACACTCAGCTCCGTCAGGAGCTGACCGAGTGCCGCATGATAGGTCCGATGAATTATTATTTCGGGCTCGACGGATTCCTTCGTTGGTCGTACACCACGTGGCCCGACGACCCTCGCGCCGATCTGCGCTATTCATCATGGGAATGCGGCGACACCGCTTTGGTCTATCCCGCGCATAACGGAGATGTCCTTCTGTCGCTGAGATATAAAAATATGCGCAGAGGATTGTGCGATCATGAGCTTTTGCGCTCGCTTTCCGAGTCGGGCAATGCCGAGCTCGCGGACAGCTTGGTCTTCGGTCTTATCGAGGAGCACGATCTCGACGAATACCGTAAAAAATCGTATTCATCTCTAAGGGGCGCCTTCACTCATGATTTCGATGATTTCAACAATATGAAGGAAACGGTGCTTAAGGCGCTGGAAAAATAAAAATAACGACAGGTGCGCTTTGCCAAAGGGCTTTGCGGTGCGCCTGTCGTTTTTCTTTATTTAAGAAGCTCGTCGGTGAGCTTTATGATCTCTGGGGCGACCTTCTTTCGCTCCTTTTTCAATATCCGGATATAAACGGGGTAGGTAAGTGCGAGCAGAATGCCGCCGACGATCCCGCTGATGATGCCGAGGATGAACGCCGTTGTCTGTCCGAGGGAGACGGAAGCTCCGATGTCGGTCATTATCAGACTCATACCGAGCCCGAAGATGAGCGCGCCTATAATTCCGATCGCGAGCGAGACCGCCGTGCTTTTTTGCGTCACCCTCTTGTCAAGGCGCAAAATGCGCTCCATTTTATTTTCCTCGCCGCCCGTATATTTCTGTCTTATGCGTATTAATTCATCGTGCTCTTTGGTGGAATACGTGTATTTGAATCCGCTGTCAAGGTCGTTTGCGTTCATCTTATGTCTCCTGTATTTTATTTTTTCTGCCGTATATTTTCAAACCTTTTCGGGCTCTTATCATCATGCAGACCGCCGTTGCGGCTATATAGATGAATATTGCCGCGCCGCTCAGCCCAAGCATCAGGCGCCTGAAATGCGGATCCTCGGCCATGCCGAATGTGCTGAGCATCGATGCCTCGAGCGTGAGCATCGAAACGCATGCGGCGCTCATGTTGACCGTTTTTGCTGCGGAAAATACCGGGCTGCTATATTTTTTATACCTTATCGCATTCACCGCCGAGAGTGTAAAGGCGGTGAAGGTATATGCCGCCATGGCGATGACGGTTATCTCGTGATGGTTGAATATGCTGTCATGGAATATCATATAGAATACGACCGCGGTAAGTACACTGCTCACAAAAAGAAGAATAAGACCGCACAGCCCGTATTTGATCAGCTCCGCTTTCATGTTTTCTGTCTGATGATAGGCTCTTGTATGCCGAAGGAGGAAGAAACGCATCAGCGCCAAAAGAATTTGATATACCGCCATTGAGTAATACCACACGCTCCCGTGGAGAATGCCGAGCCCGAGCTGAAGCAGCGAATAAGCCGTATTAAAGGCCAGCGAGCCGTATAGCGAAATGCTTATCCTCAAATGTATGTCGTTGCGCAGTCGTGTTAAATATTTGTTCTCGCGCATCAGATTTCCGATTGCTCCGACGGCCGATATACATCTCGGCGTCAGAATGACGAGAGAGTAAAATGCGGCCGCATAGGAAATAATCGCGGCGGTCGATCCGCTTCTGAAAAAGAGTAAAGAATATATTAAAAAGCGAAAGAGCAGGGTATAAATATAAGCAGAAATGTTAAAGACGGAAATAAAACAAGTCTCAGTATTTTATTCTGCGGCCGTTTCACTGTGATTCCTCCTTAGTGTGACGGTGAAGACCGTTCCTTTCCCCGGCTCACTTTCGACATCGATCGAGCTCCTCGTTATATCGATGATCCGCTTTACAAGCGCGAGACCGAGCCCGTTTCCCTCTGCGGAATGGGATGTGTCGCCCTGATAGAATTTTTCGAAGATGTGCTCGCCTGTGCTTTGCGTGATGCCGCACCCGGTGTCGCTTATCTTAACGGTCGCAAAGTGCTCATCCGCGGAAAGAGACAGCGAGACGGTTCCGCCGCCGTCGGTAAATTTGAATGCGTTGGAGAGCAGGTTGTTCCACACCGGCGAAAGGAGCTCGGGGTCCGCAACGATCCAAACGTTCTCTTGTATATTCGTTTCGATATTTATCCCGCGCCTCTCCCAAACGCTTTCGTATTGCAAGATGATCTCGCAGAGCTGCTCTCCGAGATCGTATTGCTCCGTGCACGGGTAGATGTTCTGATTCTCCAGCCTGTTCAGCTTTAATATGTTTGTTATCATGTCGGAGAGACGGCGCGAGGAATCCGCAAGGGCCTTGGCGTATTCGATGCGCTTCTCGTCATCGAGGTGCGGCTCTTGGAGCAGTGTGGCATAATTCTGCATCACGGCCAGCGGGGTTTTCATTTCATGGGAGACATTGGCGATGAAATCCGCGCGCAAGGTCTCGATCCCGGCGAGCTCCTCCGCCATTTTGTTGATATAGCCTATGATCTCCGAAAAGCTTTCGTCCGTTGCGATCCCGAGCGTGTTCGGGATCCTCACGCTGAAATCGCCGTTTATCATTTTTTCCGTTGCTTCTGCAATTTTCCTTACCGGGCGCTCGACGGTCTCTTTCCTTCTGATGCCGTCGATTAGGGTAAACAAAATGCTGACGATTATGACATTGACGAATGTCAGCTTTGCGGCAGAGCTTATATCGGAGGCTGTAAAATCGGTATGCATACTCTTTGCCAGCGTTGAAACGAAGAGCATCGTACAGCATGTGACGACAAAGGCAATCAAAAGGAAAAATATAACGTATCTGTTTACGGCATGCAGTATTTTTTTGATAGGTCTTTTGTTTTTCATTTTATTATCGCCTTGTAGCCGAGACCGTGCACGGTCTGAATTTCAAAGTCGGTGCAGGCGGAGAGCTTTTGTCTGAGCTTTGTCATGTAAACATCGACCGAGCGCGTGCCTGCTTTTGCGTCCACGTCCCAAAACTCGTCCATGAGCTGCGTCCGCGTGAAGGTCCTTTTGGGGTATGACAGCAGCTTGTAGAGAATGTCGAATTCACGTGCTGTGAGCGCTATCTCCTCGCCACTTAGGTATGCCGTGCGCTCGTCGGCATCCATGACGAATTCGCCGACGGAGATCCGCTTGCTCGCGGCGATCTTGGCGCGGCGGAGCAGGGCACCTATGCGGAGCAGAAGCTCGTCGAGCTCCAGCGGCTTCACCATATAATCGTCGACCCCGGCGCGGAATCCCCTCTGCTTGGATGCAAGGTCGTCTCTCGCGCTTATAAACAGGATCGGGATCTCTCTGTCAAGCTCGCGTACCGTGCGCGCAAGCTCAAAGCCGTCCGTTCCCGGCATCATGATATCGGAAATTATTATATCAAATGTGGATCTGTACATTTCATCGTATGCGGAGTCCGCATTCAAGCAACCCACGGCATCGTATCCGTTGCCGATCAAAAAGGAGCATATGCTTCTGTTCAGATCTCTGTCGTCCTCGACCACCAAAATTTTGAACATATATTTGCCCTCGCTCAAGGTCTTAATGATACTATTATAGCATATAAATGTTAAAATTTTGTTTGTATTTGTTCTTTTTCCGAAAAAAGTATTATTTTTCGGTGCGGCGGGTCCTTGCGCTTTCGTACCGCTCGTTTGCCGCCGCCTCTCTTGCCGTTGCCGCGGATATTCTCTCGTCACGCGCCGATTGCCGTGCCGCCGCTTGCACGGACGCAGCTGCATGAGCGCTGTCCCACATCGCCTTCGAATTTTTGCGCGCCCTTGCAAGAGTATTGCGCCCTCTGTTTTCCTCGAAGCTTGCGCGACTCTCCGCCTTGACTGCGCGGAGCTCTGCTTTGTCCGCCTCGTGCTGAGCCATTGCGTCATTTTTCATATCGGAAAATGACTTTTTGAAAAAGCTTACGATTTTCATTTTTTGTCTCCTTATAATTTATTTGTGTCGCCTATGATGCTGTCGCTGAGCTTGATAATCTCGCTTGCATATCTTTTGCGGCGTCGCGCGAGGATCCTGTCATAGATCGCATATGTGCTGCTTACCATGCCGATGCCGACGCATCCTATGGCGATTCCGGGAATGACCGCACTACCGATCACCTCCATGGCGAGGCACATTCCCGTGCCGAGTATAAGCGCGCCCGCCGTTCCGTAGATGTATCCGAATATGCGGGCTGGGCGCTTGACCCTTTTGTCAAGGCTTTTCAATTCGCCGATCCGCGATGCCTCCCCCTCGGTGTAGCGCTCGCGTATTTTTCGTGCTTTTGTTTCGTAGCTGTTCATTTCTTTTGTTTCCTTTCTTTGTTCAAATGTGTCTATATTATAACTCAAGCTTGTTTTCGATTGTTTTGGAAAATGTTTGAGTTTTGTTAAAGGGGCGGGGAATTTTGCTTTTTTTCGAGTTTTGCCGCCTTTTGCAAAGAAAAAAGCGCTCACCGCCTTTACGCGGTGAGCGCTTAAAAGAAATTAGTTGGATACGTAGGGGAGAAGTGCCATCTGGCGCGCTATCTTAATAGCGGTTGTAAGCTGTCTCTGATGAAGAGCACAGGTGCCGGAAACACGTCTGGGAAGGATCTTTGCTCTCTCGGAAATGAACTTTCTGAGCTTTGCAACATCCTTGTAGTCGATTTCAGCAATCTTATCCTGGCAGAAGATGCAAACCTTCTTTCTTCTGTGCATGGGACGAAATGCCGGACGCTGTGTATCGTTTCTATCCATTGTTATGGTTCCAAAACCTTTCCGACTCACAAATTCTGTATTTCACCCAAAGCGCAGTGAGTCTTGCGTATGGGCGGACGCGGCCTCCGTTAAATATTAATAATTAAAAAGGAAGGCTTTCGTCGTTGGGAATTTCTTCGAAATTCGCGCTTTCCGCGCCGCCGAAGGAAGGAGAAGCATAGGCATCGGGTGTGTATGCGTTGCCGCCGCCCTGACCGTTAAAGGTGCCCTGCGATGCGGGGGCCACGAACGAGACCTCGTCCGCAACTACCTCTGTCGCATATCTTTTCTGTCCTTGGTTGTCGTTCCACGATCTCGTCTGGATCTGACCGCAGATGAGAATGGGATTGCCTTTTTTAAAGTAGCGGGCAACAAATTCAGCCTGTTGTCTCCAGGTAACTATATTGATGAAATCAACATTCTGCTGACCCTGATCGGCTTTAGCAAAGCGGCGGTTAACACCGATAGAAAAGCTGCATACCGAAATGCCGCCCGTGGTCTGCTTGAGCTCGGGGTCGGCTGTCATATTACCTATAAGAATAACTTTGTTGAAACTTGCCATGTTTTCGCCTCCTTAAAATTATGCCTCTGTTGTTGCTTCAACTTCAGCAGCCTCGGCAACAGCTTCCGTTGCAGCCTCAGCCTTTGCCGCCTTCTCGATCTTGGTCGTCGTTATGAAACGAAGTACGCCCTCGGTAATACCGAATACGCGCTCAAGCTCAAGAGGGAAGCCGGATTCGCTCTTAAAGGAGACAAGAACATAATATCCTTCTGTTACATAGTTGATAGGATACGCAAATCTTCTCTTGCCCCACTCGTTAACGGTAACGTCTTCTGCGTTCTCGTTAATGAGGTTAACGAACTTCTCTTCAACTGCCTTGTACTCCTCTTCGGAGAAGGTGCCGTTTACGGCAAAGAGAGTCTCGTAAGAACAAATTTTCTTTTCCATCTGATTTTTACCTCCTTATGGTCGTTAGGTCACCGTATATCCCGGTGGCAAGGAGCCGAGCAAGCATAACTCGGACACTAAAGCATTATACCATATATTTTTTTAAAAGTCAAGGTTTTAATACAAAATAATGCATTTTTTGCCGAAAAATTATCAAAGCCTTCGCCGCTTTCGGAATTTTAAACGGTTTTGTAGGAGATCTTTACGTTCGCCGGCTCCTTGGATCTGACGAAGATGCGCGCCCGTCCGTAGTGGAGCTTAACGTATCCCGGA
Organism: uncultured Ruminococcus sp.; assembly: GCA_964593825.1. Taxonomy (GTDB): domain Bacteria; phylum Bacillota; class Clostridia; order Oscillospirales; family CAG-272; genus UBA1740. The sequence continues at coordinate 14,446 of CAZQII010000015.1, forward strand.
GTCGAAACTCGGCGACCGAGCTTAACATATCCCGATATTACCGGCGGGTCGCTTTCGTTTTGCAGAGCCACGAGCTTTAATTCGTTTATGCCCTTTTTGAATTTTGTGTAGAATCTGTACGGGCGCATTGCGTTTCTCGTTCTGCCGCCGCGGTCGCCGCTCACATCGGCAATCAATTTACCGTTAAGGAAGACCTGTGTGTCGCATCCGAGACGCTCGAATTCGATGTATTCGTATTTCTCCGCACCTGTAAGAGAGGAGGTGAGCGTCACCTTCTTTGGCTCGGCGAGATCATATGCGTATCTCGCAACCGTGCGGTAATCGTCCTCGTATCCTTCCGTTTTTCCCTCGCGCTCGATAAAATCATATCTGTGCGCCAATTTATTTTCGGTTTTCCGCGGTATCGAATAGACTCCGTTTTCGCATGCAAAATTGCGGATGAAGAGCGCATCCTCACGCATGGGGAATTGCTCCGGGCCCCATTCCGATGGGTCTCCGTTGCCGACACCGACAAGCTCGCCGTTTCGTACCGTTATTTCTGTCATCTCCGTCGCTGTGGGGCAGAATATGCCGTTCTTATCGTAGGCGTCAAGCTCATATACGGAGATACCGTCCTCACCGTCTGCACGGAGCACCTCCGTGCATCTGATCTCTGCCGTTTTGCCCGATGTTACGATCGCATCGCGGATGACACGGCCGTTCTTTATTCCGTCCGCCGAGAGCGTGCCCGCCTCGAAGGGAATATCAAACTGCGGAGCGTCAAAGCGGTTTACGGTGCACTCACCGACAGGCCTTCCGTTTAAGAACAGAGATATCCTCTCGCAGTTGGTAAATACGGTGACTTTGACGACATCGCCGCGCTTATGGTTCCAGTGCGGTGTGATCTTCAGCACGGGCTCGTCCGTCCACCATGCGCGATAGTAGTGGAAGGGCGGCTTTTCCATACCGCAGAGGTCGATGGTGCCGAAGGATGAGATGACATTTTGATAATAGAAGGGGTTGGGCTCGCCGCGGTAATCGAAGCCCGTCCACATGAATCCGCCAGCCAGGTAGTCGCGATCCTCGTAATATTTGACCCAGCCCTTCGGCGTTGAGCCCCAGGGCATTGTAACATTGCCCGACGAATCGATAAGTCCGTTGCCCATGTCGTTTACCGCGCCGCCGCGGCTGAGGACATAGCTGCTTTCCTCCGTTCCGATTATCGGCTGATTGGAATGAGCCTTATGATATTCGTCGATCCAATGTCCCGTGATGTCGTTGCGTATGTAATTTATGCCGCGCACACCCGCGGCTCCGTTCGCACCCGTAAAGTTGCTTCCGTTGTTGCCGCCGTAGGTTATTTCGCGCGTCGGGTCGAGCAGCTTCGCCGTTCTTGACGCCTTCTCCAAGAGTCGATAGCTTATTTCATCGTTCTGGACGGAGAATTCCTCGTTCCCGAGCGACCAGATGAATACGGAGGGGTGGTTTCTGTCGCGCTCGATCAGCGACGTCAGCTGGCGCATGGCCTCCGGCGATGTGCCGAACATACGCGTTTCGTCCATGACGAGCATGCCGAGCCTGTCACAGGCGTCGAGCAGGGCGGGGGAAGGTGCATGGTGCGAGCAGCGGTAAGCATTCACGCCCATCTCCTTGAGCCGCGCGATCTTATATTCGTTCAAATTGTCCGAGAGGGCAACGCCGACACCGCCGAAGTCCTGATGCACGCATGCGCCGCGCAGCTTCTGCGGGACACCGTTGAGCAAAAATCCCTTTTCCGAATCGAAGGCGACTGTGCGGACACCGAAGCGGACGGAGTCCTCTTCCTCGCCGACCGACATCCTTAATGTGTATAAGTACGGGTCGTCAATGCTCCAAAGCCGCGGGTCGGCGATCTTCAATTCACCATCGGCGACGGCCTCTCCGAACGCGGGAAGCGCGATTTCCTTGCAGATCTCGGCGACGGTTGCGCCGTTTTCGTTCGCGATGCTCCATTTAACAGTCTTTTCGACCGCTTCGGCGGTGTCGTTGACGATCTCCGCGGAGACCGCAACCGTGCCGTCGAGCTGTGTGCGCACCGCCGTTGAGCAGTACTTAAAGTAAACGGGCTCGCATACCTTAAGATAAACATTTCTGTATATTCCCGCGCCCTCATACCACCAGCCCTCGGGCTGGTCGCTGTCCACGCGCACCGCAACGGAGTTGATCTCGCCGGGGAAGAGATGGTCCGTGAGCTCCAAGGAAAAGCTCGTGTAGCCGCTTGCGTGGCGGTCGAGGTAGACTCCGTTGACCCAAACGATGGAATCGCGGAATATTCCTTCAAATTCGATGAAAACTCTTTTTCCGTCCCATGCGGGGTCGTACTCGAATTCCTTTCTGTACCAGCCGACGTTGAATTTCTTCTCGGCCTCCGATCTTCGCTCTGTCATAAAGCGGTGATAATGCGTGTTTGGGTAGGCACCGGCAAAGGTGTTCGCGTCTCGGCTCTTTTCCAGCCTTACCGCCCAGTCGTGCGGAAGATCCACGGGCTCCCAGTTGCTGTAAGGATAAAAACGCGATGCGGCGCCCTCGGCGTCGGAATATTTATATCCGTACGTATTGAATTCGTCGAGCTCGCTTTCAAATGCGAATCTCCAGTTCTTGTTGAATAATGTTTTCTTCATTATGTCACTCCCGATAAGGACTCCGCGGCACATGCACGAGGGGAGCCTTTATTTTGCTTCCATTATAACATTTTAAGCGCGAAAAAGCAATAGAATAAACGAAAAATGTCATCGTAAAATCAAGAGCCCGAAATTATTTCGCTTGACAATTTTTTTGTTTTGTGCTACAATTTCAGCATAAGGATAGAATAAAAAATCCGCTTTTTCGGTCTTAAACTTCGGGCACGCATTTCTGCCCCTGATTATAGCCGCAAAAGTGTAAAATGGAGGCAATGTGAACGCGGTTAAGGAATTTGCATACGCAAAGATAAATTTGTATCTTGATATAACCGAAAAGCGCGACGACGGATTTCATGAGCTGAAGACGGTAATGCATACCGTCTCCCTTGCCGACGAAATAACCGTGTGCGCCGAGCAGACAAAGGGCTCACCGCAGGTCAGGCTGACCGTCAGGGGCGCGGATTTTCTCCCGACCGACTCGCGCAACCTTGCGGTGCGGGCGGCGGAGCTTTTCTTAACGAGGCTCGGCATATGTGCGAGCGTGAATATAAAATTGGATAAAAGGATCCCGGTCGCATCGGGACTGGCGGGCGGATCGTCGGATGCGGCGGCGGTGCTCCGCGCTCTGAATCGCATATTCGGTAAGCCGTTTACGGATCGTGCAATGCTTTCGATGGCGGGCGAGCTCGGGAGCGATGTTCCGTATTGCCTGATCGGAAGGACGGCGCTCTGCACGGGCAGAGGTGAGATAATGACAAGGTTGCCGGATCCCGCAGACTGCCGCTTTCTGATCGTGCGGATTCCAGATCACATTTCGACCCCCGCGGCTTATGCCGCCCTCGACGGGATGTACGGGGATTTCAAAAAGCCGTATGAGCCGCCGTGCTCGGCGGAGCGCTTTGTCGCTTCTTTAATGAACGGCACGCTCAATGTGGATGAGATGTATAACATTTTCGAATCTGCCGTTCTCCCCATCGTTCCGTCGGCACAGCGTGCATTGTGCCTTTTGAATGAATTCGGTGCCAAGCGCGCGATGATGAGCGGCAGCGGCCCGACGGTCTTCGGCGTTTTTACCGATGCCGAGTCTCAAGACCGTGCAAAGCGCCTGATGGCCGAGCAGGGATATGAATCCTATTCGGTATTTTCCGTTTGACAAAATAAAAATCCGACCGCGTTGTCGGATGCCGCAGATCGAATATCTGATGCCTGCGGGCGAGCTCGGTGCTTTATCGGACTCGCTCGCTTTTATTATACGTAAATATTTTATAAGTATTTTGTGCAGGGGGCATTAAAACGCGCTTTTTACCTTGACAAAGCATAGCTTTTATGGTATAATTCTTCATTGACGGATATAAAGATAATACTTTCTTGCAGGAGGTGCGATATGAGTGAAAATAACGGAAATGACACCGTTCACGAGATGGATGATTTCTGGGATATAGATAAGCTTGTTCCGAAGAAAAGCACGACATTGTCCGCGTTTTCCCAAAATCGGGGCACCTCTGTTTATGAGGTCGAGGAGCCGGGCGGATCCGCCGAAGGAAGCGACGGCGGTGAAGCGGAGCGCAAGCTTTCCTTTTTCGAGCATGCGCAGAAGATAAAGGACGTCGCCCTCGATGAATCTTATGTTCCGACGGTCAACAGGCTGATAAAGAGGGTCACCGTAAAGAGCTCGAACGATAAGTACGATTTTTACGGCAACTTCCGCAAGGCGGCGCTTATTTATCACGATTATAAAACGGGCAAGTGCGATTACGTTCCGTTCTTTTCGTACATGCCGCAGTACTCGCAGCTTAATACGGCGCAGAAAAACTACTATTTTTATTGGCGCAGCGAAATAAGGCGCGGGCACTTTCCGAAAACCGATTACTCTTACTTATATCTATATGTATACGAAATATTGAATTTACCGGATAAGATCCCTGCGCAGGAGGGAATAAAGATCCTCGCCTCGCTTTGGCGTGAATACAGGACCGAGCTCCCGAAAATCAGCGCAAACTTTTCGGTCTGGATCCAGGATTACTGTCTTATCCACCGCTTGCCCTGTCCGACCGAGGAGCTGAAGGACTTCATGCATGAGGTGATCGGCGTATCTCAGTTTAAGGAATTTTATCTGTCCGACATCGCCGAGGCGGACGGCGAGAGCATCGGCTCGATGATAGCCTTTCTTTCCGATTACGATTGGAGGAAGGGAAAATTCATAGAGGAGGCGGATACCGAGCTTTACAAGAAGCATATGTATACGGCGATGCGGAGCTTGCTCCTGAGGCTCGACTCTCGCGGGGAGCTCTATGATGCGAGCGGCAAGGCGCAGGTGCTTACCAGAAACGCTTTTCCGAATTCGCTCTGCACGCACAGTGTTAAGTGCCGCCTTGAGATCGAGTACATCTCCTTGGCGGGTGCGGACGAGCTCAGGGGTGCTGTGACCGCCGCGGTGAGATATACGGAGAATAAGATACGTGCAATGATGGGCGTCAAGAGCCGCCTCTCCGTAAAGGATCTGCCCGACAGGTATAAGGAGGTCATAGACGCTTATTTCACGCTTGTCCAAAATGCGGACGAGCGCATACGCGCAAGGGAGAGAATACCGGAATACGAGCGCCTTTACGATGCACCGAGCGAGAAGCTTTCGTTCGCCGGTGCCGATGAGATCGAGCGCGCCTCGTGGGCGACAACTCAAAGGCTCGTGGTCGAGGATGAGGATGCGGAGGATGAGTCGGATGACACCGAGTCCATGGCTTTTGCGGAAGCTGACCTTGCCCCGACAAACGGTACGGAGGACGGGGCGGGCGATCCCGATGGGGACGGCTCATACGGTCTTTCCGACGGGGATATCGCGTTCATATCCTCGATCTATAACGGAACCGAGCCCGCAGGACTCGATGATATAAGCATGGATTCCGCCGCGGAGCGTATCAATGAGGCATTCACCGAAGCGATCGGAGACGTCGTGCTCTATCATGACGGCGAAAAATATATGATTTATGATGACTATACGGAGGAAATAGGAGAATGGCTCCTGAAATTAACGAAGTAAAAATACCGAAGAGAATATTAAGCACGCTTCTGTCGTCACTGACCGCCGGAGTCGTTCCGCGTAGCGGAGCGCCGTATATCGCAATAGGGCGCAAGGACGAGATCAATTCCTTGCTCGACAACCTCGATGACATTGCGGAAGGCGGTGCGGCATGCAGATTCCTGATAGGAAGATACGGAAGCGGAAAGAGCTTTCTCATCCAGCTCATAAGGGGCTACGCGCTTGACCGCGGATTTATATGTGCCGATGCGGACCTGACCCCAGAGCGCAGATTGACGGGCGGAAGCGGAGCGGGGCTCGCGATCTATAAGGAGCTTTTGATCAACATGGCGAGCAAGGCGAGTCCGGACGGCGGTGCCTTACCCTCCGTTTTATCGCGCCATTTTACAAAGCTTAAGACAGATCTCGTTTCCGAGGGGATACTGCCGACCGACGACCGCTTTGAAAACGAGCTTAAAAAGCGCGTTTATTCGACATTGACGGAGCTTGAGGCGGATGTCGGCGGATTCGATTTCGCCGGCGTGCTCGGTGAGTACTATATGGCGTCGCTGCGCGATGACGCGGAGAAGAAAACCGCATGCTTAAGATGGCTCCGCGGTGAATTTTCCACAAAGACGGAGGCGAGAAACGCCTTGGGCTTCAGCGTGAGCACCGTGATAGACGACGAAAACTGGTATAACTTTATAAAGCTGTTCGCCTCTCTTGCAAAGAAGCTCGGATATGCCGGACTTGTCGTATTTATAGACGAATGTGTAAATTTGTATAAGATCCCGAACAGGATCTCAAGGGAAGCGAATTATGAGAAGATCCTCTCGATCTTCAACGACACCCTTCAGGGCAAGGCAACCGGACTCGGTGTTATCTTCGGCGGCACGCCGCAGTTCCTCGAGGATTCGAGGCGCGGACTCTTCAGCTATGAGGCGCTTAAGAGCCGTCTTGCCGACTCAAAATACGCGGAGCTCGGATATCAGGATCTTTCCTCGCCAGTAATAAGGCTCCGCCGCCTTTCCGACAATGAGCTTTTGGCTCTTGTCAACCGACTTTCGAAGCTCTATGCGCAAAGAGAGGGATTGGACAAGCCGCTTGTCACAGAGGCGCAGACGGAGCAGTTCCTGACTGCCGCACTCTCGAGGGCGGGAGCGGCGGAGATGGTAACTCCGCGAGAGATCATGCGTGATTTTCTCGCGCTCCTTAATATCATAAAGGACAATCCCGGCGCGACGTTTGAGAACATCATCGGAAACGTCAAATTTACCGATGCCGCGCCCGATGACGCGGAGGTGACCGCGGACGATGTTGTTTCAACGGTCAAAGCCAAAGTAAATTTGTTTGATTTGGATATTTAAACAAGGGCAGAAATGCGATCGGAGGTGACGTGCTTTGACAAATGCGGATCGGGTGTTCGCCCGCTTTCCCGATTTTATAAAGGAATATATTTATTCTCACGGCTGGACGGAGCTTCGCGATGTGCAGATCGAGGCGGCACGCGTTATTTTCGAAACGGAGTCAAACCTTCTGATCTCCTCGTCCACCGCCTCCGGCAAGACCGAAGCCGCGTTCTTTCCGATCATCGCCGATATAGCGGAGAATCCGCCGAGCGAGCGCTCGGTCTCCGTGCTTTACATAGCTCCGCTGAAGTCGCTTATAAACGACCAGTTCTATCGTTTGAATGAGCTCTTGGACGCATCAGCCGTCCCGGTAACCCATTGGCACGGCGACGTCGGTGCCTCCCATAAAAAGCAGCTTTTAAAGAATCCGGACGGCATTCTTCAGATAACGCCCGAATCGCTCGAGTCGATGATAATGAACAGATCCAACGATCTGACGCGTATATTGGGCGGACTCAGATATGTCGTGATCGATGAGATACACACCATGATCGGCACGGACAGGGGCAATCAGGTCATATGCCTGCTTTCCCGCATTGCGCGTCTGATCGGTCATTCGCCGAGGCGGATCGGACTCAGCGCGACGGTCGGAGATGTGAGACTGGCTGCCGAATGGCTCGGTGCCGGCAGCGGGCGAGATACGGAGGCTCCGATACCTCCTAAGACACCGTTAAAGTGGCGCATAGGGCTTGAGCATTTTTATATTCAAAACTCCGATGAGGTACAGACGCACGGCAAACGCTCCTCCGCGCCCGAGAGCGATAGGGGCGGAAGCGCACGCCTCGATCCCGGATACGAATATTTGTACGATGCCGTTTACGGGACAAAATCGCTCGTTTTTTCCAATTCCAGAGAGGAAACGGAATACGTTACCGCAACGCTGAGACAGATCGCCAAAAAGCGCTCGGACAGAGATATCTTCCTTATTCACCACGGCAATCTTTCTGCCTCTCTGCGTGAGGACGCGGAGGAAAAAATGAAGGACGAATCCGTGACCGAGGCGGTGACCTGCGCGACTGTGACAATGGAGCTCGGAATAGATATAGGCAAGCTCGCGCGCGTTGCGCAGATCGGCTCGCCCACGACCGTTGCGGGCTTCCTTCAGCGTCTCGGACGCTCAGGACGGCGCGGAACACCGCCGGAAATGATCATGGTATTTAGGGAGGAAACGGCACTGCCGAACGCACCGCTGCCCGAGATAATCCCGTGGGATCTGCTTCGCGGCATTGCAATCATCGATCTTTATTCCGAGGAGCGGTTCATAGAGCCGCCGCGCTTGAAGCAAATGCCGCTCAGCCTCGCCTTTCATCAAACGCTGAGTATTCTCGCGTCGGCGGGCGAGCTCACTCCGAAGGCACTTGCGACAAGGGTGCTCTCGCTCCCCCCTATGGAGCAGCTTGACAAGGCGGATTATAAGGAACTCCTGGTTTCGATGATAAACAACGATTACATCGAGATGACCGAGGAACGCGGACTTATAGTAGGCCTTAAGGGCGAGAGGATAATTAATTCGTATAAATTCTATGCCGTGTTCAAGGACAGCGAGGATTATACCGTCCGACACGACAGCGAGGAAATAGGAACGATCACAACGCCGCCCCCCGTCGGAGACAGATTTGCGCTCGCGGGCAGGGTCTGGGAGGTGAAGGAAATCGACATCCCTCGCAAGCTTATATACGTAAGCTCCGTCGATGGAAAGATGGAGGTCTCGTGGCCGGGCGACGGCGGCGAGATACATACCAAGCTCTTAACCGCCATGCGCAATGTACTTTTTAATGGAAAGACCTATAAGTTCCTCGGTCAAAATGCCGCGGAGCGCCTCGAAAACGCAAGGACCGTCGCCGCAAATTCGGGCATGGATCGCAGTATGCTGATCTACCTCGGCGGTCAGAGCTACGTTCTGTTTCCATGGCTCGGAACACGTGCGTTTCGCACCGTTAAGCGCATGATCCAAAAGAATGCGGCGGAGCTCGGAGTCTTTGATATCCAAAGCGAGCTTTGCTATTACATTACGTTTAAGGCGAAAGAGGATGCAGGCAAGAATCTCATCCTCGGAATACGCTCTATAATCGAGCGCGGCGATGCCGCAGAGGATAAGCTGGTATTTGACGGGGAGTGCCCCGTGTTTGAAAAATTCGACGATTTCATACCGCCGAGCCTTCTTAGAAAGGCATATGCGAGGGACAGACTTTGCACCTCGGAGGTCGTCGAGCGATTTGAATGAATTTTGGTGAATAACGATGCTGTATGATCTGCTTGCTCCGTTTTACGATAAGGTGAACGGGAGCCTCGACTATTCCGCGTGGGCGGATTTTATCGAGAAAATTGTAAAAAGAGAATATCACGGAACGCCCGAGCTTTGGCTCGATCTCGGATGCGGGAGCGGGCGGATGACGCTTGAGCTTGCCGAGCGCGGCCATGATATGACCGGGGTGGACGTCTCGGTCGAGATGCTTGACATCGCACGCTCGAGGGCGGAGGAGATGGGTCTTTCGGACAGGGTTTTGCTCCTATGCCAGGACATGCGTGAGTTCGAGCTTTACGGCACCGTCGACATTGCGGTCAGCTGTCTTGACTGTATAAATCATCTGACGAAGCTCTCCGATGTGAAGAAATGCTTTTCTCTCGTTCATAACTATTTATCGGACGACGGACTGTTTATCTTCGATGTCAACGGTAAATATAAGTTCGAGAACATTTATGCCGACCGTTACTATGTAATGGAGGAGGACGGCGTGATTTGCATGTGGCAGAACGACTATAACGCGGTGACCAAGAAATGCGATTTTTACATAACGGTGATGCAGGAGTGCCGTGACGGCAGATATGAAAGAAGCGATGAGATGGGGACGGAAAGGATGTATACCGTCTCGACATTGAAAAATGCGCTTTCGGGGTGCGGATTTGAATTCATCGGCGCTTATTCCGATTTCGCCTTCGGTGCGGGGACGGATGCCGACGAGCGTATTTATTTCGTCGCACGGTGCAAGAAAAATTCAAATGCAGGAGAGAAAAAATGAAGGATAAAGAGTGCTCTACGATTTTGAGAGGTATGACCAGAGACGGTTCTGCCAGAATTTTAGTCATAAATTCCAAGAAAATGGTCAACGATATGATAGCGCGCCACAGAACGTCGCCGACCGCGACCGCCGCCCTCGGACGCCTCGTCAGCGCGACGTCGATGATAGGAACGATGCTGCCCGAGAGGGACGACAGAGTGACCGTTACGTTTGCGGGCGACGGACCGATAGGAAAGCTCATTTCCGTTGCCGATTATTACGGAAACGTAAAGGGCTTTGTTGCAAATCCGCTTGCCAACCCTCCGCTGAAGCCGAACGGAAAGCTTGACGTCGGTGCGGCGGTCGGTGCGGGAATGCTGTCGTTTATAAGAGATCTCGGCGGCAAGGAGCCACAAATGGGAATGACCGAGATCGTAAGCGGAGAGATCGCGGAGGACATCGCCGCTTACTTTGCGAAGAGTGAACAGATCCCGACCGTTCTTTCTCTCGGCGTGCTCGTGGACAGGGATTATTCCTGCCTTGCCGCGGGCGGCGTGCTTATTCAGATGATGCCTTTTCCCGAGGATTCGACACTCGATCTTATCGAGCGCAACGCTCGCGACCTTTCGAACATATCGAGATATTTCGAGCGCGGACTCTCCAATAAGGAGATCGCGGACATCGCAATGCGCGACATTCCTTACGATCTTTTCGACGAGCTTGAGGTCGAGTATAAATGCGACTGCTCGCGCGCACGGATGAAGGACAAGATCAAGAGCCTTGGAAAAAGCGAGATCGAAAAAATGCTCGACGAGCAGGAAAAGGAGGGTAAGGCACGCTCTCTTACCGTCGTATGCCGATTCTGCAACAGCGAATACACCTTTTCCGAAAAAGAACTTACGGAGAATTAAACAAAAAGCTCTCTGCCGAATATGATAAGGCAGAGAGTTTTTTTATCGGGAGCTTGCCGTATGAAAAATAATATGGAAACATTTTTGTCGGATGCTGCGCTGTCGGAGCATAGGGAATATCTCTCTTCTCTTAAGAACAGGGCCGCGATATATTCAAAAAGCGGGATCGATGTGCGCATGCTCGGGCGGGGCGGCGCACGCGGAGGGCGACTTTCCTTTGCCGAGGCGAAGGGCGTGAGAGCCCTTATGCGGAATATAGAGATGCACGAGCTTTATTTCGACTCGTTCGGCGCGTCGTTTGTTCCGTGTGACGCGGTGAGAAAAAGCTTCGGCTCGGAAAATAATTTTGCCTTCGAGCTCACAAGGTTCTCGGAGACGGCGGATGCGGATTTCGTCTGCGTTTTTTCTGACAGAAACGGGAAGATACGCTTTTGCGCGGATCGATTCCTGCCCGAGGGGGTCGCCGTGCACCTTGCGCTCGATCTGTGCGAGCATGCATATTTCAGGGATTACGGATTCAACAGGGGTGCATACCTGCGTGCGGCGCTCGCGCATCTCGATTTTTCGAGGATAAACGGCTATTACGCTCAAATGCGAGAGCAGGGTAATAAAAAATAAAATAATGTCGATAATATTTGTCGGACGGTTGACATTTATGTATTTTCGTTGTATAATGTATATGTGAAAAATTGTTCTTTTTTAAAAAATCCAAATGCCGCGGATCACATCGGGCATCGGCAAGGACAGCACAGATGATTTTTTCGGAGGTTTAAAATTGAGTAGATTGATCGGGAATGCGATAGTGGGACAGTCCGGCGGACCCACCGCCGCAATAAACGCGACCCTGGCGGGAGTTATAAGCGGGGTGCTTGAATGCAATGAGATAAACACCCTTTACGGAATGAGAAACGGCGTTGAGGGCCTGCTCCGCGAGGACATCGTCGATCTCTCCGCTCTTTTCGCAAGCGACGCGCAGGGATTGGAACTTTTGAAGGTGACTCCCGCGGCGGCGCTCGGATCGTGCAGAAGAAAATTGGGCGCATTCGAAAAGGAAAAGGATGTCTACTTAAAGCTTTTTGAAATATTCAGAAAATACAATATCAGGTATTTCTTTTACATAGGCGGCAACGACTCTATGGATACAGTATTGAAGCTGTCGGAATATTCCGCCCTCTTCGATTACGAAATACGTGTTGTTGGCGTCCCCAAGACGATAGACAACGATCTGCTCGCCACTGATCACACTCCGGGCTTCGGCTCCGCGGCAAAGTATGTGGCAACGGCGATAAAGGAGATCAAGCGCGATGTTTCGGTCTATACGGTAAAGGCCGTGACGATAGTTGAAATAATGGGCAGAGATGCCGGATGGCTTACCGCCTCGGCTGCGCTTCCGTCTGTCACGGGTGACGGTCCGGATCTCGTTTATCTGCCAGAGCGTCCGTTCGACGACGAAGCGTTTATAGATGCCGTTAAAGCCGCGCTCGACAGTCATTCCGCCGTGCTCGTCGCCGTTTCCGAGGGGGTCAGATATCCCGACGGCAGATATGTCGGAGAGGGAACGCAGTCCGGTGCGATCGATGCCTTCGGTCATAAGTATCTTGCCGGCACGGGCAAGGTGCTCGAGCATCTGGTAAAGGATCGCATAGGATGCAAGGTCCGCTCCGTTGAGCTCAGCTTAACTCAGCGTTGCGCGGCGCACATGCTTTCGCGTGCGGATATTGAGGAGTCCGTCACTATCGGTCGTGCGGCGGTGGAAAGCGCCGTCGGTGGTGCGAGCGGCGTCATGATGACATTTGAGCGCAGCGCATCCGATACTTACGGCATCACTGTAAGGACCGAGTCGATAAAGGATATCGCAAACGGGATCAGAAGAGTTCCCGACAGCTATATAAACGAAGCGGGTAACGGCATTACGCAGGAGGGCATCGAATATCTCTTGCCGCTTATAAACGGTGAGATGGATCAGCCCTTTGAGTTCGGAATGCCCAAGCACTATATCATTTAAAAACAACCGGATTTTATAAAATATGGAGGAAAAAGCGATGAGAAAAACAAAAATTGTATGTACGATAGGTCCCGCATGTAATAACGAACAGACCTTGACCGAGCTTTGCCTCGCGGGAATGAACGTTGCACGCCTTAACTTTTCGCACGGAACGCACGAGGATCATCTTAAAAATATCAATTTGATAAAGAAGGTCAGGGAAAAGCTCGACCTTCCGATCGCGATCCTGCTCGACACCAAGGGTCCCGAATACAGGATCAAAACCTTCAAGGACGGAAAGGTGTTTCTCAACCCCGGTGATAGTTTTACGTTTACATCCGAGGACATAGAGGGCGATCAAAGCAGAGTTTCCGTAAATTACAAGGATCTCCCCTCCGAAATGTCAAAGGGCGATAAAATACTTTTGAATAACGGCCTTGTTATTTTCGAGGTCGAGGAGGTCGACGGAACGGAGATAAAGTGCCGCGTCATCGAGGGCGGAGAGGTCTCGAACCGCAAGAGCATGAGCTTC
>CAZQII010000016.1:0-27557 GCA_964593825.1 uncultured Ruminococcus sp.
TTGCTGGATGCTTTTGAGCTCGTTCTGCATGTCCTTGCGCAGCTTCAGATCCAGCGCTCCGAGCGGCTCGTCGAGCAAAAGCACCTTCGGATGCGAAATGAGCGCGCGCGCTATCGCAACGCGCTGCTGCTGTCCGCCCGAAAGAGTGCTGACGCTTTTGTTCTCAAAGCCCGACAGCGCGACCATTTTCAGCATTTCGGCCACCTTTACTTTTATTTCGGGTTCCTTTGCTTTTTTTAATCTCAAAGGAAACGCAATGTTCTCATAAACATTAAGATGAGGGAATAGGGCGTATTTTTGAAATACGGTGTTGATCTGTCGCTTGTAAGCGGGAACGGAGCTGATCTCCTTGCCTGCAAAATAGATTTCTCCTTCGTCCGCCTGCTCAAATCCGCCGATGATACGGAGCGTTGTCGTTTTACCGCATCCGGAAGGTCCGAGGAGGGTTATGAATTCTCCGTCACGTATGTAGAGATCCATGGAGTCGATAACCTTTTCGGAATCGTAGGATTTTGAAATTCCTTTCAACTCAATGATTTTTGCCATTTTCTTAAAATCTCAGATCCTTTCTTACGAGCATAAAAATGTTCTTTACTGTCAAAATTGCGTGAATTTTACCGTCGCAATATTCAACGAATGCAATTATATCAAAAAACATCTGTAAATGCAATAGGTTTTATGAAAAAAATTCGTTTTTTTTTAGGAATTATCCGCGATTATCCGAAATTATCCGTGATTTTTGCTGTATGAAAACTGAAAAATCTCCGTTTTGCTCCGAAAATCTCGCAAAATCTCAATTAATCTCGTTTTTTGTGCGTCCGATGCATTTTTTGATCTCGGACAGCAGGGAACAGAAGAATACGGTGAATATCCAGTAGCCCTCGTTGAATTCGGCGATGAAAAGCAGGGAGACGAGCGTGAGGACGCACATGGAGAGAAACGAAAAAGCATCAATAATATTAATAATAATCCGATTTCCGCCGAGCAAGCACGCGGCGGAGCAGATAATCCTGTAGCCGTCGTATCCCTTAACAGGCAGAAGATTCGACACGCCTGTGGCAATACTGATAACGGCAAAGACGCGGTAAGCCTCTGTATTTACGGTGAGGATGGGAAGCGCGATAATGCAGAGCGCGACGTTGGCGAGCGGTCCGGCCGCCGCACATATTATCTCATTCTTGTATGAGATGCTCGGATTGCCGTAGATCTTAAATCCGAAGAGCCTCGGCACGGGTGCGGACGATGCCTCGTTTAAAAGTGTGAAGGCGACCGTGTGCCCGAGCTCGTGGACAAGTGCGGATATAAGGGTTGCATTTGCGGCGAACGGGGTGTCAAAGGCATAAACGAGCATGCCCCAAAACGATATGGCAAGCACGGAAAATAACAGGCGGGAAGGGCTGAAAAAACGGATTCCTTTTTTGTTAATGTGCATAAAAAAACGCCTCCAAATATGTATAAAAAGTAGAAAAACGAAAAGATTGTTGATTTCTATTGTAATTTTTTTTCGCGTATGATATAATGATATTGCCAAAATAATAGGGGTATACCCTAAAAAGGAGTTAGAATATGAAAAAGTTGATTCTTTTGTTATTGGCACTTTTTCTTCTCGTTCCTGTCATATGCCTGACATCGTGCGATGATGAAAAATCCGGTGAGGAGTGTACGCATACTTGGGCGGACGCAACATGTACCACGCCTAAGACCTGTACTAAGTGCCATAAGACCGAGGGGGAGGCTCTCGGACATGACTACGGCGAATTCGTAACGGTCAAGCCTGCTACTTGCGTAGAGGGCAGAAAGGAAAAGACCTGTTCGAGATGCTGCGATGTCGTGTCGGAGTCGATTCCGGCAAACGGCAAGCATGATTATTCGGAGGCATGGAGCTACGACGCAAACCACCATTATCATGTTTGCCAGAATGAGGGGTGCAACCAACATGAGTTGGAGATACCTCACGTCGACAACGATGCGGACGGCCTTTGCGACACCTGCGGATACGGTGAAAAGTATAAGTCTGTTACCCTTAAGTTCACGGTCGGCGGCGTTCTTACCGAAGTGAAAACGGTTTTGGTTAAGCCCGGCACCGCGATGACTGCGGAGCAGGTTGCCGAGATCAAGACGGTTCTTTATCAGGGCTACGGCTTCGCGGCTTGGTATTCTGATGCGGAATGTGAGAATGCATTCGATTTCACTGCCGTTATAAATGCGGACACTGTGATCTACGCTTCTCGCGGAGACCTTGCGGGCACCGCACTTACCTATGCTTATGACGCGACTACGAAGACTCTTACCTTCAGCGGCAGCGGCGATATGTACGATTACCAGAACTTCCAGGCAGTTCCGTGGAACGGCTTGGACATCGAGAATGTTGTATTCTGCGACGGACTTACTTCTGTCGGCGCTTATGCGTTCTACGGCATGAAGTTCGCGAGCGTGAGCCTGCCCGCGGGTCTTAAGAAGATCGGTAACTACGCGTTCTACGGTCAGTCGAAGCTTACAAAGATCGATTTTCCCGAGTCTCTTGAAACGATAGGCGATCATGCATTCAGAGCATGCACCGGACTTACATATATAGACATCGGCGGTAAGAATCTTGACAAGGTCGGTGAGTCCGCATTTGCGGAGTGCTCGGCGGCTACGTATGTTGTTTACGGCGACGCTATTGACGGTTCGACCAACGTATTTGAATCGTGCAAGTTTACTCATGCATATTTCGCAGGCAACAAGGCACAGTTCGAATCCGTGGATATCGCATTCGGTAACCTTCAGCTTGAGGTCGCATATCAGTTCTTCTACGCTTCCTATGAGCCTCAGAAGGCAGGTCCTTACTGGTACCGCGGAGAGGACGGAACACCCAAGCAGTGGTGCTACGCCATCTATTATCTTCCTTCGGACGGCTTGAAGACCGCGATAGAGAAGGATTATGTATTTGTAAAGAATCCTAAGATCACGACGGACAACATCGAATTCCGCAACAACATTTGGTACAACGGATATCAGTTCGAATCCTGGAACGGCAACCCCACGTTCTCCGAGGGCGTTTCTTTGACAGGTGACGTTAAGTATACCGGCGGCCGCGGAAACAAGGTCGGCGACGGTGTCGATTACAGCATCTCCGGCAGCAAGCTTATCATCTCCGGAAGCGGAAAGATGTGGGACTTCGGAACCGTTAAGGCTGCTCCTTGGAATGAAGTAAACGGCTTCAAGAGCGAAACGATCACCGAGATCGTCATCGGCTCCAACGTAACTTATATCGGTGATTTTGCATTCTGTAATTTCCCGAATCTCGAATCCATCGAAATTAAGAACAATATAGTTGAAATGAGCACAAAGGCATTCTCCGGATGCACAAATCTCAAGTATGTTTACTATTACGGAAACGAGCTTGAGGCTCTCAACTGTAAGGGTCTTAAGTATCAGGAAAACGCAAACAATCTTGTAGTATATTATCAGGAGCTTGAGGCAGACGGCATTTGCGATACGTGCGGCAGCTGCATAAGCAATTGCGTTGATGAAAACGGCGACAAAATCTGTGACGTTTGCGGCAAGTGCACCGAGGGTCACACCGATGAGAACAAGGACGGCAAGTGCGATGCCTGCAAGACCTGCGTCGGCGAGCACGTATTTGAAAAATCCGCAACAAAGTGCGATGTCTGCGGCACATGCAAGACTCACGTAGATGCAGATATAAGCTTCCTTACCTCCAAGGGCATCGTTCCCGCCATCAGCTATTGGAAGGATGTTGAGGTCGGTACCAATGACAAGGGTGAACCGATATTTGCGAGAATTACATGGGAATTTGCCGACGGCGTGCTTACGATAGGCGGTGAGGGCGCGATTCCCGATTTCGCAGCTCTTACGGAAACTCCTTGGGCGAATACCTTCGTAAATATTTGCAAGGAAGCATCTCTTAACTTTGAATCTATCGATAAGGCTGTAACCAAGATCGTTATCCGTGACGGTATTACCGCAATCGGTAACAATGCATTCAACGGTCTTAAGGCTGCTGCAGAGGTCGTTCTTACTGAAACAAATCTCGGCAGGATATCCTCCAGCGCGTTTACCGAAACCGCGTTTATCACAAATGCGACTTACGATGATGCGGGCCTGTTCATAGTTAACAACAGCTTGATCAAGGCTGATCCCACCAAGGTTGAAAACGTCGTACTCCTTCCGACGTCTCTTGTATGCATCGCAGACGGTGCGTTCACGGGATGCACAAATGTAACCGGTATACGTATCCCCAAGGGACTTCAGGGCGCAACGGAGAATTCCTACAGCGGTCTCGATTCGCTGAAGAACATCTTCTTCCACGGAACCGAGAGCAACTGGAACGCAAATGCCACAAAGTCGGTAGTTCCTGCAACCGCAACGGTTTACTTCTTCTCCAACAGGACTCCCACAAAGCGCGGATACTATTGGAAGACGCTTAATAATCCTACCATTTATGAGGATTGGCTTCCCGAGTCGACGGATTCCTCCGAAGAGAATTAAAAATCAGCATTAAATTAAAACGGAGCGACCGATGCCACTGTGCATCGGTCGCTTTTGTTGCAAGACAAAAAAAGGATCCTTCTCCGTGCCGAGGCGGTGCAGAGAAGGATCCTTAATATTTATTTTAAAAGCTTGACTCTTTTCGGAAGGATGACATTCGTCGGTGAGGAAACGGAAGCAATTTCTCCGTTTCTTTGCCTTATGAGCAAAGCGCCGCTCTGCGTATCGACATTGACGACCTTGCATCTTTTCTTTTTGCCGTTGTCGAAATACTTCGCGCTAAGGTCGCGCATCGCAAATTTCGACTTGTAAATGTCCATGAATTTGCTTTGGTTTTTCATGTTGAAGTAGAGCGGGAAAAACTTTGCGAGAATGTTCTGCGCGATTATCAGCTCGGTCGAGTTGCTTCCGCTTTCGAAAACGCTTTTGACCATATCGACGAGGCGGGGAGGGAAGTTCTCCTCGGAGATCTTCATGCGGAAGGTTATTATTATGTATTCGTAAGTCGTAAAGCTGTCGAGCTTTCCCTCAAGTGTGACGGCGCCGATGCGCTTTTTCTCGCAAAAAATATCGCTTACCCACCCGATCCCGAGCGGCTTTGACGTGTGCTCCTCGAGCGCGGTTATCATAGCAACGGAGGACAGCGCGCGTAAAAGACCTGCCTGAGACGGGAACATCGACGGCCTTAAAATGCATGAAAGAAACATTCCGTGCGCCGCCTGTCCGTCCGAGATCCTCTCTCCGAAGACATCCGATTCCGTCTGGATCGGAGAGAAGACCATATATCGGTCGGGAAAGCCCGCATTTGCATATTTCTTAGCGACCGATGAGGTGGAGGTGATAGAGTCATGGCATTCAATCTGAAGCATACCGCCGTCAAAGGATCTTATTTTTTTTATGTTTTTTCCCGATTCGGGCGTCATGAGTGCCACACCTCCGTTTTGTTTATTTTAATAAGCCTTACCCCAGAGCACGAGCTTCTTCGCATCTCTGCCGCAGCAGACGCACTTGGTTCCGATGGGCTCCATGCCGAACGGCATGCACCGAGAGGTGACATCAGCCTCTTCCTTCAGCTTCAATTCGCATTCAAGATCGCCGCACCACATTGCCTTGATGTAACCGCTCTTGTTTTTCGCAATGTCCTTAAGCTCCTCGTAGCTGCTTGCTGTGTATGTGCGCTTTTCTCTGTTCTCGAGGGCCTTCTCGTAAAGGGCGGAGCGGAGCGCTTCAAGACCGCTCTTAACTGCGGACTCGACCTCGTCAATTGAGACAAAGATCTTTTCTCTGTTGTCGCGTCTGACGATGACGCATTTGTTCTCGGCGATATCTCTCGGACCTATTTCGATTCTGAGCGGAACGCCCTTCATCTCATATTCGGAGAACTTCCATCCGGGTGAATTGTCGGAGTCGTCGACCTTGACTCTTATGCCGCTCGCCTTAAGTCTGTCGGCAAGGGCATTCGCCGCATCGATGACGCCCTCCTTGTGCTGCTGGACGGGGATGACCACGACCTGGATCGGAGCAACGGCGGGGGGCAGAACAAGACCGGAGTCGTCGCCGTGGGTCATTATGATTCCACCGATAATACGTGTCGAAACGCCCCAAGAGGTCTGGTAAGGATTCTTCAGCTTGTTGTCGCTGTCGAGGAACTGTATTCCGAAGGCCTTCGCAAACTCGCATCCGAAGTTGTGCGATGTTCCGCCCTGAAGCGCCTTTCCGTCATGCATCAGTGCCTCGACCGTATATGTCGCGATCGCGCCGGCAAATTTCTCCTTGTCGGTCTTCTGTCCCTTCACGACGGGCATGCCGAGATCCTTCTCGAAGAAATCGGCGTAGACGTTGAGCATCTGCACCGTTCTTGCCTCCGCCTCCTCGGCGGTTCTGTGCATCGTGTGTCCCTCCTGCCAGAGGAACTCGCGTGAGCGAAGGAAGGGGCGCGTCGTTTTCTCCCAGCGGACGACGGAGCACCACTGATTATATACCTTGGGTAGGTCGCGGTAGGATTTGATTATATTTGCATAATGCTCGCAAAACAGAGTCTCGGAGGTCGGACGCACGCAGAGCCTTTCGGAAAGTCTTTCGTTTCCGCCGTGCGTGACCCATGCCACCTCGGGCGCAAAGCCCTCGACGTGATCCTTCTCCTTTGTGAGGAGCGACTCGGGAATGAAGAGCGGCATATATATATTTTCAACGCCCGTCTCCTTGAATCTGGCGTCGAGTATCTTCTGGATGTTCTCCCAAATTGCATAGCCGTACGGGCGAATGATCATGCATCCCTTAACGCTGGAATAATCGATCAGATCCGCCTTTTTTACAATGTCCGTATACCATTTTGCAAAATCCTCGTCCATGGACGTGATCTGCTCTACGAGTTTCTTTTCATTTGCTGCCATTTTGAATTGCAATGTCCTTTCAAAATATAATTCATCAGCATAAATTATATAATAAATTTAATATTTTGTCAAGGTTTTTAAAATATTTTCACCGCGACTTTTTAAACTGCACGGAGTGTGAAAAATGTTTTTGTACAAACTGCACGAAAGTCCGGAGCTTTTGTGTTTAACTTTTTTATAACAAATTTGCAAAATCACTTGAAAAAAAATTCAAAATATAATATAATATAAGTAAAAATCGCTCGTTTTTAATCGAGATTTGAATTTTTTGCTTCAAAAATATTCAAAAAAGGTATGAAACAATGAAAAAATACACGGAACTTTCGAAAAAAGAGCTCGAGGAGCTTGAGGCGACCCTCGAGGAAAGGTATGAGGAGTACTGTAAAAGAGGACTGAGGCTCGATCTTTCGCGCGGAAAGCCCAATGCAATGCAGCTTGACATCAGCCAGGCCATCCTTAATCAGCCGCTGGATCGCAAGGATTGCATTACGGACGCAGGCGTCGATCTGCGTAATTACGGAATCTTGGACGGTATTCCGCAGATGAAGAAGCTTTTCTCCGAGCTTTGCGGAATAAAAGAGGAGTACATTACGGTTGGAGGAAATTCCTCGCTTCAGTTGATGTATGACACGATCTCCAGGGCGATGATCTTCGGCCTTTTGGGCTCGGAGCGCCCGTGGATGTTCGAGCCGGAGCGCAAGTGGATATGCGTTGCCCCTGGCTATGACAGACATTTTAAAATAACGGAGAAATTCGGATTTAAGCTCATCACCGTGCCGATGACGGCGGACGGTCCCGATATGGACGCGGTTGAGGAGCTTGTGAAGGATCCGACGGTAAAGGGCATGTGGTGCGTGCCGAAATATTCCAACCCGACAGGCAACACGTATTCCGATGAGGTCGTGCGTCGCCTTGCCTCCATGAAATGTGCGGCACCCGATTTCCGCATTATGTGGGACAACGCATATGCCGTACACGATTTTAACGAAAACGGCGATAAGCTTCTCGATATATTCACCGAGGCGGAAAGAAACGGAAATCTTGACCGTATATTCTATTTTTCCTCGACCTCGAAGATCACGTTCCCCGGCGGCGGCGTTTCCTTTATGGCGATGAGCCCGGATAACAAAAAGCAGATCCTGCCCATCATGGGAACGCAGACCATAGGATATGACAAGATAAATCAGTTAAGACATGTTCTTTACTTTAAAAATGCGGATGCGGTCCATGAGCATATGATGAAGCTCGCCGCCCTTATCGGTAAGAAGTTCGAGATATGCCTCGGTGCTCTTTCCGAGCTCGACGGACTTGGAATCGCCGAGTGGACAAAGCCGAACGGCGGATACTTCATTTCTCTTGATGTCAAGGTCGGATCGGCAAGGACCGTTTTCGATCTTATGAAGAACGCGGGAGTAACTCTTACCGATGTCGGCGCAACATATCCTTACGGCATAGATCCGAGCGACAACAATCTCAGATTGGCTCCGACCTATCCGACGGACGATGAGCTCCGCTTGGCGACGGAAATACTTGTAACCGTATTAAAGTATGCGGCAGTCAAAGAATTGCTCGCAAATGCATAATAATTAAATATTCAAGCCGCCCTCGACAGTTCTTCTGTGTTTCAAAGGCGGCTTTTTTGCTTTTGCCGTGCCGCGATTATTGACAAACGGGCGCAAAAGTGATAAAATGTAATAAGAAAAATCTAAAACAGGATGTTTTGCTATGGATATACAGGAAGCCAAGGAAAGAATCGCTCATTTGAGGGCTGAAATTACCAAAAATTCAGAGCTTTATTATGAAAAGGACGCGCCGCTTATATCCGATTACGAATACGACGCAATGTTCCGTGAGCTTAAGGAGCTTGAGGCTGCCTTTCCGGAGCTTGATTCTCCGGACTCTCCTACAAAGCGGGTCGGCGGAGTCGCCGTTGATAAATTTGAAAAATTCACTCACAGGGTGAAGATGGGCAGTCTCACAGATGTTTTCTCGTATGACGAGCTTGAGGAATTTTTAATGAAAACGCAAGAGCTGGTCGGAGATGCGGAATATTCCGTGGAGCCCAAGATCGACGGCCTGTCCGTTTCGCTTATATACGAGAACGGCATTTTCGTTAAAGGCGCGACCAGGGGCGACGGAGTCGTCGGCGAGGATGTTACGGAGAACCTGAAGACCGTACGCTCTGTGCCATTGAAGCTCCGTGAGCCGTTGCCTTACGTCTGCGTGCGCGGTGAGGTTTATATGCCGCGCGCGGTTTTCGACGATCTGAACGAGGCGAGGGCAGAGGAGGGACTTTCTCTGTTTGCAAATCCGCGGAACGCCGCCGCGGGATCTTTGCGCCAGCTTGATTCACGTATTGCGGCATCGCGCAGGCTTGAGATCTTTGTCTTCAATCTGCAGGAGGGCTCGCTTTACAGCGACGGCCGCGAGTGCAAAACTCATACGGAGTCCTTGAATCGCCTCGCCGAGCTCGGCTTCACAGTCCTGCCGGAGAGAGCGACGCTCAGAGGATACGAAAGCATAAAAGGCCGTGTTGCTTATCTCGGAGAGCTGAGGTCGGATGCCGCATTCGACATGGACGGCGCGGTCATAAAGCTTGATGATCTTTCCGACAGAAGAAGAGTGGGGGAAGGAACAAGCACGCCGCGCTGGGCCGTGGCATACAAGTATCCCCCGGAGGAGAAGCGGACAAGGCTCATCTCAGTTGACATTCAGGTCGGACGGACCGGAGTGCTTACCCCTATCGCGAATCTCTCTCCGGTGAAGCTTGCTGGTACTACCGTCAGTCGGGCAACGCTTCATAACATTAATTATATAAAAGAGCGTGATATAAGGATCGGCGACACCGTGATTGTGCGCAAGGCGGGAGAAATAATTCCAGAGATCGTCTCGAGCATACGCTCCGAGCGCGACGGCGAGCCGCCCGAATTCAGCATGCCCGAATATTGCCCGTCGTGCGGTGCGGCTGTGATCCGTGACGATTGCGGTGACGGAGCCGCGACAAGATGCGTGAACCCCGCATGCCCGGCGCAAACGGCGAGGGGAATAGTGCATTTCGCTTCCAAGGGGGCAATGAATATAGACGGGCTCGGACCGCAGGTCATCGAGCTCTTGCTCGGAGAGAACCAGATAAAGGAGATTGCGGATCTCTATACGCTTCGTGTGGAGGATATCGAGGGGCTTGAAAGAATGGGCAAAAAAAGCGCCGAGAATCTCATTCGCGCTATAGAAAGATCAAAGGAGCGCGGACTTGAGCACCTGCTTTTCGCGCTCGGCATCCGCCAGGTCGGCGAGGTCGCCGCGGAGGAGATCGCGATAAAAATGCGTACGCTCGATGCGGTAATGACCGCAAGCTTCGATGACCTTGCCGCCATCGACGACATTGGCGCGGTCACGGCCGGCGCAATAATCGACTTCTTCGCAAACGAGAAAACGCAGGAGCTCTGCAAAAGATTAAAGGAGCTCGGAGTAAAGACGGAGTCCGTCACGGAGGAGAGGCTTTCCGCGCTTGAGGGGATGACCTTCGTGCTTACGGGCACCTTGCCGACCATGACGCGCGATGAGGCGTCCGCACTCATCAAAAAGAACGGCGGAAAGGTCAGCGGAAGTGTTTCGAAGAAAACGTCGTACGTCCTCGCGGGCGAGGAGGCGGGCTCCAAGCTCACACGTGCGCGCGAGCTCGGTATACCGGTGATCGGCGAGGAAGAATTTTTAAAAATGATATGACGGCCAATAAAAAGATCCGAGGGGGCGAGAAAACCGACCTCGGATCTTTTATATATTAAAATTTGAAGGCGATCGGAGCGTAATTTCGCGATCGAGTGTGGGGTGCCTGAATGACATCTCGGTGCAGTGGAGCGAGTAAGAGCCGCTTTTGCCGCCGTACATTTCATCACCTGCGAGCGGATGCCCGATGTATGACGAGTGTACTCTTATCTGATGCGTACGCCCGGTATGCGGAATGAATTCGCAAAGCGAGGTGCCGTTATTTGATTTTGCGAGCACATTGTATTCGGTAACGGCGCATTTGCCGCTCGGAGACACGCATCTCTTAATGCCGCCCGGCGCCTCTCGCTCAATCGGGGCGTCCACCGTACCGCGCTCCGGGCTCGGCGTGCCGAGGATGACTGCCTCGTATTTTTTTGAAATTTTTCGCTCCTTCATCATTTTTCCGAGCTTTGCGGAGGTTATCGCATCCTTCGCGATGAGCACAAGCCCTGAGGTTCCCTTGTCCAGCCTGTTCACCGCGCGAAAGACGAATTCCGCCCCGAGATAGGAGCATACGGCGTTTGCGAGAGTGGGCAGAGTGTTGCCCCTCGATGGATGCGTCGGCATATTTGTCGGCTTGTTAACGGCGAGTATAAAGTCGTCCTCGTATACTATGTCGAGCGGAATATCGATCGGTGCGATGCTCTCGTTGATCTTATCCCGTATTTCGACCGTAACCGTGTCGCCGTTTCTGACGGTGGCGCGCATGTGGACGTTCTCGCCGTTGATGAACACGCCGCCGTACTTGACCCTTTTTATGAGCGTGGCGGAGAGGCCGAGACTCTTACTTAGAAATTCTTTAATATTGATTCCGTCACCGACGGTATTTGCACGGTAGCTGATCGTTTTCAAAAAAATGTTCCTTCTTATATTTAGTATTATGATCTTACGCGTATTCCAGCACGTGATTCACAAGCTTATCGCCCCTGTATACGAGCTTCAGGGAGAAGAATCTTTTTTCGCATTCGAGGAGCCTTAAAAAGATCTTGTCTCCCTCCCAAATCGGAAGGGAAAGGAGCGCGTCCTTTTCAATCCATTCGAGCACACCCTCGTCGCAATCCTTTTTTACCTCGCCGGTAAACTCACGGCAGGAGAAAAGATGCATGTATTCCGTGCCGTATTCGTCGGAGACGAAGGTGATCAATCCTCTGTAGCTAAGGAGGCTCGGCGTAAGAGCGGTCTCCTCGTATATTTCCCGTCGCGCGCAGTCAAACGGGCTTTCACCCGACTCGAGCTTTCCGCCGATGCCGATCCACTTATCGTGATTTTCGTCATTGACCTTTTTTATCCTGTGCAGCATCAGGTATTTGCTGTCTTTTTCTATGTAGCAGAGCGTTGTAGATTTCATGGCATTTCCTCACTTAAGGGTATTGTAACATATTTTTTTGAAAAATGCAAGAAAATTTACAAATATCCGTATTGACAAATATCCGAAAATATATTATAATAGTTAAGCATTTAACTGTTAAGCAGTAAATTTTTAAGGAAGGAGATATTTCGGTGAGTGATGATTTAGCATCTTCGGCGATAAACAAGATAATTCGCATATGCCGCATCCACCGCAATCTTATCGATTCCAAGGTCGGTGAGATAGGTATGCCGCGCACAGCGCACAGGACGCTCATGCATTTGGCAAAGAGCGGACATCTGACATCGCAAAAGGAGCTGGCGGAGCATCTTGAGATCACGCCTGCCGCCGTAACGGGCGTTCTACAGCGTCTTGAGGCTGACGGGTATATCAAGCGCACGCTCGGGAGCGATAACAGGTATAATGAAATTTCGATAACCGAAAAGGGCATCGAAACGGTTGAGATCTCCAAGGGCGCGTTTCGTGAGGTCGATCGCTCGATCTTTGACGGCTTTACGAACGAGGAATTCGACTTGCTTATTGACTTTTTGGACAGAGGAAAGAAAAACTTGGAAAAATACGAGGCAGAATTGAGGAAAAAACAAAATGAAAAGATGGTTTAAGTACATAAAACCGTATCTCTCATCGTTCATTCTCGGACCTCTCGGCATGATCACTGAGGTCGTGGGCGAGATGTTCATGCCGCTCATATTGGCTAAGATCATAGATGAGGGAAACGAGGGGACTCTTACCGTCGGTGGCAGCATAGCCTATGCGGCCATTCTTATCGGTATAGTTCTTCTTATGATGACCGGCGGCGTTGCCGGCTCTTATTTCGGCGCCAAGGCTTCGGTGAACTTTGCCGCCGATCTGAGGAGCGATGTGTATGCTAAGATCCAGGGCTATTCGTTTGCGAATGTAGACAAATTCTCCGCGAGCTCGCTCGTGACGAGAATGACAAACGACGTAACTCAGCTTCAAAATTTCGTAAATATGCTGTTGCGTATGGCGCTTCGCTCACCGGGAATGCTCATCGGAGGAATCATAATGGCCGTGGCACTTAAGCCGTCGCTCTCCGTCGTGCTTGCCGTAACGATGCCGATGATGATAATCGTTATATTCCTTCTTATAAAGATCAGCTTCCCGCGCTTCGGAATAATGCAGAAGAAGATAGATAAGCTGAATTCCACGGTAAGAGAAAATGTCACCAATGTCAGAGTCGTCAAGTCGTTTGTACGTGAGGATCACGAGATCGATAAATTCAAGACCGACAACAGCGATCTCAAGGACTCAGGTATGCGCGCGGTGAAGGTCATGATATGGATCGGCCCGGTCATGAATATATTCATGTATATGACCGTCATTGCCGTCATTTGGTTCGGCCACGGCATCGTGCTCGACGGCGAAATGAAGATCGGTGACCTGAGTGCCTTTATAACATATACGACGCAGATACTTTCGTCACTGATGATGGTAACGATGCTTCTTATGACATCCTCTCGCGCATTGGCATCGGGCAAGAGAATTTGCGAGGTTCTCGATGAGAAGATCGATATCGAGGATCACAGCGCAAAATATCCCGAAAAGCACATTGAGCGCGGTGACATCGAGTTCAGAAACGTCAGCTACCGTTATTATAAGAACAGCGAGGAGGCCGTCCTCGACAATATCGATCTTAAGATCAAGGCCGGCTCGACCGTCGGAATCATAGGCTCGACCGGCTGCGGAAAGACGACACTTATCTCCATGATACCGCGCCTTTATGACACGGATGCGGGAGAGGTGCTTGTTGATGGTGTTGACGTGCGCGATTACTCACTCGTAAATCTGCGTGACGGAATCGGCATAGTTCTGCAGAAAAACCTGTTATTCTCGGGCAGTATAGCTTATAACCTGCGCTGGGGTGACATAAACGCGACCGACGCGGAGCTTGCTTCCGCGGCTCGCAATTCCGCATCGGATAAGTTTATTTCCGGCTTCTCCGACGGGTACGACACTATGCTCGACAAGGGCGGAATGAACCTTTCCGGCGGACAGAAGCAGAGGCTCTGTATTTCGAGGGCACTGTTAAAGAAGCCGAAGATACTCATCCTCGACGACTCGACCAGCGCGGTCGACACGGCAACGGAGGCTCAGATCAGAGCCGCGTTCAGGACCGAGCTCACGGATTGCACAAAGATCATCATAGCGCAAAGGATCAGCTCCGTTAAGGATGCGGACGAGATCATCGTAATGAACGACGGACGTATTACCGGCATCGGAACGCATGATGAGCTTCTTGACAGCAATACGGAATACAGCGAAATATACTATTCTCAAATGGATAAAAAGGAGGCTTAAGCGATGGCAAGATCAATTGACGAGTTAAGAAAACAGTATAACAGCGTCTCGCACGGCACATCGCTTCGCGGCGGCGGCCCTGGCAGAGGACCAGGACCGAGGGCAAAGGGAAAGCCCAAGGATGTCGGAAGGACCGTAAAGCGTCTTCTTTCCTACGTTGGCAAATACAAGATGCGGCTTTGCCTTGTTTTCATCTGCATGATCCTCACTACCCTCGCATCTCTTTCGGGCGGATATCTGCTCGTTCCGATAATCAACAGGATCACACTAGCGGTCAACCCGAACGCAACGCTTGAGCCGAGCGCGATGGCAGAGGTTGCGGATAAAATAATAAGCAAGTTCGCGGATTCACAGCTCATATCCTCCCTCATGGTGAATACCGCCGCCGAGATCACGGTCTACATTGTTTCCGCCCTTATCATACTCGGCGCGGTATATCTCGTTTCCGCTATGGGAAGCTATATACAGTCGCGCCTCATGCTCTCCGTCTCGCAGAATTCCATTCAGAAGATCAGAGAGGATCTGTTCTGCAAGCTGCAGACATTGCCGGTAAGGTACTTTGACTCGCATCCCACCGGCGAAATAATGAGCCGCTTTACCAACGATGTCGACAACATCGACGTAATGCTGAACAACTCGCTCACATCTATCGTCAGCGGTGTGATAAGCCTTATAGGCACGCTTATATTCATGATTACGACAAATATTTGGTTGACCCTGATCACTATTGCCTTCGTGCCGCTCCTTATGTTCGCTGTCGGAGTCATAGGCAAGAATTCGTCTAAGTATTACGGTGCACAGCAGGCGGCGCTCGGCGCGGTTAACGGATATATCGAGGAGACCGTAAGCGGACAGAAGGTCATAAAGGTTTTCAATCACGAGGACGAATGCATCGAGGAGTTCAACAGCATAAACGAGGATCTGCGTGAAAAGCAGGAGAAGGCGCAGTTCTGGGGCGGTGTTACGGGTCCGATAATGCACAACATCAGCCTTATATCCTATGCAATCACATTGGGCGTCGGCGGTGCTCTTATAGCAACAACGGGCTTCACACCCGGCGAGCTTACAGCCTTTGCAAGCTATTCAAAGCAGTTTTCGATGCCGATAAGCCAGCTTTCCGCTCAGTTTTCGACGCTCTTTGCCGCTCTTGCCGGTGCGGAGCGCGTCTTCAAGGTCATCGACGAGGATCCCGAGGCGGCGGATGCGCTCGACGCGGTCGAAGAGCCGATCAAGGGTGACGTTGTGATGAAGGACGTTACGTTCGGATATCTGCCCGACAAAACCGTTCTCAAAAATATATCCCTCTATGCAAGGCCGGGGCAGAAGATCGCCTTTGTCGGCTCGACCGGCGCCGGAAAAACGACGGTCACAAATCTTCTCAACCGCTTTTACGATATTGATTCTGGTGAGATAACGGTAGACGGACGCCCGCTCGGCTCGTACAAGCGAGAGTTCCTTCGCAAAAATATCGCTATGGTTCTTCAGGACACGCATCTCTTTACCGGCACGGTAATGGAAAATATAAGATACGGCAGACTCGATGCCACCGACGACGAGGTAATATCGGCGGCAAAGACTGCAAGCGCGCATAGCTTCATCATGCGTCTTAAGGATGGATACAATACAGTTCTCGAGGGTGACGGAGCCAATCTTTCACAGGGTCAGCGACAGCTGCTCAATATAGCGCGCGCCGCACTTTCCAAGGCGCCGATACTCGTTCTCGACGAGGCGACATCCTCCGTCGACACAAGGACAGAGCGGCATATCGAGCACGGAATGGACAGACTGATGAAGAACAGAACGACGTTTGTCATAGCGCACAGACTCTCGACCGTCAGAAATTCCGATGCTATAATGGTGCTTGAGAAGGGCGAGATCATCGAGCGCGGAACGCATGATGATCTCTTGGCCATGAAGGGACGTTACTACGAGCTCTACACCGGAGTAAAGGAGCTCGATTAACGGGATTGCACGTTAAAAAATAAAAACCAAGAATTTTAAGTAAGATATGCATCCGATCTTCGGGTGCATATCTTATCTTTTCGACCTCCGAAATCGATAACCTGCGAATCGGTCCTCGGAGCAGGGAGATTTTAGAAACAAAAAAGTCGAAAAGCCTTGACTTTATAAAAGTAAAGTGTTATAATTAACTCTGCGGCGTTAACGCCGCGCAAAAACAAAAGGAGTGGGATAATGAAAAAGATCAAAAATTTGGCAATGCTTTTCTGCATGATCCTGTGCGTCGTCATGTCTGTTGCGGTGCTTGCGTCTTGCGGAAGCGAAAAGCCCGAGGCGGGTGTTCCGACCTTGAAGGGGGACGATGTATACGTTTATGACGACAGCGGCAATCGCGTTGATCAGAGCGACGTGATGCTTGAGATCGGCGGCTACAAATACTATGTCGTCGACAATAAGATTGTTAAAGATACTTATGCGGTGGCCGGCAACCGCGTTTATTGGTTCGGCTCGGACGGCAGGATGGGCAACGGCGCAGAGAGCGACGGATATACATTCGGCACCGAGGGCTATATTGTTGCCGATTATCTTGAGATACAGATCGGCGGTAAGGACTACTTTGTAATAGATGATTTGGCATACGCCGCAACAGCTATGGGCGGTGTGATATACGAATCCGACAACGACTACGACATGACGAACAACGAGCTTTTGAAGAACGTTACGTGCTCTGTGACGGTCGGGGGACATACCTTCTCCGTGACGACGAATGAAAACGGAGAATTCCTGTTCGACAAGCTTCCGTCTATCGTCGGCCTCGTTTTCGAGTTTTCATCTGACGGATATATTCAGGCGACATTCACTGTAACGTCGTTTGAAAACGGACGTCTGGTCATCGTCCTCGACCGTAATGTTTCCAACAAGCTCAGCGGTCAGATCGTGCTTGCCTCGGGCGGTGCGGCTATGGAGGGCGCGAAGATCACGTTGAAGAGGACCACCAGCACGAACACACTCGATTTTACCGCGACGAGCGATGCAAACGGAAATTATTCATTCACCGGACTGACCGCGGGCGTTTACGAGCTGACGGTGGAGAAGGACGGATTCATTACGATCTCGCAGACAGTGCAGATCCATTACAATGAGACAACGTTGCAGAATATCACCCTCGAGGCGATCTCCTCCGCCGATGTCGAGAAGACGGGCACCGCCTCCGGAACCATCAAAGACGCGCTGACCGGTAATGTCGTTAATTCGGAATTGACCGTTTACATCAGAAAGGGTATAAACAATTTTGCCGGCGAATCCATCGCATGCATAAAGACCGATGCAAACGGACATTATGTAACGCCTTCGCTCCCCGTCGGAAACTATACGGCCTACGTGGTGGACGAGCGTACTCTCGCACAGGATAAGGAGGACGAGCGCTACCGCTCTCAGACGATCGCTCTGAAGATCCTCGCCGACACGGAAACGGGCGGACAGGATGCAACCGTCTCCAACAACAAGGGCTTTGCCTCCGGAACAGGTGTGCGTATCGTCTTGACGTGGGGATCGACGCCGAAGGATCTCGATTCACATTTGGTATTCGGTAATTATCATGTTTATTACAGCAATAAAAATTCGGATGGTTGCTCCTTGGACGTTGACGATACGGATGCGTACGGACCGGAAACGATAACTATCTCCGCGACCAAAGATTCTTATAACTATCATTATTATGTTTACAATTACTCAGGAAAAGGCACATTCAAGGATGCAAATGCTGTTGTAAAGGTCTATATCGGTGCGAAGGAATATACGTTCCGTGCTCCCGAGGGAGGCGGCCTTTACTGGCATATCTTCACCCTGAACGGCGAAACCGGCGAGTTCACGGTAAATAACACCATAACAAGCAGCGCATCATACAATTGATTTAACAATCACGCAATAACGGGCTCCCGCCGTTTCGGAAATGAAGCGGCGGGGCTTTTTCTTTTTACCGTAACGCGCAGCGGATATGACAGAGGGCATTCGGCGAATTTTCCTATTGACAAAAGGGCGTGGATGTGATAAAATATACGTGAACCTGACAAGAAGGACAAGATCCTGACGAAAAGGCGCACGTAAAATATTATACACACGTTTTATAAACGGTATTATTTTGTGCTGAGCTGCATCATGGAATGTTCGGTTCGGCACATTTTGTTTTCGGGAGTTGATTATGGAAACGCGTATTGCTGTTATCGGAATAATAGTGGAGAACACGGAATCGGTCGAGGCACTTAATGCCATTCTTCATGAGTACGGCAGATATATCATAGGAAGAATGGGGATCCCGTACAGGGAGAAGGGTGTAAACATCGTCTCCATCGCCGTGGATGCTCCGCAGGATGTGATTTCCTCGCTTGCGGGGAGGGTCGGAGCTCTTGCCGGAGTCAGTGCAAAGACCGCATATTCGAATATCAGATCCGCACTCGTGCGGGAGGGGCAGGGTGACTGATATTGACGGAAGAGGTAAGGGGACTCATCGACAGGCTCGTGTCTCGGCACACGCTTGAGCTCTCGGAATATGAGGCGCTTGTTTCGGCCTTTTCGGAGAGCGCGGCGGCATATGCCGCGGAGCATGCCTTGCGTGCGCGCCATGCATATTACGGAAGGAGCGTATATGTTCGCGGACTTATCGAAATAAGCAGTATTTGCAAGAATAATTGCCTTTATTGCGGAATAAGAAGCGGAAACTGTGAGGCAGAGCGCTATCGCCTGTCTCCCGAGGAGATACTCTCCTGCGTGGACGAGGGGCACAGGCTCGGCTTTCGCACCTTCGTATTACAGGGGGGCGAGGATCCTTATTACACCGACGGTCTGCTCTCGGATCTGATTAAAAGGATCAAGGCGAGATATGCGGATTCGGCGCTCACGCTTTCCTTGGGGGAGCGTTCGTTCGAGAGCTACGCCCTTCTGCGAAAGGCGGGCGCGGACAGATATTTGTTAAGGCACGAAACGGCAAGCGCGGAGCATTATGCGCGCCTGCATCCGCCGCAAATGAGCCACTCGGCAAGGATGGCCTGCCTCGATGATTTAAAGCGGCTCGGATATCAGGTCGGGTGCGGATTTATGGTTGGGTCGCCGTACCAAACGGCGCATGAGATAGCCCTCGATCTTAAATTCATCGAGGAATTCAAGCCGCATATGTGCGGCATCGGGCCCTTTATACCGCATAGGAACAGCAGGTTTTCCGACTTTCCGTCGGGGACTGTGGAGCTGACGTGCTATTTGCTGTCGCTTATACGCTTGATCTCTCCTGCGATCCTGCTCCCCGCGACCACGGCGCTCGGGACTCTTTCGGATTCGGGGCGCGAGCGCGGGATACTTTCTGGGGCGAATGTGGTAATGCCGAATCTTTCACCGCAGAGCGTCAGAAAAAAATACGATCTTTACGATAACAAGCTCTCCTCCGGCTCCGAATCCGCACAGGCGCTGGCGGAGCTCGGATCTCGCTTTGAAAAAATAGGATATCATATCGATCTCTCTCTCGGAGACTCGAAAATAATAAAAGAATAAAGAAAAGAGGAAATAAAAATGGCCATTTACGATCCCAAATCACTTAAGGCGGAGGAATTCATCAACAACGAGGAGATCCTCGCCACCATTAAATATGCGGAGGAAAACAAACACAACGAGGCTCTTATAAACGAGATACTCGAAAAGGCGCGTCCGAGAAAAACGGAGTCGGGCGTAAAATGCGCGGGACTCTCGCACAGAGAGGCGGCAGTCTTGCTCGCCTGCGATCTGCCCGACATGACCGACAGGCTCTTTAAGCTTGCGGAGGAAATAAAGCTCGCCTTTTACGGCAACAGAATAGTAATGTTTGCGCCTCTTTATTTGTCGAATTACTGCGTGAACGGTTGCGTTTACTGCCCCTATCATTTGAAGAACAAGCATATATGCAGGAAGAAGCTTACGCAAGAGGAGGTCGCGCGCGAGGTCGTTGCGCTTCAGGACATGGGTCACAAGCGCCTTGCGATCGAGTCCGGCGAGGATCCAGTAAACAATCCTATCGAATATATTCTCGAGTGCATCAAAACAATATATTCCGTAAAGCACAAGAACGGCGCCATTCGCCGTGTGAACGTAAATATCGCGGCGACGACGGTGGAGAATTACCGTAAGCTTAAGGAGGCCGGAATCGGAACGTACATACTTTTCCAGGAAACGTATCATAAGGAAAGCTACCTTAAGCTCCATCCGACAGGACCGAAGCACGATTACGATTACCATACGGAGGCCATGGACAGAGCTATGGAGGGCGGCATCGACGATGTCGGACTCGGCGTTCTCTTTGGACTTGAGCTTTATATGTACGAATTTGTCGGACTCATGATGCATGCCGAGCATCTGGAGGCTGTCCACGGTGTCGGACCGCACACGATCAGCGTGCCGCGTATCAAGCGCGCGGATGATATCGACCCCGATGTATTCGACAACTCTATCTCCGACGAGATGTTCGAGAAGATCATTGCCTGCATCAGAATTGCGGTTCCGTATACGGGAATGATAATCTCGACAAGAGAGTCGGAGACCGTGCGCGGAAAGGTGCTTAATTGCGGAATATCGCAGATCAGCGGCGCCTCGAGAACATCTGTCGGCGGATACACCGAGGAGGAGCGTCCCCACGATTCCGAGCAGTTTGACGTTTCGGATCAGCGCACGCTCGACGAGGTCGTACGCTGGCTCATCGAGTGCGGACACATCCCGTCGTTCTGCACCGCCTGCTACCGTGAGGGAAGAACCGGCGACAGATTCATGTCGCTGTGCAAGACCGGTCAGATCCAAAACTGCTGCCACCCCAATGCTCTTATGACCCTTGCGGAGTATCTTACAGATTATGCGAGTGAGGAAACAAAGAAGCTCGGATTTGAGCTTATCGAGCGCGAGCTTCAAAAGATTCCGAACGAAAAGGCGAGAAAAATCGCGGCAGAAAACATAAAAGATATAAAAAATTCAAACAAGAGAGACTTTAGATTCTAAGATCAAGATTATAAAACGAAGTGGAGATTTATATGGCAAGCAACGAACTTGTGAGTGCCGAAAGAGTTCACATCGGCTTCTTCGGATTGCGCAATGCGGGAAAATCGAGCCTTGTCAACGCGGTGACCGGACAGCAGATGTCTGTTGTTTCGGATGTCAAAGGGACGACCACCGACCCCGTTTCAAAGGCTATGGAGCTCCTCCCGCTGGGTCCGGTCGTGATCATCGACACTCCCGGATTTGACGATGGCGGTGAGCTCGGCGATATGCGAGTTTCAAGGACGCGCCGTGTTCTTAATTATGCCGATGTGGCCGTCCTTGCCGTAGATGCGTGCCTCGGACCTTCCGAGGCGGATAAGGAGCTCGTTTCGCTTATCGAAAAAAAGAAAATTCCGCTTGTAACGGCTTTTACAAAATGCGATCTCTTGCATGAGCGTCACGAGCTTTGCGAAAGGGAGATCTACGTCAGCTCCGAGACGGGCGAGGGGATCGAGGCACTTAAAAATATGATAGCTCTCGCCATGCCAGAGGATAGCGGAAGGCGTATCGTTTCCGATCTTATATCCGAGGGGGACACGGTCATGCTCGTGACCCCCATCGATGCCTCCGCGCCGAAGGGACGGATCATTCTTCCGCAGCAAAGGACAATACGCGATGTGCTGGACGCAGGTTCCATGCCGCTCATCTGCCGTGACACGGAGCTCGGTGCGGCTCTCGCATCCTTAAAAAAGCCGCCGCGGCTCGTCATCACGGATTCTCAGGCGTTCGGCAGGGTGGCGGCAGCCGTGCCGCGCGACATTCCGCTCACCTCGTTCTCCATACTTTTCTCACGCTATAAGGGCACGCTCCTCGGCACGGTAAAGGGCGCTTTTGCGCTCGACCGCCTTAAGGACGGCGACACGGTCCTTATATCCGAGGGATGCACCCATCACCGTCAATGCGGAGATATAGGCACCGTTAAGCTGCCGCGGTGGATCGGGGAATATACGGGTCGGAGGCTAAATTTCGAATTTACCTCCGGTAAGGATTTTCCCGAGGATCTCAGCCCGTATTCGCTCATCGTCCACTGCGGCGGATGCATGCTCACGGAGCGTGAGGTGCAGTACAGAGCCGCACAGGCGGAGGATTTCGGCGTTCCTTTTTCAAATTACGGTATAATAATAGCATATACGCACGGAATTTTGAAGCGCTCGCTCGAGCCCCTCGGAGATATCCCCGATGAATACAAGCGATAAGATGACGGATAAGAAGGTACTGTTCGATAAGCTCGGAATGGTGCACGGGCTCGCGCTGGCGCCGATGGCGGGCTTCAGCGACCGCTCGATGAGGGTGGTGGCGCATCTTCACGGTGCCGAATATTCAGTGAGCGAAATGGTGAGCGCGAGGGCAGTGTGCTTCGGCGACAGGAAGACCTTTGAGCTTGCACGGCTGGAGGAGGATGAGGGGCCATGTGCCATTCAGATCTTCGGCTCCGAGCCTGAGCATATGGCAAGGGCGGCCGAGATACTCTCCACGCATACCGCCGGCGGCGTGTTGCCCGTCGCGATCGATATAAATATGGGCTGTCCCGTAAATAAGATATTTTCAAACGGCGAGGGTAGTGCTCTGATGAAGGATCCCGATCTTATAGAGCGGATCACCTCTGCGGTAAAAGGCTCGGTGTCCGTTCCGTGCACGGTAAAGCTCCGCACGGGCATAGACTCGGAGCATATAAATGCGGTAGAATGTGCTCTTGCCGCCGAGGCTGGCGGCGCCGATATGATCACCGTCCACGGCAGGACAAGGGCGCAAATGTATTCCGGCGCACCGGACAGAAATGTCATAAGAGCGGTGAAGGAGGCGGTGCACATTCCCGTTATCGCAAACGGGGATATTACGGATGCCGATTCCGCACTCTCCATGCTCGGCGAGACGGGCGCCGACGGAATTATGATAGGACGCGGCGCGGTCGGAAATCCTTTTATTTTCGAGGAAATAAAAGCGAGAGCAGAGGGGCGCGTATATACTCCGCCGACGCTCTCGGAGTGCGTAGAATGTGCCATCCTTCAGCTTAAGATCGCGATAGAGGAAAAGGGAGAGCACCGCGCTGTTTCCGAGGCGAGGAAGCAGATCGCACTTTATTTGCATTCATTCAGAGGCGCGGCGCAAATTCGTGCGGCGATCAACAGGGCGAGCACTTTTGATGAGGTGTGCCGTGCGCTGAGGCTTGCGCTTGAGGACGAAAAAAATGATTAAATTTTCCGAAATAAACGAAAAAAATAAGGAAAAGCTGGCGCGCCGGCTTTTCCTTGGCTATGAATACGGCCTTGAGATACTGAACGGACTGGATCTTTCCGATGAGGATGTCTCTTATGCCGCGGCGTATGTTGACGGCTGTGCCGTAATACGTATATTCGATCTCGGGCGATACATGTTTTTGTATCCGTTCGAGCTTGGCGAGGATGCCGATATCGGCGCCGCAATCGCGGAGGTCGCCGAGTATGCGCGCAGGGAAGAGATCGGCCTTGTTTTTGCGGATGTCCCGACGGAGGCGGTCTCCTTCATTCTTTCGCTCGGATTTTTGCATATTGATGCGGACAGCGAGGGAGATGATTCCTATCGCGTTCGGATAAAGAGCGAGCTTGAGCTCGCTCCGGAGAACATAAGGGTGGAGAATGCCGCGGTAACTCTCGATGAGCTCAAGGAAGCCGACACAGAGGCGTATGCCGCACTTTGCAGAGATGCGGAGCTCAACCGCTTTTGGGGATACGATTACAGGGATGACGATCCGAATGCGGCGGACGACTTCTTCTTGCAGTTTGCCGAGGACGGCAGGGCGAGGGGCACATCCTTGTCCCTTGCGATACGCACGGACGGAGCTTTGATAGGTGAGGTACAGCTGTTCGCCTTCGACATGCGCGGTGAATGTGAGTTCGCGATAAGGATCGCAGGTGAATATCAGTCCCGCGGCTTCGGCTCGCTCGCGGTGCAGGCGTGCATAAAGCTTGCCGAAATGCTGGATCTGAAAAAGCTCTCGTGCGATGTCATAAACGAAAATCTGCCGTCCTTGGCTCTTATGAGAAAATATTTTGCGGAGTCGGAGGGAAGATATCCGGACCGCACGCATTTCGAGTTCGTTCTTTGACGCGCGGTCGGCTATTTCGAATACAGCTTAACGGCCTCGCTTATCTCGAGTGAGACCGTCTCCACCTCTTTGCGGAATTCCGAGGTCGCGACCCTGTATCCTCCGACGCCGAGAACGATGAACTGCTCCTGCATATCCGAGGTGACAACTCGGAGAAAATATCGATCGGCAAGCTCGTAAGCTGCTTTTTCAATATAAGAATCGGCCGTTTCCGATTCCTTGGTATATACGACGCTGACATTGCCGATGACCTCCGTGCTTCCGCAATTATCCTTCCTTTTGTATGCATCGAAGACAATCACCGTTTTGCATTTTTTAAATGCGGAGTAGCTGCACATCATGCGTATAAGAACATCGCGCGCATGCGACAGATCGTTTTCCGCGCATTTGCGCAGCTCGTCCCACGAAAAGATGAGATTGTATCCGTCGATCATGACGAGCTCGTCGCCGCGGGGCTTTAGCTTCTGCGGTTTTTTATATTCTGCCGCAGAATTTTCCTTCTTTTCATATATTTTGCGCGGTTTGATTTTCCCGTAAGTTGCTTCAAATATATCCATGAGCTCCTTTTCGCTGTCGACGGAAACGGAGCTTTTCTTTTTTGTCCTTGCGGGCTTGTCGGACGAGATGTCGCACTCGGCCTCCGATGCTCCCGAGAGCTGAATATGCATTAGGGCGTCCGCCTCGTCCCACGCGACGGCATAGCCGGCGCCGTTTTTACAGAAGACGGAGCTCGCCGGATTTCGCTCGTCGAGCAGTGGATCGTACCCGGATCTTTCGATAATTTCATCGCTGTTGTGGCATGGTGCGTATTTTCCTATCCGAAATTCGACAGTGCCCGCGCCCTTTGTATATGCGCGGAGGACGGTAGCGTAATTGCGTATGGTCGCAACGGGGCAGTTGCCCGTGATCCGCGCTGTCCTGTCCGAGATTTCGGCAATCGCGGCCTCGCCGTGCATATTGCTTATATCGGTCATGGCGCGCCCGAGATTTTCCGACGGCAGCGTTATCGTAAAATCAAATGTCGGCTCGAGCAAAACGGAGCGCGATTTCATCAGCCCCTGTCGCACTGCGCGATATGTCGCCTGCCTGAAGTCTCCGCCCACGGTGTGCTTTATATGTCCGCGCCCGGCCTTGAGCGTTATTCTCACGTCTGTGAGCGGCGCTCCGATGAGGACACCGCGGTGCACCCGTTCTTCTATATGCGAAAGAACGAGACGCTGCCAGTTCAAGGGCAGAAAATCGGTGTCGCAGTCCGTGTCGGCCACTATGCCGCTCCCCTCGGGCAACGGTTCTATTAGCAGATACACCTCCGCATAGTGTCTTAACGGCTCGAAATGCCCGGAGCCCGTTACGGGCTCTGCGACGGTCTCCTTATAAAGAACGCTACCGCTGTCAAATTCAACGTCAACGCCGAAGCGATCGCTTATTATGCGCTTTTGGACCTCCGTCTGAATTTCGCCCATCAGGTTTATCTTGATCTCTCGCGTTTTTTCGTCAAAGCTTATTCCGAGCGTCGGATCCTCCTCCTTGAGCGTCAGGAGCTTTAAATACAGGGCGTATGCATCCGTGTCCTTCGGCAGGATCATCCTGTAATCGAGCACCGGCGTAAGCGATGCGATGTCATTGCCCTCCATTCCGAGCCCTTCTCCCACCTGCGTTTTTTCGGGGCCGACAAGCGCACATACCGTTCCCGGTCCGGCAACCTTCAGGGATGTATATTTTTTTGAAGAATAAAGGCGTATTTCTTCTATTTTTTCCTCAACAGGCTCGCCTCCAGAGTCGCTGTGATAGAGTGCGTCCTTCGGGTGCAGGATCCCGCCCGTGATCTTCACAAATGTGAGCTTGCGGTTATTTTCGTCGCGGGATATCTTGTACACCCTTGCGCCGAAGATGCGCTCCTGATATCCCTGCGGCAGGGTATACCTGTCTATAATATCTATCAGTCGATCGATGCCCTTCATTTTCAAGGCGGAGCCGAAGCAGCAGGGAAAAATGCGCCCGTCCTTTACGGCGTGGGCGATGCTTTGCTCCGAGATGTCTCCCGTATCAAAGAACTCCTTCATCAGCACCGCATCGGATGATGCGATCTCCTCGATGAGCTCCGCGCGCTCCGAGATCGAAAAGTCGACCGCAGCGCATTTGAATTCGCTCTTTATCGCCCCGAGTATTTCTCCTCGGCTTTGATTGGCTATATCCGTTTTGTTTATAAAAATGAATGTCGGTATCCCCCTTGAGAGAAGCAGGTTCCAAAGCGCCTTGGTGTGTGCGTCGATGCTCTCTGCGCCGTTGATCACCAAAATGGCGTAATCCTGTATGCAGAGGGGGCGCTCGGTCTCGCATGAAAAGTCGATGTGCCCGGGCGTGTCTATCAGAGTAATGTCCGCGCTGTCCGTCCTCATCGACGCTTGCTTTGAGAAGACGGTGATCCCGCGCTCTCTTTCTATGGAGTGAGTGTCGAGGAATGCCGTTCCTTTATCCACGCGTCCTATTTCGCGCAGTGTGCCGCATTTGTAAAGAAGCGCCTCCGAAAGCGTTGTTTTTCCCGCATCCACATGCGCGACTATTCCGATAACGATCCTTTTTCTTTCCAATATCCGACCTCCTTCGCCAAGGTATATTATAATTATTTTATCATAAATATTTGCCGATGTAAATATTTTTTCAAAAAGAAAATCCGAGCAAAAGAAAATGCTCGGAATTTTTTTTATTTAATTTCAACTGTAACATGCTTGCCGCATGTATTTGCCGCAGCCTTCATAACCTGGCGTATAGCTTTTGCGATCCTGCCGTGACGTCCGATTACCATGCCCGTGTCACTTTCGGCAACCGTGAGCGTAAGCTCAACGTCGTCACCGTCCACGACCTCTTCAACATTTACATCATCGGGATTGTCGACTATAGCCTTAGCAATGCCTGCGAGTACTTCCTTCAGATCCATTGCAATACCGTTTCTGTAAGAAACAATCCTTTCGAATTCTTTTGGACGAGATTACTTAATGATATCGGTCTTTTTGAGAAGTGTTCTTACGGTCTGGGTGGGCTGAGCGCCGTTTGCGATCCACTTGCTTGCCTTATCTGCATCGATCTTGATCTCTGCGGGATCGGTGAGGGGGTTGTAGTAACC